>DASWUD010000227.1:0-3881 GCA_036401755.1 Gammaproteobacteria bacterium
CAGGCGCAGAGCGAGCAGATAGGTAACAACGCCATAGGCAGTGAGAACGGCGAGGTGGAGCAGGAGATTCTCAACATGCGCACCGGTAGTGAGCGGCCGGATGATGTCAATGGTGTGGGTCAGTGGCAGGAACCGTGCCGCCAGCGGCACCATGGGCGGCATGCCATCGAGGGGAAAAAAGACCCCGCCGAACAGGAACATCGGTGTCATGGCCAGGGTGAAGTAATACATGAAGAAGTCATAACTGCGCGCGAGGGCGGTCATCACCAGGGCCATGGAGGCGAAGGTCACACCCGCAAAAAGTGACACCGGCAATATCCACAGCGCGTTCCAACTATGGACCGCATCGAGTACCACCGCCACCAGCAGGATGGCAACGGCACTGAGCAAACCCTTGGTGGCGGCCCACATCACCTCGCCGATGAGGATGTCCTCCACCTCCAGCGGGGTGTAGAGCATGGCGGTCCAGGTATCCTGCACCGCCATGCGCGTGTAGGAGGAGTAGATCGCCTCGAAGCTGGCGGTGTTCATCACGCTGGCGCAGATGAAGCCCGAAGCGATAAAGGTGAGGTAGTCGGTGCCCTTCACCTCCCCCACCAGTGCCCCGAGCCCGAAGCCGAGCGCGACCAGATAGAGCAGCGGTTCGCCGATGTTGCCGAGCAGCGCCGGAATGGCGAGCTTGCGCCATACCAGCGCATTGCGCTTCCAGACCGGGTACCAGCGCCAGAGACGCGGCAGAGACGCAGGCTGGTTCATTCGCGCAGATCCCGTCCGGTCAGCTTGAGGAAGACGTCTTCGATATTGGCAGGGCGACTCAGGTACTGCAGATCCGTGTAGTCACACAGGCTGTTCACCAGCTCGCGATCATCCTGCACATAGCAGAAGAGGGTCTCGCCGATGTGCTCGGCACGCGCCACCCGCTGCTTGCCCGCCTTGGTGTACCAATCATCGAGTGCCGGGCCGTGCACTTCGACCACGTGCGGTTCGATGTGGCGCTTAATCAATTCGCTCGGTGAGCCGATATCGAGGATGCGGCCATGGTCCATGATGGCGATGCGATCGCACAGGCGCTGCGCCTCATCCATGTAGTGGGTGGTAAGGATCAAGGTGCGTCCCTCCCCCAGCAGCGTGCGCAGCCGCTGCCAGATCAGCTGGCGCGCCTGGGGATCGAGGCCGGTGGTCGGCTCATCGAGGATCACCAGTGTGGGGCTGTTGATGAGCGAGCGCGCCAGTGCCAGGCGGCGCTTCATGCCACCCGAGAGTGATGCGATGGTGGCATCGGCCTTGTGCTCCAGGGAGGCGAAGTGGAGCAGCTCGCCAATACGCTTGCTCAACACCTCACCGCCAAGGCCGAAATAGCTGCCATAGACGCGCAGGTTTTCGGTGACGGTAAAGTCGGGATCGAGGCTGTCCTGTTGTGGCACTACGCCGAGATACTGGCGCATGGCCTGTGCCTGGCGGGGGATGGCATAGTCGAGTACCTGCAATTCACCGCCATCGGCAGGGGTCATGCCGAGCAGCATGCGCAGGGTGGTCGTCTTGCCGGCGCCATTGGGGCCGAGCAGGCCAAAGCACTCGCCGCGATGCACGTCGAGATCGATGGCATCCACCACCGTTTGCCCACCGTAGCGCTTGGTAAGGCCGTGAGCGAGCACCGCGTATTGATTTGAATTCATTGGGTGGATACTTCGTTTTATGGTGCCCGTCAGATCTTCAGGCGCTCGACCACCCGGCCGTGTTGCAGATGTTCGGCGATGATCTCGTCGATGTCGTCGCGATCGACGTAGCTGTACCAGACCGCCTCGGGATAGACCACGATCACCGGCCCTTCGCTGCAGCGGTCCAGGCAGCCGGCGCTGTTGATGCGCACCTGCCCCGCGCCGTGGATGCCCAGTTCCTTGCAGCGCTTCTTGGCGTAGTCGCGCATAGCCTCGGAGCCGTGGTCGGTGCAGCAGGGGCCGCCATCCTCGCGGCGGTTGGTGCAGAAAAAAACATGGTGGCGGTAGTAGGACATTGGTTGTTACTTCCCCCGGAGGGTTGGGCTACAATGAGCCGGTCATTCTATCATGGCTAGGTCTAGCACTTTCCGGTATACCTCGCAGGTCATTATTTGAATCCAGTTGCATCCATCCTCGCCGGCGCCGACCGCTGTGTCATGTGCGGCCTCTGCCTGCCCCACTGCCCCACCTTCTCGCTGACACGCCATGAGGCTGAATCGCCGCGCGGGCGCATCATGCTGATGCAGGCATTGGCAGCGGGAAAAATGGAAGCCGATGCCCCGCTCCTGCGCCATCTCGACAACTGCCTGGCGTGCCGCAGCTGCGAGCGCATGTGCCCCTCGCTGGTCGAGTATGGACGGCTCATCGACCAGACCCGCACCCTGCTGCAGGAGCAGGGCAAAAGACAACAACCCATCGTGGTGCGTCGCCTGCTCGACGCCATCGAAGAACCTGACCAGCTGCGGCAGAAGGCCAAGGCCCTGCGCCTCTACCAACAGAGCGGCGTCCAGTGGCTGGCGCGCAGCAGCGGCCTGCTCAAGGGGCTCAAGCTCGCAGGCCTGGAGCAACAGTTGCCGGAGGTCCCCCCCATCGAGGAGTTTGCCCCACACTATCCCGCCACAGGGGCGCGGCGCGGCGCCGTGGCGCTCTTCACCGGCTGCCTCGGTTCCATCCTCGATCAGGCAGCACTACGCGCGTCGATCCGGCTGCTCAACCGACTTGGTTACGAGGTGCACATTCCCCCCGCACAACAGTGTTGCGGCGGCCTGCACCACCACCAGGGCGAGCTGGCGAGCGCAAAACGGCTGGCGCTGGCCAATATCGCCGCCTTCGCCACCGACCAGTACGAAGCGATCCTCTTCACCGCCAGCGGTTGCGGCGCGCAACTGGCTGACTACGGCGTGCTGATTGGCCAGGATGGTGAGGCCCTCGCCAACAAGGTTTGCGATATCGACAGCTTTCTGGCCGGGGTGGAATGGCCAGCTCATTTGGTAGCCGCACCGCTCGCTGCCACGGTGGCGGTGCATGACCCCTGCACCCTGCACAACGTACTGCGCCAGAGCGAGGCTCCCTACCGGTTGCTGGCACGTATCCCACAGCTGCAGGTGGTAGCGCTGGAGGGCAACCGCAGCTGTTGTGGCGCGGCCGGCATCTACCACCTGACTCATGCGCCTACCGCCGCGGCGCTGCGCGCCCCCAAGCTCACCGCAGCAGCTGCGAACGGTGCTGCCTACCTGGCCAGCGCCAATTTCGGTTGCGCCCTCCATATCGCGGCAGGGCTGCGCGAACAGGGGCAGGCGATCGAGGTGCTCCATCCGGTAGTGTTGCTCGATCGGCAACTGACCCTGGCCGGATGGTAATCGCTGAAACAGTTGGGTATCTTTAAGCCATGAGACACTACAGCCCCCTCGACCGACTGGTCATGCATGTGGATACCGCGATGCGCACCATCGCCGGCAAGCCGCTCCTCACCGAACGCCCCAACCCCGCGGAACCTATTGCCGACAGCGAACTGAGCGAAGAGGAGCGCGTGCTCGCCGGACGCCTGATGCGCATCAACCACGCCGGCGAAGTGTCGGCGCAGGGGCTCTACGAAGGACAGGCCCTCACCGCCAAACTGCCCGAGGTGCGCGACAAGTTTGAACGCGCCGCGCTGGAGGAGAACGACCATCTGGAATGGTGCGAACGGCGCGCCCATGAGCTCGGCACCCCCGTCAGCGACCTCAACCCCTTCGGGTATTTCGGCTCGCTGGCTATCGGCGCCGCCGCCGGACTGGCCGGCGACAAGTGGAGCCTCGACTTCGTGGTGGAGACCGAACATCAGGTGGTCAAGCATCTCGACGAGCACCTCGCCCAACTCTCCCCCGAGGACAAGAAGAGCCG
>DASWUD010000228.1:0-4969 GCA_036401755.1 Gammaproteobacteria bacterium
GATCGGCACCGGCCACTCCACCAGACCGGTGACCTCATCAAGCAGCTCCTCGTCGATCACCGCAGTGCCACCGGCCTTGGCGGCGGCCTCCATCACCAGGCCGCGGATCGCTTCGCGCCGCTTGGCGAAGTCGACGATGACGCGCCCTTCACTCTCCAGCAACGGTGCATAAGCCGCCGGCTCACCGATGTAGATCGGCGCCGGGTGGTGGAAACGATGGCCGCGTGTTTCACGCCCGCTACGCACCGAGAGGATCTCGGTGTCGATCACCTCGTTGCCAAACAGCAGTACCACCCAGTGCACCGGCCGGACAAATTCGCTGGAAAGATCGCCCCAGCGCATGCGCTTGGGGATCGGCAGCTTGTCGAGGGCGGCGCGCACGATGTCGGGGATTAATGAGGCGGTTGCTGCTCCCTTCTGTTCGCTGCGATAGACCAGCCAGGCACCCTTGTCGGTCTCGGCGGTTTCCAGCTGATCGACGGTGATGCCGCAGGAGCGGGCGAATCCTTCAGTGGCCTTGGTCGGATTGCCATCGCCATCGAAGGCGGCGGTGAGCGCCGGGCCGCGCTTTTCGACGGTGCGATCCTTCTGCGCCTCGTCGAGCTTTTCCACCAGCACTGCCAAACGGCGTGGCGAGCAGTAGCTGTGCAGCTTGCTGTGGTGCAGTTCGGCCTTTTCGAGCCCTTCGGCGATAGCGGCAGTGAAGGCGTCGGAGAGTTTTTTGAGCGCCTTCGGCGGCAGCTCTTCGGTGCCGATCTCGATCAGCAGATCACGCTTGTGGCTCATTTCGCACCTCCCTTTACGTTGGCGAGCATGGGGAAGCCGAGGGCCTCGCGGCGATCGTAATAGGCCTGCGCCACGGCGCGCGCCAGGGCGCGCACGCGCAAAATGAAGCGCTGCCGTTCGGTCACCGAAATGGCGTGGCGTGCATCGAGCAGGTTGAAGGTATGCGAGGCCTTGAGCACCATCTCGTAGGCGGGCAGCGGCAGGCCCGCCTCGATCAGCTTGCTGCTCTGCCCTTCGTAGAAGTCAAAATGTTTGAAGAGCGTCTCCACGTCGGCATAGTCGAAGTTGAATGCTGACATCTCCACTTCGTTCTGATGGAAGACATCGCCATAAGTGACCCTGCCGAGAGGGCCGTCGGTCCACACCAGATCGAACATGCTCTCGACCCCCTGGATGTACATGGCGATGCGCTCCAGGCCGTAGGTGATCTCGCCGGTCACCGGCTTGCAGTCGAGACCGCCCACCTGCTGGAAGTAAGTGAATTGGGTCACCTCCATGCCGTTGAGCCACACCTCCCAGCCGAGACCCCAGGCGCCGAGGGTAGGTGACTCCCAGTTGTCTTCGACGAAACGGATGTCGTGCACCAGCGGATCGAAGCCGAGCATTTTGAGCGAGCCGAGGTAGAGCTCCTGGATATCGAGCGGTGACGGCTTGATCACCACCTGGAACTGGTAGTAGTGCTGTCCCCGGTTGGGATTCTCCCCATAGCGCCCGTCGGTAGGCCGCCGGGAGGGCTGCACATAGGCCGCGCTCCACGGCTCGGGCCCGATGGAGCGCAGGAAGGTGGCCGGATGAAAGGTGCCCGCCCCCACCTCCAGATCGAGGGGCTGCAGAATGACACACCCCTGTTGCGCCCAGTACTCCTGTAGAGCCAGGATCAACCCCTGAAAGGTCGATACGTCCCGCGCCATCTTAATCATGTGGTCACCGAAATCCGTTCATATATTTAAAGAAAGCCGCGAATTATAGCCCGAGCCATGCGGTGTGGTTAAGGCTTTTCCACATTGAGTGGCTGGTTGAACATGGTGTGTATATAGCGAAAGCTGCTCTGCGCCGGGGCTGATTTGCGGTAAAATAGGTGTGCACTTATTCCCCATCCCGATAGGTTTCATGTCACAGCCACAACGCAAAGCGGTCGCCCTCATCTCCGGCGGCCTCGACTCCCTGCTCGCCGCCCGCGTCATGCTCGACCAGGGCATCCACGTCGAAGGGATCAATTTCTATACCGGCTTCTGCGTGGAGGGGCACACCCACGCCATCCGCAAGAAGGACAAGGCGAAGCCGAAGCGCAACAACGCCCTGTGGAGCGCCGAGCAGCTGGGCATTAAGCTGCACATCCTCGATATCGTCGAGGAGTACAAGGAGGTACTGCTCAATCCGCAGCACGGTTACGGGGCCAACATGAACCCCTGCCTCGACTGCAAGATCTTCATGGTGCAGAAAGCGCAGGAGTGGATGGAAAAGCATGGTTTCGATTTCATCATCACCGGCGAGGTGATCGGCCAGCGCCCCATGTCGCAGCGCAAGGACACCATGCCGGTGGTGGCGCGGGAATCGGGGGCGCTGGATCGGCTGCTGCGCCCGCTCTGTGCCAAGAACCTCTCCCCTACCCTACCGGAGCGCGAAGGGTGGGTCGACCGCGACAAGCTGTTCGGCTTCTCCGGCCGCTCGCGCAAGCCGCAGATGGAGCTGGCGCTGCACTATGGCATCGAAGAGTACGCTCAGCCCTCCGGGGGTTGCTGTTTCCTCACGGATGAATCCTACTCGCGCAAGCTGGTGGACCTCTGGCAGGCGCGCGGTGAACGCAAATACGAACTCGACGATATCATGCTCCTCAAGGTGGGGCGACACATCCGCCCCCGCCCCCATTTCAAGCTGATCGTCGGCCGCGAAGAGGGGGAGAACAACTTCCTGGAAGGGTACCGCAAACAGTTCATCCACATGTACGCCACCAGCCACAATGGTCCACTGGTGCTGGTGGACGGGTGCCTTGATGGCGAAGCCGATTTGCAGCTCGCGGCTCGCCTGACCGCACGCTACTGCAAGGTACCGCCGGGCGAACTGGCGACCATCGAGGTAAATTACGGGGATGGCACACAGCAGCAGCTGCAGGTTGTCCCCCTCCCTGAGCCCGAACAGAAACTGGAGTGGACATTGCAATGAGCCGGGTGCAGGTCGATGCACGCCGCCTGCTCTGCCCGATGCCTGTGATCCGGCTACAAAATCGGGTCAACGAGCTGCAGCCCGGTGACGAGGTGGAGATCACCTGCACCGATCCCGGGGCACTGAACGACATCCCAGCGTGGTGCCGGATAAACGGCCATGCTGTTCTGGGCAGCCGCCGGCAAGGAAACGAGTGGATCATAGAAGTGCGGGTTGGAGATGGCGATCGATGAGCCCCATGGAAGAGTTTGGCAACAACGGACAAAACGGCGAACTGCGCATGATGGCCAGCGATCCGCAGCGCTATTCCGAGATTCGCCGGGTTACCCTCCATGGCGCCGCAGTCAACGCGGTAATCGCCACGCTCAAACTCCTGTTCGGTTTCATCGGCCACTCCCAGGCGCTCATCGCCGACGGCTTCCACTCCCTCTCTGACCTCAGCAATGACTTTCTGCTGTTGCTGGCGGCCAAACATGCCAGCCGCGGAGCAGACGAGGATCATCCCTACGGCCATGGCCGCATCGAAACCATGTTCAGTGTCGGCCAGGGATTGATGCTGGGCGGCATCGGCATCGCCATCGGTATCGATGCAGCGCGCCGCCTGTTCAACCCCGAGCTGCTGCTGCAGCCGGAGCTCTCGGCGCTGCTGATCGCCCTGCTCGCGCTGGCCTTCAAGGAGGCGCTTTACCACTACACCATGCGCGCCGCCAAGCGGCTGCGCTCCAGTATGTTGCGCGGCAATGCCTGGGACCACCGCTCCGATGCGGTCTCCTCTCTGCTGGTGGTGGTCGGTGTCGCTGGCAGTCTGGCCGGTTTGACCTATCTTGATGCAGTGGCGGCGGTGGCCGTGGCACTGATGGTGGTCAAGATCGCCTGGAACCTGGTGTTCCATGCCATGAAGGACCTGATCGATACCGGGCTGGAGGCAGAGCGGGTGACGGCAATCCGCAATAGCATCCAGTCGGTGGATGGGGTGCGTTATTTTCACCACCTGCGTACCCGGCGCATGGGGCCCGATGCGCTGGTGGATGTGCACATTCAGGTCGACCCGCTACTGAGCGTCTCTGAGGGCCACTTCATCAGTGAAACGGTCAGGCAGCGCGTTATTCGAGAAATCGACGAAGTTCAGGATGTTTTGGTCCATATCGACGCCGAAAACGATGAAGAAAGCAGTCGATGCTGCGATCTGCCGGGGCGCTCGCAGGTACGGGAAATCTTCGAGCAGGCCTGGCACGGGATTGAGGCAGCCCGCCACATTAAGCGCATGACTCTTCACTACATTGGAGGCAAAATAGTGGCCGAAGTCGTCTTGCCACTAGCCGCGGCCTCTTCGACCGAAGAGGCTGCGCAGTTGCGCCAACAGATGCAGGAGGCGGTGGCCAGAAGTGCGCAGATCGAACGTATCGAGATTTATTTCAGCTAAGCGCACCATACCGGTGCGTCAGTAAAAATTATGCACCATATTGGTGCGGTGTAATCTTTTGCTAACTGATGGAAGCCATGAAAAGGCTCATGACATCAATCAGTTAACAACTGGCATATTTCCTGCAAAATAGCATATCAGTGAATGTTCGCAAGAACTTAACCTTAATGTGATACCAGCGCCTGGAGGCCATCGATGTCCGCTCAGAACGTTTTGAAGATGATCAAGGAAAAGGGAGTGAAGTTTGTTGACTACCGCTTCACCGACACCCATGGCAAGGAACAGCATGTCACCTATCCCTCCCACTCTGTCGATGAAGACACCTTTGTCAGCGGCGTGATGTTTGACGGCTCCTCCATCGCCGGCTGGAAGCATATCAACGAATCGGACATGATCCTGATGCCGGATGCCTCCACTGCCTATCTCGATCCGTTCGCCGACGAACTGATGATCAACATCACCTGCGACATCGTCGAGCCTGCCACCATGACGGGTTACGAGCGCGATCCCCGCTCGGTCGCCAAGCGCGCCGAGGAGTACCTGAAGTCGACCGGCATCGCTGATACCGCTTTCTTCGGCCCCGAACCCGAATTCTTC
>DASWUD010000229.1:0-7636 GCA_036401755.1 Gammaproteobacteria bacterium
GCCTTCACCGCTTCGGTCTCGGCGCGGCCGTGGCTGTGGCCGGTGTAGGCGACGATGACGATGAGGCCGTCGGGGGCGAGCAGGGCGTGTGCGCTCTGCAGTGCCTGCAGGGTGGTGGTGCTGTGGGTGCGCAGGGTGTGGTCGTGGCCGGGGAGGTAGCCGAGGTTGAACATCACTGCCTTGATGCGGCCGTGATGGTGTGCGGGGATCTGTGCGGCCATGGTTTCGTGGCCGTATGGCAGGAGTGTGGCGCGCGCCAGCAGTTGGTGTTGTGCGAGGCGTTGTTGGGTGGCGGCGAGGGCGGCGGGTTGGATGTCGAGGCCGTAGAGGTGGCCGCGCTCGCCGATGCGTTGCGCGAGAAAGAGGGCGTCGTGACCGTTGCCGAGGGTGGCGTCGATCACCACATCGCCTTCCGCTACTACTTCGCTTACGCGCTGCTGCGCAAGCGTCACCAGGTCGATGCGGCTCACGCCTCGCTCCAGTGGCGGCGGATGTCGAGGTGGGCAGGCAATTGCGCTTTGTCGCATAGCACGTCGGCAAACAGCTCGGCGTGCCACGGGATGAGCAGTGAGCCGCGCGAGCCGAAGCCGTTGAAGATGGCCAGCTGTGGATGGTGCGGATGAAGACCGAGGAAGGGTTGCTTGTCGCGCGTGCCGGGGCGTACTCCGGCGCGATGGTCGATGACGCGACAGGTGGGGGGCTCGATGATCAGCTCACTCAGCGCGCCGAGTAGTGCGCGGCGCGCCTCAACGGTGAGCGTCTCATCGAGGTGGTCGCGATCGTAGCTGGCCCCCAGCTTGTGATGGCCGTCGGCGAGCGGCAGCAGCCAGTGGCCGCCGTTGATAATCACCTCGGGCAGTTCACCATAGCCGTCGATGGTGAGGATCTCGCCCTTGGCCGGCTGCAGTGGCAGCCAGTTAAACCACGGATTGTCGCGCAGCAGATAGCCTTCGCAGAAGATAACGCGCCGCGCTTGCCATTCACCCCACATCACCGCGCCCTCAGCCAGGCTTAGTGCAGCATGGGGCAGTGGGTCGTTCACATAGGCATCTCTGCGCAGCAGCGCTTCGCGCACCAGCGCGAGCAGCGTACCCACCGCGAGATAGCCGGTGTGGTGTTGGCGGAACGAGCCGAACGGATCGTTGAGCCGCCAGCCGCTCTGGCCGGCGCCATACAACTCACCCAGATAGTCGGCGTAGGCGGGGTCGCTGCAACGCTTCTCGTAGCTGTCGCGCAGTTTCGCATCGGTGACGAGACGCTGCATCGCCACCTCGTGCAACAGCGGCTGGCCGAACCGTTGCTCCAGGCCACGGTAGCAGGCGCGCGCGGTGGCGAGGCACGCCTCCACCTCGGGCCCTTTCGCCAGGCGCTGGCCGGTGATGGGATTGATCAGCCCGGCGGCGGCGATGGAGCTGGAGGTGCGATGGCTATCATCGACCACCACCACCTGCTGGCCGCGCTCAAGTAGCGCCCAGGCGAGCAGCGAGCCGGCCAGCCCCTGGCCGACGATCAGATAGTCGATGGGGCGCACACCACTCACCAGGGGATCTCACTGCCATCGAAACGGTAGAAGGTGCCGCTCTGGGCGAGGGTGAACTGCTCGATGCGCTGGCGCATGCCGTGCACGCTCTGTTCCACGGTATAGAGTGCGCCGGGGCCGCCCATGCGTGTCTGCGCCCAGCCGGGGTGGAGCAGCAGCACGCCGATGCCATCGTGGTGCAGTTCGAGCGACAGCCCCTTCATCGCGGCGTTGAGCGCCGCCTTGCTGGAGCGGTAGGCGTAGCTGCCAGGCTGGCTAATCTCGGCGATGGAACCCATGTGGCTGGTGATCGTAGCCACCAGTGGATGGTCGGCCCGTGCCAGTGCGTGACGCCACGCCTCGATCATGCGTACCGCCCCCAGTGTATTGACGCGAAAGGTCTCTTCCCAGTCATCGTAGTGGATCGCCCCCAGGTGATCGGGGTTGAATTTTTCAAAATAGACGCCGGCGTTGTTGATGAGCAGGTCGAGAGGTTGTCCTTGATAGTGTTGGGCAAGCCCGTTGATCTCGGCTGTCACGGTGACATCGAGTCGCTGCAGGGTGATATTGGGGTTGTGCTCGGCCAACTCGCGCAGCGCGTGGGCCTCGGCGGGGTGACGACAGGTGGCGATCACGTGCCAGCCGGCGCGGGCATATTGGCGCGTCCACTCCAGGCCGAGCCCTCGATTGCTACCGGTGACAAGTACGGTTTTCATGGGTGCTTTTCCATCAGAAGGTCTCACGATGATTAAAGCAGGTGGCTGGGGTATGCTGTACGCCTTTTATGCTGCCACCCGCATGTTAAAACAGAAACGCCTTAAAACCATCCCTGTTGTGCGCCCGTTGTGGCGCATTCTCTGGCGCTATCCATGGCTTATTCTGCCGCTGCTGCTGGCGGGGGGCGTCTGGTATGGCTATGAGCTCTATGTGGCACGCCCGGCCATGGCGTGGATGGGGCTGCCGCAGGCAACCCAGCTCCAGCCCGCCTACTGGACGCATGTGCTGCGCAACGATGGGTTCATGGTCGGCTACTCCGAACTGCGTGGCAATCCGCTCTGGGTCACCTACCGCCTCACCGCGACGCAGACCACGCAGCGCCACAAGCGGCCGATGCGCTTTGAGAGCGATTGGCGCACCCTGAGCCGCATTGGTCACGACGACTACACCCGCAGCGGCTACAGCCGGGGCCACATGGCACCCAACCATGCCATCGACCTGACCTATGGTCGCACCGCTCAGCTCGGTACCTTCCTGATGACCAACATCACGCCGCAGCGCCCCGAGCTCAACTCCGGGGTGTGGCAACATTTGGAACGGCTGGAGCTGGAGGAGTTCGCGCAACGCTACGGCACCGTCTGGGTGGTCACCGGGCCGCTCTTCGACGACGCCATCGAGCGACTCAGTAGTGCGCTGCGGGTAGAGATCCCCGATGCCTTCTACAAGATCCTCGCGGTGCCCGCCGAGGCGAACCACGGTACCCCACTGCTGCGCGCCTATCGGATCCCACAGCAGGTCTCCAGCGAGGCACGCCTCGATCAGTTCATCACCAGTGTCGATCAGGTGGAGGCGTTGAGCGGTTTCGATTTTTTCCCGGAGCTACCCGATGAGCTGGAGCAGTCGCTGGAGGGCGAGACGGCGAACGAGCGCGACGCGTCGTTACGCTGAGGCGGCCATCACCACCCGGTTGCGTCCGCTGGTTTTCGCCGAATAGAGCGCCTGGTCGGCGCGCGACACCCAGCGGGTAGGGACGTCTTCGTCGTTGAGCTGCGCCACGCCGGCGCTGATGGTAAGCGTCAGCCCCTCGCTGAAGCGGTGGTTCGACACCTTGTCGCGCAGCCGTTCGGCCAGTTGCGCACCGTTCTCCTCATCGAGGTCGGGGGTGAGGATGGCGAACTCTTCGCCACCCCAGCGGATCAGGTAGTCGCTCTGGCGCAACGACTCCTGCAGCAGCGCCGCCATCTCCACCAACACCCGATCCCCCACCAGGTGACCGTGGCTGTCGGGGATCGCCTTGAAGTGGTCGATATCGACCAGGATCAGGCTGAGGGGGTGGCCCGAGCGGGCGGCGCGTGCCCGTTCGGTGCTGAGCACCTTGTTGAAGAAGCGGCGGTTCCAGGCGGAGGTGAGCTGATCGGTGGAGGCGGCCAGCTGCAACTGCTCCAGCGCCACCTGCAACTCATGATTGGATTGCTTGAGCGCCTTGTGGGCGAGCAGCGCCTCGCGCTCACGGGATTTGAGTTCGGTCTGGTCGCGCATCACACACTGCACCATGCGCCGCCCATGCAGGGCGATGGCGATCAGCGTGACATGGACCGGAAACTCCTCGCCATCGAGACGGCGTGCCTGCCATTCGAAGCGACTGTGACCCTTTTCAAACGCCTCGGCCATGTGGTGGACGATAAGGTCGGCGGAGGGGATCCAGCCCGATTGGTGCCGGGCGGAGAGGGCGGATGGGCGCAGTTGGCAAAGCGCCCTGCGCGAGGTGGCGCGAAACATGGTCAGCGAGGCAGGATTGCAATCGAAGATGCCCCGCTCAGGGTCGATGAGCAGGATGGCATCCAGGGTGGTCTCGAAGAGGGTGCGGAAGTAGTGCTCCGACTCTTCCAGGAGTGCGATGCGCGCAAGCAGCGTTTCCCGGTCGTCCATCTCCGTGTGTTCTCCAGCGGCGTTTCAACTATATGGAGAACTCAGTCTAGCCACGCAAGCCGCGCCATCTACGGGGCGTTCTACCCATTCAGACTACGGCGATCTCCTCCGGTCGCAAGGGGCGGTAACCGCCCGGCGGCAGGGTCGCGTCGAGCACGATGGCGCCGATGCTGACCCGGTGCAGGGCAATGACATGGTTGCCCACCGCGGCAAACATGCGCTTCACCTGGTGGTACTTTCCCTCATGGATCGTCAGAAACACCTCTCTTGCTGAAACGATCTCCAGTTGCGCCGGCCGCGTCGGCTTCGCCTCGCCCTTGAGCTGTACCCCGTGGGCAAACTGCTCGGCCACGCCGGCGGCGAGATCTTCGGCCAGTGTGACCCGATAGCGCTTCGGACACTCCCGGCGTGGCGCGGTGATGCGGTGGCTCCAGTGGCCGTCATCGCTGATCAGGACCAGGCCCGTGGTGTCGAGGTCGAGCCGGCCGGCGATGTGGAGCTCGTTGCGGCGTGGCTCGTGGAGCAGGTCGAGCACCGTAGGGTGGGCGCCGTCCTGGGTGGCGCAGAGGTAGCCTGCCGGCTTGTGGAGCATGAAGTAGCGGGGGCCGGCGATGACGAGCGGCCGGCCCTCCAGCGCCACCTGCGCCGTGGGGGCAAGGTGCATGGCCGGATCGCGGGCCGGCGCACCATCGACCGTGACGAGGCCGGTGCGGATGGCGCGCTGGGCTTGGGCACGGCTCAGGGTGGTGGCTTGGCTGAGGTAGCGATCGAGTCTCATGGATGGAAGTAGCGGCCAGTTTGGCGCGGATGGTATCACTTTAACGGGGGGCGCCCGGCATGCACCAAGGCCGGCCCGCCCGCCCCCGCCGGGCCGGGGCTTCCCGCCCGGGGAGCGGCGCTCAAATGTAACCCAATGAAATCATAAGGAATTCATTTTGCCGGCTGATGACAGTATCAGCACTCGCTGATATACTTAGACTTGTTCTGCATGGATGCTCCAACCGCTTTTCGAGCGAAGCCGGGATTTCTGTAATTTCAGCGTTGGATACATCCCATGCCCATAACCCTATACGACGATGGCAAGCACAAGTGCATCGTCTTCCCCGACCTGGTGGTCTGCGATGGTGACGAGAGCAAAGGCGAAGGCTCCACCTGCGACAGCGTGCAGGCCAACCAGTTCCTCATCGTCAATAACGAACATGCCGCGCTGATCGACCCGGGTGGGAATCTCACCTACACCCGTCTGTTCATGGGGATCAGCGACTACGTCTTCCCCAAGAACCTCGACTTCGTCATCGCCTCCCATCAGGACCCGGATATCGTCGCCTCGCTCAACAAGTGGCTGGTCGGCACCAGCGCCAAGGTGGTGGTCCCCAACCTGTGGAAGCGTTTTGTGCCCCACTTCTGTTCGCCCGGCGCCACCAAGGGACGCCTCATCGGCATCCCCGACGAAGGGATGGATATCGAGATCGGCGGCGCCTCCTTCAAGGCCCTTCCCGCCCACTTCCTCCACTCCGAGGGCAACTTCCACTTCTACGATCCGGTGAGCAAGATCCTCTTCACCGGGGATGTCGGCGCCTCTCACGTTCCCGACAGCGAATGCGCCAAGCCGGTGCAAAACTTCGAAGCACACATCAAGAACATGGATGGCTTCCACAAGCGCTACATGAACTCCAACAAGGTGTGCCGTTACTGGGTCAGCATGGTGCGCAGCCTGGATGTGGAGATGATCGTGCCGCAACACGGTGGCATGTTCCAGGGCAGGGAGATGGTCGACAAGTTCCTCAACTGGATCGAAAACCTCCAGTGTGGTGTCGACCTGATGACCCAGAGCCACTATCGCGTTCCCGGCAAGAGTCTCTACGTCGCAGCCTGATCACCGCTTCAAAGCGCTGCGGCGAGCACGTCGCAGCGCCACTCTCCATCCCCCGCACAATATTCCTCTCTGTTGAAAGCCGGCTTGATTGACGACACGGCGTGAGCCGACTTCAACCATTGCACAATGTTGCGCAGAACGATCTAGCTCACTACTGCTCTTGCAACGGCGCACCAAGAAAATTTTATCAAAAGAGTTGGGAACCACTCCGTGGTTCGGAACATTCTTTAACCTATGAGTAAGCCACAGTGATGCCGGCTAGTGTTGCGCCAGCAACTTGCTTTTATTGCACGTGAAAAGATTATTGATGCCCCCTGAATGGGGGGGTGAGTGCGACCAATAAAATATATTTCAGTTAACCGCGTGGTTAGCCCAGGCTAATTTTTGATCGCCAGGTTGATTGCCATCCAACGCCTGTTGTTATTGTTATGCGTTCTACCCTGTAAATTTCAGGGTTAAACGCAAGTTGTGACCCATGACAAGATACCAAGTGCTTTGATAATATAGAGCGTGTCTAATCTCAGATTAAATTCATCTGCAAGACTCAGGACCAAGAAGAAACTCCAACCTCCAGCACATGGATGCTTATCATGCCCATTACCCTTTATGACGACGGAACACACAAATGCATTGTCTTTGCCGACCTCGTAGATTGCGAAGGTGACGACGACAAGGAAGAAGGACTCTCCTGCGATAGTGTTCAGTCCAATCAGTTTTTGGTCGTCAACAATCGCCACGCTGCGCTGTTCGAACCAGGTGGACATCTCACCTATACCCGCCTCTTCCTGGCGCTCAGCGACTATGTAACCCCGAAGAATCTTGACTACATCATCGCGTCACATGCCGACCCCGACATCGTCTCCTCCATCAACAAGTGGTTGATAGGCAGCAGCGCCAAGGTGATCGTTCCCAGTTTGTGGAAACGCTTCGTGCCCCACTTCTGCTCGCGCGGTGCCACCAAGGGACGCCTGTTTGGCATTCCCGACAAAGGCGCCACACTGCAAATCGGTGGTGCGATGATCAAGGCAATTCCGGCTCACTTCCTTCATTCCGAAGGGAACTTCCATTTCTATGACTCCGTGAGCAAGATCCTCTTCACCAGCGACATGGGCGCCTCCCACGTCCCCGACAGTGAATGCGGAAAGCCGGTGCAGAATTTCGAGGCGCACATCAAGAACATGGAAGGGTTCCACCGGCGCTACATGAACTCCAACAAGGTGTGCCGTTACTGGGCCAGCATGGTGCGCAGCCTCGACGTGGAGATGATCGTGCCGCAGCACGGTGCCGTGATTCAGGGTAAGGAGATGGTCAACAAATTCCTCACCTGGATCGAAAACCTGCAATGCGGTGTCGACCTGATGACCCAGGAGCACTACCGCATCCCCACCGAACAGATGGTGATCGCCGCGTAGTTGTTTTTCTCTGCGCTGCGGTGAACTCGCCGCAGCACCCATAATCCGGCCCGACCTCTGCATGCATGTCGGGCCTTTCTCTTTATGGTTTCTGTATGAATTGCTCTCCTCCCGGCGCCATCAGCTGCACGATTTTCCCTATCACTCTCCGCAATACCTTCACGACCTCCTCTTTGCCGTTGG
>DASWUD010000230.1:0-20308 GCA_036401755.1 Gammaproteobacteria bacterium
CCCACTGGCTGGTGAGCCGTTGGGGCGAAGTTCAAGAGTAACGGGTCAGCTTCAATGACCAGGCTGCGTATCCCCCTTTTTCCACTGCACAGCGTTCTGTTTCCCGGCGGGCCGCTGGCGCTGCGCATCTTTGAACCACGCTATCTCGACATGGTAAGCCGCTGTATGAAGGAGGAGTGTGCGTTCGGTATCAGCCTGATCCAGGAGGGCGACGAGGTGGGGGATGCGGCGCAGCCCTACGACATCGGAACGCTGGCGCGCATCAGCTATTTCGAGCGCCGCCCCGATGGGCTGCTCGGGATCACCGTGCGCGGCGAACAGCGTTTTCGCATCATCAATACCGAGGTACAAGCCGATCAGCTGTTGATTGCCGAGGTGGAGCTGTTACCGCAGGTGGTACCCGCCCCGCTGCCACCCGAGTATAGCTCGCTGCGGCAGCTGCTCGCCTCCATCATCGAGCAGCTCGACTTTCCCCACCGCAACCTGACGTGTCATTACGAAGATGCCGAGTGGGTCGGTGCGCGGCTCACTGAACTGATGCCCATCCCGCTCGAACAGAAACAGCTCCTGCTCGGCCTCGATGATGCCATCGACCGCCTGGAGCGGATTGCGCAAATTATCGAGAACGGGCAGCTTGGCTGATTTGCCCTTCGCCCTTGTTCGGAGATTTGGGCGCCTCTCTCTTCACCCGCTTACCTTGATGAGCAGCGTCGCACTGCGCTGCGGCTCTGCAGGAACGAGCCGATAGGGGAGTGTGGTCACCACCGGAAGGAAGGCCCTGAAGGCTTCGTCGAAGTCGGGCTGGACGCGCGGCAGAGCGAGGGAGGCCTCCGCAGGAACGGCGAGGTAGGCGACATTGCCGATCCAGAGCGGGACATCATGGGGTTGCAGACGGATGCCGCTGTCCCAGAGGCGCAGGGCGAGCAGACCCGGTGCGTGAGGGGCCTGACTGATGAGGAGAAGGGTGTCGGTGCGACCGTCGTGAAGTTGCGGCAGTAGTGGCTGCTTCTGCGGGGCGATCGATTCGTCAAACCACTGTAGCCAGTTGATCGCATCCATCTTCACCGGTTGTTGCCAACCTTGCTCGAGCAGCCTGGTTTCGAGTGCGTGTAGTTCGCCGGCGTATTGGATCGACAGCGGTTGGCTCTTCCACCCGCTCAGGTCATTGCGATGGCTCGGCAGTGTGCGCCAGCCCTTCTCCCACCACGCGTCCAATGGCATGGTGTGGTACTCCACCTTGCGGGCGTAACGCTGCATGTCACCTTCGAAACGCAAGGCGTTGTGCCAGCCGAATGCCGCGGTGGCGGTGAGTGAGGTGATTAGCAGCAGGCCGCTGAGGGGCAGTGTCGAAGCGGGATGACGCCGATAGGCAATACCGAGCAGGGCTACCCAGATAAGACCAAGCGTGAGACCTCCCATCACATCGCTGAGCCAGTGCGCTCCGAGGTAGAGGCGCGAGAAAGCGATCGTGGTGATGAGGACGGCAAATACTGCGTAGACGATCCAGCGCAGGGAGATGCGTACTTCGCGGGCGATGAGCACGGCGAGGAATCCATAGATCACGGCGCTGAGCGTGCTGTGGCCGCTGGGGAAGGAGAGGGCACTGATACCGGTGTAGATCTCGCTCGGGCGGCTGATGTGGGTGGACCACTTAAGTGCCTGGGTCAGCGCCAGGGCAAACAGTGTCGCACCACACCAGTGGGCTGCCGCCATCCAGCGCCGCTTCCATAGCAGCCAACCCAGCAACGCGGCAAACAGGGGGGCCAGCACGCCAGCGTCACCCAGTTCGGTGACGCCCACCATGAACTGGTCTCCCCACGGCGTGCGCAGTGCCTGCAACTCATTCAACACAAAACTGTCAAGACTATTGATGAGATCCCCACCCAGGCTGCTCAACAGCAGGGCAAAGGCAATGGTGGCGAGGAGCAGTATTGCCGCCATCAGGGTCAGACCGCGTGCTTCGGGGTGATCGGGATCGAGTAGGGTGGCCGGCAACTTCCCGGCCAGCGGGTGGAGCTGACTCCACTCCAACAGGCGGTTGATGATCGGCAGGGCACGGGGATGAAACAGCCGATAGAGTGTGCGCACCAGCCATACAGCCACCAGCAGCAGCAGGAGCACGAAACCGATCATTACCGCCAAGCGCGTTGCCACTTCTGCAGCGAGACCGAGGGACGCCGCGAACACCATGCCAGGAATCACATAGACCGGCGCCCAGAAGATCCCCGAGATGACATTCACCACAAAAAAGCGACGGCTCGGCATGTCGAGCATGCCGGCCACGGCGGGGACGATGGGGCGTAAAGGGCCGATGAAGCGGGCGAATACGATGCTCTTGGCGCCGTGGCGATGAAAGAAATCGGTGGAGCGGGCAATCAGTTCGGGATAGCGGCTGAATGGCCACATGACGCGGACGCGCTGATGGAAGCGCTTGCCGATCCAGAAGCTGACGCCGTCACCGCTGATCGCGCCAATCGCAGACCAGATCAATGTCGGCCACAGCTCGAGCACGCCGCTCCCTATCAAGGCACCGATACCAAACATCAATGCAGCGCCTGGCAGTAAAAAACCTACGAGTGCCAGTGATTCGGCGAAGCAGAGCAAGGCGACGCCGAGGCCGGCAATGTGGGGGTGGTGTTCTATCCAGGTAAACAGTGTGGTGACTAGGGAATCCATCGCGCAATGGTAACGTAATTGTCCTACTGTTGAGATGTGGATGGCGCGACCGCTGCAATAAAAAAGTGTCGCCGGCTTCCTTGATATGGTGGTTATGCTGCCCTATCTTTATCCTACTTAATTAGTAGGAAGTTGGCATGGAGTTCCTGAGGTTTCATACCGAAGAGTTTCCGCACCTCGAGACGGTGGGGGCGCGTTATGTGGTAGTCGCGGTCCATGGCAATTGGCGCGATGGAGATGCCACCAACGACAAGCGGCGTATCCCACAGATGCAGCGCGAACTGCGCAAGCGTTTCATGAACCGACTGAAAAACCCCTCATGAGTAATGCACCTCTTCTTGTGAATTCGCCCCAAGTGGCGATGAAAGCAGCTAAATGCTGACGCACACCGCAGTATTATCCTTACAAAGGTTTAGATCATCTCGCATGGAGAAACCCTCTAACGGTTACTAACTTTTCATACACGTTCCGCCGAGGGAGTAGTGGAGTGGTGAAGCTTACATTTCAAACGCGAGAGGTGCCGAGACTGGCATCATTGGGTGCACGCTATGTGGTGATCGCCGTATGTGGTGATTGGCGTGATGGTGACATTACCAACTATCGGCACCGCATACCCCAGCTGCAGCGCGAACTGCGCAAACGGTTCATGACCCGCTTTGATCGAACCCCCTACCTTCCGAAATCCGCTTGAGTCACCTCTGTTTCGACCCTTTTGTCGCCACGCGGGCAGCTGTCATCACGCTGCTGCCAGAGATTCTGGGGCGCATCTCTCCACTGGCCTTAGGCCGAGATAGCAGAAGGCCGCTGCGCTATCGACTCGCCATCTGGCGCATCGTGCGCTTAGACGATTAGCGCGCTTTGCCTGGGTGCCGATACTGGCGGATGAACCAGAGCGTGGCGGTGAGGCTGAGCAGCGATGAGAGCAGAAAGGCGGTGTGCATGTTCGCCAGCTGCCACACCGCACCGAACCAGAGTGCCCCGGGCAGGGCCAGCAATCCTACCGTCATGTGATAGGCTCCGAAGGCGCTGCCGCGTAATTCGCTCGCTGTGACATCGCCAATCAGTGCGCGCTCTGCCCCTTCAGTGGCAGCAGTTGCCATGGCATAGAGCATAAAGAAGAGAATCACCAGCGGGAAGGTGTCGATCCACGGCATCACCGCCAGCATCGCTACCCTGGCTACCCAGCCGTTTACCATCACCTTGAGGCGGCCGACGCGATCGGAGAGGCGCCCGGCCGGCAGAGAGACCAGTGCGCGCAAGCCGTGCGCCACGGCCCAGATGATCGGGATCCAGGCCACGGGAATGTTGTTTTCATTTAGCCACAACACCAGAAAGGCATCGGGCACCGCCGCGAGGGCTAGTAATCCCGCGGCATAGATCAGCCGGCGTAAATCGTGGGGTAGAGAGCGAAATCTGAATGGCGGCAGTTTGTTGTTGACGGGCCGATGGGCCGGCTCCTTCACACCGAAGAACAGCAGCAGGATCACCAATGCCCCCGGCACTGCCGAGGCGAGAAACACACTGCCCATCTCCATGCCGTTGGCCAACAACAGGGCGGCTACCAGCGGGCCGATCATGGCGCCGGTGTGATCCATGGCGCGATGCAGGCCAAAGGCATAGCCGCGTTGATCTTGCGCAGTCGACAAAGCGATGAGCGCATCGCGCGGTGCGGTACGCAGCCCCTTGCCGATGCGATCGCAAAAACGCATCGCCAGTACAAAGGGCCAGCTCGCCGCAATGCCGATCAGTGGTCGCACCAGATTGGAGATCAGATAGCCGCTGAGGGCGAGGCGCTTGTGGCCAATACCGCGATCGCCGAGGCGACCGGCATAGAGCTTGAGCAGACTGGAGGTGGTTTCCGCCACCCCTTCGATCAGGCCGACGATGGCGGGTCCGGCGCCGAGGGTGGTGGCAAGAAAGATCGGCAACAGCGGCGCGATCATGTCACTGGCCACATCGTTGAGCAGACTGACCAAACCCAGAATAATGACGGTTACGGGCAGTTTGCTGAACAGCATGCGACCTCCTGGTGAAACCGAGTTAGCGCTTATTCGGTAAGAAAAGGGTTGCTGCGCCGTTGCTCGCCGAAGGTGGAGAGCGGCCCATGGCCCGGCACGAAGGTGACATCGTCGCCGAGCGGCAACAGCCGCTCGGTGATCGAGGCGATAAGGGTAGTGTAGTCGCCGCGCGGCAGGTCGGTGCGGCCGATGGCCCCGTGGAACAGCACATCGCCGACGAAGGCGGTGCGTGTCTGTGGTTCGAAAAAGACCACATGGCCCGGTGTGTGGCCGGGGGTGTGGATCACCTGCAGCTCGATAGTGCCGACAGTCACAACCATCCCCTCATGCAGCCAGCGATCCGGCAGGAAGGGATCGCGGTGGGGGCAACCGAACATCACGGCCTGCTGAGGCAGCAATTGAAACAAAAAGGCATCCTCCTGCTGTGGCCCCTCGATCGGGATACCGAGCAGCCGCGCGATCTCCGGCGCACCACTTACATGATCGACATGGCCGTGGGTAAGCAGCAGCTTGGTGAGAGTAACCCCTGCCTGTGTGGCGAGTGCCAGCAGCTGCTCCACATCTCCGCCCGGATCGATCAGTGCCCCTTCCATGGTCTGTTCATCCCAAATCAGCGAACAGTTCTGTTGTAAGGGGGTGACGGGGAGGATGCGATATTTCATGAAGTTCTTCACATTGTTACAGGTTTGATAAGGCACCAGAATAGCGGGGCATTTTCCTTCGCCGCCAAAAGAACGGCCAATCGAGTCAGTTACTCTTCGCTAAAATAGTCCGCATCAATTCGTTTCAGTACAAAGGTCTGTTGTGTAGAGACACCCACATCGTGGTCGATCATTAATTGCGCCAGCTGCCGCCCGTCAATGAGAATGATCTTGCTGTCGATGCGGGATACATATTCATCGGCCTCGCGGGTGAACGATGAGGTGGTGATGAAGACGCCTTTGCGGGCGCGATTGCCCTGCAGTGCTCCGGCAAACTTCTGAATCTCCGGGCGGCCGACGACGCCCTGCCAACGCTTCGCCTGCAGGTAGATGATGTCGAGCCCTAACCGATCCTCTTTAATGATGCCGTCGATGCCATCGTCACCGCTCCTGCCGATGGCGCGCCCGGCATCCTGACGGCTACCGCCATAACCCATCGCTACCAGCAGATCCACCACGAGCCGTTCAAAGAAGGCCGGCGTGCAGCTGACAATGGTACGCAACAACTCGTCAGCCAGTTCATTGCGTAGACGTTGGTAGGCAAACTCCAGCGACTCTTCTGGCGTGGCCTCAGTTTTTTCCAGACTGGCCGGTTCACTGTCAGAAACGTCGCTGCTGCGAGAATTGCGAAACTCGACGAATTCCGGGTACTGCTTGAGAACGGTGATATCGATCCGTTCCGGATTTTGCGTCAGGAGATCGTGGCCGCGCTGGGTAATGCGGAAATAGCCGCGCCGTGTACTCTCCAGCAGTTGTGCCTTGAGCATGAAGGTACGACTCCAGCCGACGCGATTGGCAATGGTGGTCTGCCGGCCGCTCGGCAGCAGGGTTTGCCGCTCCTCTTCAGTCAGATTGAACTGCTGTGAAAGTTTTTCCGTGACATCGCGCAGCGCATGCTCATGGCCGTCTGCTGCGATGCGCAGCAGCGGCAGCATCAGTGACTGAAAGTCCGGGATGGCCATCTTTGTGAAACTCCCTTTTCGGTAGGCCGCTTACAGCGTCTTCAACACCCGCCCCGCCGCGGCGATGGTCGCATCGAGGTCGGCCATGGTGTGCGCAGCGGAGACGAAACCCGCCTCGAAGGCGGAGGGGGCGAGGTAGACCCCTTCGTTGAGCATGCCGTGGAAGAAGAGGCGGAAGCGGTCGACGTTGCACTTCTGTACCGCCTGGCCGTAGCTGGTGATCTTCGTCTCTTCGGTGAAGAAGATGCCGAACATGCCGCCCACATGATTTTCGCTCATGGGGATGCCGGCCTGCTTCGCTTCGCTCATGAAGCCGTTGACCAGATACTCGGTCTTCTTCGCCAGCTCTTCGTAGAAGCCGGGCTGGGTGATGAGGTCGAGATTGGCGAGTCCCGCGGCCATCGCCACCGGATTGCCGGAGAGGGTGCCGGCCTGATAGACCGGTCCGAGCGGGGCGATCTTCTCCATGATCGCGCGCTTGCCGCCGAAGGCGCCGACCGGCATGCCGCCGCCCACTACCTTGCCGAGGGTGGTGAGGTCGGGGGTGATCTTGTAGTGGCCCTGTGCGCCGCCGAGGCTGACGCGAAAGCCGGTCATCACTTCGTCGAAGATCAGCACCGCACCGTACTGGTCGCACACTTCACGCAACGTTTCGAGGAAGCCTGGCACCGGCGGGATGCAGTTCATGTTGCCGGCCACCGGCTCGACGATGATGCAGGCCACCTGGCCACCGATGTGGCTGAAGCTCTCTTTTACCGCCGCGCTGTCGGTGTAGGGGAGGGTGATGGTGTGTTCAGCCAGCGAGGCCGGCACACCGGGGCTGCTTGTCACGCCGAGGGTGAGCATGCCGGAGCCGGCCTTCACCAGCAGTGAGTCGGAGTGGCCGTGGTAGCACCCCTCGAACTTGACGATCTTGTCGCGCCCGGTGAAGCCGCGCGCCAGACGGATGGCGCTCATGGTCGCCTCGGTGCCGCTCGATACCATGCGCACCAGGTCCATCGACGGCACCAGCGCGCAGAGGCGATCGGCCATCACCGTCTCGGTAACGGTGGGGGCGCCGAAGGAGAGGCCGTGGCTGGCTGCCTCCTGCACGGCCTTGATTACCTTCGGATGGGCATGGCCGACGATGGCCGGTCCCCATGAGGCGACATAGTCGATGTATTTCTTGTTACTCTCCGACCAGAGATAGGCGCCTTCGCCACGCTTGAAGAAGATCGGTTCGCCACCCACTCCCTTGAAGGCACGCACCGGCGAGTTGACGCCACCGGGGATATGTTTCTGGGCCGCGGCAAAAAGTTCGTGGGAGTGAGGCATGTTGAATCCTTATCTGTTATCAGTTTATGCGAAGAGGTGGGCAATACGTTCGGCAGCGGCACGGATGTCGCACTGCCCGAACACGTCCGTGATCACGGCGAGCAGATCGGCGCCGGCCGCGATCAGTGGTGCGCCATTTTCTGCGGTGATACCGCCGATGGCAACCACGGGGATCTTCAAGCGCTGTTTTGCCTCGCGCAGCAGTGCCGGCTCGGCACGCACCGCCTTGGGTTTAGTGGTCGAGGGAAAGAAGCTGCCGAAGGCCACATAGTCGGCGCCCGCCTGTTCCGCGGCGATGGCGCGCTCTAGCTCGTTGTAGCAGGAGACACCGATGATGGCGTTGGGGCCGAGCGCGGCGCGCGCCTCGGCGATGTGCGGGTCCTCCTTGCCGAGGTGCACACCATGGGCGCGCACCAATTGTGCGAGCTTCACATCATCGTTGATGATCAGCGGCACGCCGAGCGGCCGGCAGAGGTTGACCAAGTCCTGTGCCTCCCACTGGCGCTGTGATTCATCACCTGCCTTGTTGCGGTACTGGATCATCATCGCGCCGCCCTGGATGGCGAGCGCCACCGCTTCGATCAGTTGGTCCGGTGCGATGAGCTTGCTGTCGGTGATGGCGTAGAGACCTCGTGGCACGGAACGGCCCATCTTATTCCTCCTCGCCGCGTGCCCAGAAGAAGCGGTTGGGGTGATACTGGCCCATACCGAGACGATAGCCGTGCTTGAGCGTCTCCCAGGTGTACTCCTGCGCCTCGTGGATGGCGGTGAGTGGTTCCATCCCCTGCGCGAGCAGCCCGGCGATCCCCGAAGAGAGGGTGCAGCCCGAGCCGTGGTAGCTGTGGGGCAGCCTCTCCCAGGAGTAGGTTTCGAGGCGGCGGCGGTTGCCATAGAGGATGTTGTCGACGCTCTTGGTGTTTTCGTGGGTGCCGGTGACGAGCAGCAGCTCACAGCCGGCGGCGAGGATCTCCTGGGCGCAGGCATCGAGGGTGTCGGCCTCGGGGGCAAGGCGGCGCGCCTCCTCGCTGTTGGGGGTGAGGACTGCGGTCATGGGGAAGAGCAGCTCGATCATCGCCTGCATCAGCTCCTCACTGGCCAGCTCGCTGCCGCCACCGGCGCGCAGGATCGGATCGAGCACCACCGGAATATCTGGATAGTCGTTGAGCAGGGTGTGGAGCACCTCGACATTCTCCACGCTGCCGAGCATGCCGATCTTGATGGCGTGTACCGGCATATCCTCCAACACGGCGCGCGCCTGCTCGATCACCAGGGCGGGTGAGACCGGCTGGAAATCGATGACGTTGCGGGTGTCCTGCACCGTGACGGTAGTCACTACCGCGGCGGCATGGCACCCCATGCTGGAGATCGCCTCGATATCGGCCTGAAGGCCGGCGCCGCCGGTGGGGTCGAGACCGGCGAAGGTCATCACTACAGGAATGTCGTTGTCGGTCATACGGGGTCCTTTATTTATTCTTGAGGGAGCGTGCCCGCCTGCCGCGCTAAAAAAGCGGTCTTGGCAGAGAGCTCCAGGGAACAGCTCCATTTATAGGCGAGATTGAGGCTCTCCGCGCAGGCGTAGACGCCATGGCCGCGTACCACCACGATGCGATAACCGGCGAGCAGCGCCGCCACCTTGGCCGGCGCCTCGGCCACATAACGCTCGTAGGGGATGGTGATCACCGGCACGTGGGGAAAGTAGAGCTGCCCCTCGAAGTCGGCCGGGATGAAGTCGCTGCCATCCATGGTCATAGCCACGGTGTAGGGGCCGTGGCTGTGCACCACGGCGCGCGCCTGCGGATTGTGGCGATAGACCTCGATGTGCAGCGGGGCATCGAGCGAGGCGCGCTCGCCGCGCGTGCCATCGATGTTGCACAGCACCAGATCGCGGCTTTCCAGCGTATCGGCGCAGGCTCCGGTGGGGGTGATCCAGAGCTGTTCGCCGTCGCGTACCGACATATTGCCGGAATGGGAGTCGTTGATGCCGTACTGGCGCAGCCAGCGGTAGTGGCGCACCAGATCGTCGCGCAAATCCATCGTCATACCCAGAAGTCTAATGAATCAGGCGATCTTAACCGATT
The DNA here is from genome assembly GCA_036401755.1 of Gammaproteobacteria bacterium. Lineage (GTDB taxonomy): Bacteria > Pseudomonadota > Gammaproteobacteria > Thiohalomonadales > Thiohalomonadaceae > DASWUD01. Next base: position 9,750 of record DASWUD010000230.1, read on the forward strand.
GCAGGCGGTGGGGCTCATGGGCAGTGCGACATGTAAGAAGCCGCCCCGCCGTGGCCAACGTAAAGGAGTACTTACCTACCAGCTAGGTTTGACCACTGCCAGAATAACGACAGCGAGGAGTATGAGCACCGGGAATTCGTTGAACCAGCGGTAGAAGAGGTGGCTGCGCTGGTTCTGGTCAGCAGCAAAGCGGGTTACCAGCCGCCCGCAGTAGAGGTGGTAGGCGATGAGCAGCACCACCAGCGTCACCTTGAGATGGAGCCAGGCACCGCTGAAACCAAAGCCAAACCAGAGCCATAGGCCAAACAGCAGTGCCAGTACCCCGAGCGGAGTCATGAAGCGATAGAGTTTGCGTTCCATCAGTTTGAGCCGCTCGGTGACGGCGGGTTCGCCCGCCATGGCATGGTTGACGAAGAGGCGCGGCAGGTAGAAGAGACCGGCGAACCAGGAGACGACAAAAAAAATGTGGAAGGCCTTCACCCAGAGATAGGCAGTACTCATGCGTGATCTCCCTTCTGTGCCAGCATCTCCAGAATGCGGGCGCGCAGTTGCGTCATGTCCATCTCGCCCAGCTTCTGTTGCACGATATGCCCCTGCGGATCGAGCAGGAAGCTGGTGGGGGTGAGTTTCACCTCGCCAAAGGCTTGGGCGGCGGAGCCGTCGGTATCGAGGGCCACGATATAGGGCAACTGTTTCTGCCGCGCCAGTTCGCGGACCTGCTCCGGCGGATCGTAGGCCATGGCGATCGCGACGATCTCCAGCCCCTGCGGCCCCAGTTCACGATAGAGGTCGACCAGGTGGGGGATCTCCTTGATACAGCCGGGGCAGGTGGTGGCCCAGAAGGTGACCAGCACCGGCCGGTCGCGCAGTGAGGCGAGTGATACCTCTTTTCCTTCGAGGGTGGTGACCGTCACGGCGGGGGCCGGCTGCAGACCGCTCGGGCTTAACCAGAGGAAAGCTGCTCCGCCCAGCAGGAGCAGAATGAAGAGGGCAGTGGTGAGCTCTTTGAATTTCATAATCGGTTGGCCAAATTCAGGAGTGGCTATTGTAGCTGTGAATAGTCCGCGAGGAGCGCTCTATTTGACAGCTTGATGTGGCGCCGCGTTCGCTTCGCTGTCGCTCCTTGGCGTAAGGAAATTGCGCGCCAAGGCCCGGTAGATAGGCTCCGGGCAGATCAACTTCGATACGGTGCTGGCGATGAAGGCGGTGGCCATCAGCGGCAGCAGCATGGTGTGGTTGTCGGTCATCTCCATGACGATGACAAAGGCGGTGATGGGGGTCTGCACCACCCCGGTGAAATAGCCGACCATGCCGAGGATGGTGATGGCGGCTACCGATACACTCGGGAACCAGCTGGCCAGATCGGCGCCCAGGCCGGCACCGGTGGCGAGGGTCGGGGCAAAGATCCCGCCGGGAATGCCGCTCAGGTAGGAGGCGACGGTGGCGAGAAATTTGTAGAGCGGGTAGAGGGGATCGGGAACTGCACCGCTGGTCACGATGGTGTTGGCCTCGGCGTAGCCGGTGCCGTAACTCAGGTTGCCGGAGAGCACGCCGAGTAGCGCCACGACAAAACCACAGGTCCCGGCCACGTGCAGCGGCTTGGCCCGCGTAATGGGGGCGAGATAGCGGCTTGCCACAATCAGGAGCTGGCTGAAGAGTCCGCCGACGATCCCGCCCACCACCCCGCATACCGGGATCACCACCCAGTCGCTGAAACTATCCAGATGAGCATCGGTGGTGCCAAAGTAGTTGTAGTTGCCCAGCACGGCAAGAGAGGTGATCCCCGCCAGGATCACTCCGGTGAGCATCACTCCATTGGTGCGCTCCTCAAAGGAGCGCCCCATCTCTTCGATGGCAAAGACGATACCGGCCAGGGGGGTGTTGAAGGCGGCCGCGATACCGGCCGCTCCGCCAGAGAGGATCAGTGCACGCTCCATGTAATGCGGAGAGAAGCGCATCCGTTGGCCGATGCTGTACATCAGCGCCGCCCCGACATGCACCGAGGGGCCCTCTCGACCAATCGAGGCGCCGCTGAGCAGCCCGACGAAGGTAAGCAGGATCTTGCCGGCGGCGATGCGCAGGGTGAGGACCCGTGCACGAACCCCTTCGGCCGTCGCTGAATCAAGGGCGGCCAGGGTTTGCGGGATACCACTCCCCTGGGCACCGGGAAATAGTTTGAGGGTTAGCCACGCTACGGCTATCAGTCCCAGGGGCGTCACAATCAGCGGCAGATACCGGGAGAAGGAGAGCAGCGCATTGAAGAGGTGCGAGGCGTATTCACTGGCCTCGGCAAAAAAAGTGGCGGCTAATCCCACCAGCAAGGCACCGCCCCACAGGGTAACTCTGACGCGCCACGCAGCGAGTGAAAGGAGGGTTCTCTTGGAGCGTTGAAGATGTTGTCGCATTGCGTGAAAGGGCTGGCGGGCTGGATCTGGCCGCTACCATACCACATTGGCGGGGTTCGATAATCCGAATCGGCCCTTTCGCTTTATGGCTTATCCTCTTATCATTCTGGCTTCCTAACTGAAGCAGGGTCTATCCACCATGATTAAGGCTGGCATCGTCGGTGGTACCGGATACACCGGTGTCGAATTGTTGCGGTTGCTTGTTGCCCATCCCGAAGTGGAGATCAAGGCCATCACCTCGCGCTCCGAAGCGGGTATGCCGGTCGCCGAGATGTTCCCCAACCTGCGCGGTCATCTCGACATCTGCTTCAGTGAACCCGACATGGCAATACTCAAAGGGTGTGACGTGGTCTTCTTTGCCACCCCCAATGGCGTCGCCATGGGGATGACGCGCGAACTGGTCGACGCAGGGGTCAAGGTGATCGACCTGGCTGCCGACTTCCGGATCAAGGATGTGCCCCTCTGGGAGAAGTGGTATGGCGTGCCCCACGCCTCGCCGGAGCTGGTGGCCGAGGCGGTCTATGGCCTGCCCGAGATCAATCGCGCGGCGGTCAAGGGCGCCCGCGTGGTGGCCAACCCCGGTTGTTATCCCACGGCGGTGACCCTCGGTTTCCTGCCATTGGTGGAGCAGGGGCTGATCGACACCGGCTCGCTGATCGCCGATGCCAAGTCGGGGGTGAGCGGCGCCGGGCGCAAGGCAAGCGTCGGCCACCTGTTCTGCGAAGTGGACGGGAGCTTCAAGGCCTACGGGGTGCAAGGCCACCGCCATCTGCCGGAGATCCGCCAGACCCTCAGCATCACTGCCGGCAAGGAGGTGGGGCTCACCTTCATTCCCCACCTGGTACCGATGGTGCGCGGCATTCACGCCACCCTGTACGCAACACTCCGCGATACCTCAGTCGATCTGCAGAGGCTTTATGAGGAGCGCTATGCCAACGAGCCATTCGTCGATGTGCTGCCGGCCGGCTCCCATCCCGAGACCCGCAGTGTGCGCGGCGGCAATCTCTGTCGCATTGCCGTGCATCGTCCCCAGGGGGGCAACACGGTGGTGATCCTCTCGGTGATCGATAATCTGGTGAAGGGGGCGGCGGGGCAGGCCGTGCAAAACATGAATATCCTCTTTGGTCTTGCCGAGACCACAGGGCTCGACGCGATATCGATTCTTCCATGACCCGGCTGGTCATCAAGCAGCATCCCGGTCGCCGGCTTCATCTGATTCAGGCGGCGGCGGTCATCGCGATGCTCCTGGCAGGTTGGGGGGTGTTCGAGTTTGGCCGCTACCGCGCCGGCTTCGATACGCTCGCCGTGACGATGGAGCGGGTTGAGCACGGCCGGAAGGTAGCAGAATTGGAGAGCACTATTACCGAGCTGCGTGAACAGAAGGCGATTCTCGAACAGGCCAGCCAGATCGACCGGCAGGCCTATGGGCAGCTGGAGGGTGAACTGGGCGGACTGCGGGAGGAGATCATCGAGCTCAACCGCGAGGTTGCCTTCTACCGCGGTATCGTTACCCCGCAGGGGGGTAGTGAGATGCTGCGGCTGCAGCGCTTTGAGATCACCCCGAGCGGTATTGCACGCGGTTTCCGTTATCAGCTCGTGTTGACCCAAGCCTTCACCAATAGCGCCATCACCTCGGGGACGGTCACCATAACCGTGGAGGGGATCGCGGGGCAGTCGACCAAAACTTTCTCCCTTGCTGAGCTGACTGACAACAAGGTCAAGGAACTCTCCTTCCGCTTCAAGTATTTTCAAGAGATCTCCGGGGAGATGGTTCTGCCCGAGGGGTTTGTCCCCGCGCGCGTAGTGGTGACCATCGAACCCCGTGGCGGCGAAAAGCTGCAGAAGTCTTACGATTGGCCGGTTTAAACAGAGAGCAAAGACTATGTTTGGGAAAGATAAAAAATCAAACACCAAGATCGATACCCTGATAGGGCAGAATACCGAGATTCGCGGTGATGTGGTGTTCAGCGGTGGACTGCATGTGGATGGCACCATCAAGGGCAATGTAACCTCGGCCCAGGAGGGAAGCTCGATGCTCAGCCTGAGTGAGCGTGGCCGCATCGAAGGCGAGGTGCGGGTACCGAATCTGGTGCTCAATGGTACGGTCATCGGCGATGTCTACTCCGGGACCCACATCGAACTGGCGCCGAAGGCGCGCATCAGCGGCAACCTTTACTATAAGGTGCTGGAGATGGCGGGGGGCTCCGAGGTGAATGGCAATCTGGTTCGCCGCGGAACTGAGCCTGCGGGGAGTGATACCTCCATGGAGAGCGAGGAGTGACGGGCTTTTTCTAATTCTTGACTGCGGCAGTTGGAAATGCTTTGATAACCGGTAATGTTTAACCTTATTTCGGAGAGCAAGACGATGAGTGATGTGGATAGCCCGCTGATTTTTACCGACAGTGCCGCCGCCAAGGTGAAGTCGCTGATTCAGGAAGAGGGCAACGATAACCTCAAGCTGCGGGTATTCGTGTCGGGTGGGGGCTGCTCTGGCTTCCAATATGGCTTCACCTTCGACGAGAGCATCAACGAGGGCGATACCAGCGTGGAAAAGAACGGTGTAACCCTGCTGATCGATCCGATGAGCTTCCAGTATCTGGTCGGTGCCGAAATCGATTACAAAGAGGATCTCTCCGGTGCGCAATTCGTGATCCGCAATCCCAACGCCACCACCACCTGTGGCTGTGGCTCTTCGTTCTCGACCTGATTGACACGCACCACCACCAGAAAGGCCCGGAGGGGGCTCCCCTCCGGGCCTTCTCTTTTTTCTGGTATCCTAGTTTGTTTAGAGAGCATGCGGAGAAGCGGATGAGCGAATACTTGCCTGGTCTGGAGGGTGTTCCTGCCACACGTTCCAATATCTCCTTCATCGACGGCGAAAAGGGGATTCTGGCCTATCGCGGCTATCCCATCGGGCAGCTGGTGGAGCAGAGTACCTTTGAGGAGACGGCGCTGCTGCTGCTCGACGGCGAGCTGCCCAGTGTCGAGTCGCTGGAGGTGTTCGACCAGCTGCTGCGCCGCAATCGCCGGGTGAAATACAACATCCGCGAGATGATGAAGCACATGCCGGAGACCGGCCATCCCATGGACATGCTGCAGACGGCGGTGGCCAGCCTTGGCATGTTTTATCCAAGCAGCGACAATTTCGCCAGCGCCAGCGGGGAAGGCAAGCTCGACTATATTCACAGCATGACCGTCAAGCTGCTGGCGCGACTGCCGGTGATAGTCGCCATGTGGGAGCAGATCCGTAACGGCTACGATCCCATCGAGCCGCGCGCTGATCTCAACACCGCGGAAAATTTCCTCTATATGCTGCACGGGGCGGAGCCCGAACCGCTGCAGGCCAAGATCTTCGATGCCTGCCTCATCCTCCATGCCGAACACACCATCAACGCCTCAACCTTCGCGGCGCTGGTGACCGGCTCGACGCTGGCCAGCCCCTATGGCGTGATCGCGGCGGCAGTCGGAACCCTTTCCGGTCCGCTGCACGGTGGTGCCAACGAGAAGGTGGTGGAGATGCTCAAGGAGATCGGCACCCCTGATATGGTGAGGCCGTGGCTGGAGGCGAAGCTGCAAAAGAAGGAGAAGATTTGGGGCTTTGGCCATCGTGAGTACAAGGTGAAGGATCCGCGTGCCGTCATTCTGCAGAAACTGGTGGAGAAGATGGCAACGCAAAGAGGACTCAGCCCGCTGTTCGAAACCGCCATCGCCCTTGAGGAGGCGGCTGCGGAACGCCTCGGCGCGAAGGGGGTCTATCCCAACGTCGATTTCTACTCCGGGATCCTCTATAGCGAGATGGGTATCCCGACCGATCAGTTCACCTCGCTCTTTGCCATCTCGCGTGCTGCGGGTTGGCTCGCCCACTGGCGCGAGCAGCTGGCGGACAACCGTATCTTCCGCCCCACTCAGGTTTACACGGGGCATCCGATGCGCGATTACATAGGAATTGCGCGCCGCAGCTAACCGGCCGGATAGATGGCGCCGAGTACCACCGGATGACGGGCGCCAGTAACTGCAGGCAGGTTGCCAGGCGAGCCGCGCAGGGTCTGACGTGCCAGCCAGGCGAAGGCCATCGCCTCCATCCAGCGTGGCTCTATTCCGTAGCTGGCCGTGGTGGTGACGTGGGCCCTAGGTAGATTCGCCGCGAGTCGCGCCATGAGATGGGCATTGTACGCACCGCCACCACACACCATGACTTCACTGCAGTCGGGGGCCGCGCCTCCTATGGCCAGTGCAATAGTGCGCGCGGTCAGTTCACATAAGGTGGCCTGCACATCCTGTGGCCGTTCCAATCCACTCAGGCGTGACCCTAACCACGCTTCGTTGAATAACTCGCGTCCGGTACTCTTGGGAGGGGCGAGGTGAAAAAAAGGTTCATCAAGGAGGCGCGCCAGGAGCTTCCCATCGACCTCGCCTTGCGCCGCCCACTGACCATTCTCATCCCACCCCTTCCCAAGCGACTGTTCAATCCAGCGATCCATCAGAACATTGCCCGGTCCGGTGTCAAAGCCAGTGACCTCCTGGGTAGAGACGGCCGGCAGGATGCTGATATTGGCCATCCCGCCGATATTCACGACAGCGCGCGTTTGGTGTGTGGTGCGCAGCATGGCGGCATGAAAAGCCGGAACTAGGGGGGCGCCCTGGCCGCCAGCTGCCATATCGCGGCGGCGGAAGTCGGCCACGGTGGTGATGCCGCTCTGTTCGGCGATGATGTTGGGATCGCCGATCTGACAGGTCGATGGCGTAGGGCCAGAGGGAATGTGGCGCACGGTTTGACCGTGACTGCCAATGGCGTTTACCCGCTCCGCGCCTACGCTTGCCCTTTCGAGAAGGGTGCGGCTCGCCGAAGCGAAGGCTCGTCCCATGATCACGTCAAGCCCCATCAAGCGCTGCAGCTCGTCTTCTCCGGGGTTGGCGAGAGCGGCTAGCCGGTGGCGTAATTCAGGTGCGAGCGGGGTAGAGAGGCTATCTATGAGGAGTGGGGCTGGCTGGCCAAAATCGACCAGCACCGCATCGATCGCATCCATGCTGGTACCCGACATCAAACCGATGTACAGCTCGGTCATCCCTAATACCGGGGAGGTGGACAAGGCTACTCCTTGACCAGAGCCACCTGGGTCTGCTTCAGAACATCGAGTTGGGCGATGAGGGGGGCAGTCTGTTCAAGGAATTGAGCCTTCAGCTCGTTGGGAACTGGCCCTGCGTTAGGCAGCTTCACGGTGAGTGGATTGGTATGGACACCATTGACGCGGAACTCGTAGTGAAGATGCGGCCCCGTAGCGAGCCCCGATTTGCCTACATAGGCAATCACTTGCCCCTGTTTGACGCGGCTTCCTACGCCGAGGCCGCTCTTGAAGCTCGACAGATGCCCATAGACGGTACTGTACTTGCCGCCGTGCTGCAAAATGATGACGTTGCCATAGCCGTGCTGTACGCCACGGAAGGCGATCTTTCCATCACCGGTTGATTTAACCGGGGTGCCGATGGGGGCCGCATAGTCGACACCCTTATGCATGCGGAAGGTTTGCAGCACCGGGTGAAGGCGACCGCCGAAGCGGGAACTGATGCGTGAGAACTCTACAGGCGTGCGCAGAAAGGCCTTGCGCATGCTGTTTCCTTCAGGGGTGTAGTAATGGGTGGTGCCATCATCTTCGCGAAAGCGCACGGCGCGATAACTATGTCCCTGGTTGATGAACTCGGCAGCGAGCACTTCACCATCACCGAGTTTGCTGCCATTGACGTAACGCTCCTCGTAAACCACGGTGAAGGTATCGCCGTTACGTATGTCGAGGGCGAAGTCGATGTCCCAGCCGAAGATACCGACCAGCTGCATCAGCAGGTTATCGGAGAGCCCTGCCTCCAGCCCCGCTCCGAACAGTGAGCTGTTGATGGTGCTGCTGGCGTGGCTGATCCGTGTCTCCACCGGCAGCTCTTCTACTGTTGACTGATATCCGCCTCTCGTGACTTTTTCGACATGGAGGATCTGGGTTGGTGAGAGTGAGTACTGGAGCTTATGCAGCTCGCCCCCTTGAATATCGAACAGCAGTGATTCGCCAGGCAGCAGGCGGGTAAGGGCTTGCTTTGTCTGCCGATCACTTTCAAGAACCGCATACATCTGCTGACTGTCGAGTTCGAGGCGGCTGAAAATCTGCGACAGGGTGTCACCGTTGGCAACCTTGACTTCTTGCCATGCTGGAACCGTCGCAAGGTGGACGTCCGGGCTTGCGGCCGGGGCATCGCCGTAGGCCTCGGAGCTATTGCCTGATGAAAGGGGGAGGTTGACAGAGGCCTCTGCACTGTCAGGGTGGCGCGTCGCTTCCGCCTTCTGACTGGGATTGATGAGCGCGATGACGCCGGCGATAGCGGAGGCAATAGCTAACATCTTCCAATGATGGCCTTTCAACAATCCCTGCGAGGGCTTTTTGGATTCTAAGTTCTTGCAGTCCTGGTTTAACACTATTGTCTAATCCCCGGATTTGTCTTGATATTTTCGATACGATAGACCGATATGGTCAGGGCGTCAATTGGGTCTTCATGCTCAGGTCGCCTATGGTAACCTACGCCGCCTATCCTTAGTACCTAGCAAAAAGTGGGAGTTGTGAATGGGATCACTCGAAGAGGCGCTATCGCTCATCAAGCGTGGTGCTCAGGAGGTTCTGGTCGAAGAGGAGTTGGTCGCCAAATTGAAGGAGGGGCGGCCGCTGCGCATCAAGGCGGGGTTTGACCCTACGGCGCCGGATCTCCACCTCGGCCACACCGTGCTGATCAACAAGCTGCGCCAGTTTCAGGACTTGGGCCACGAGGTGATGTTTCTCATCGGCGACTTTACGGCGATGATCGGCGATCCCACCGGCAAGAGCGCCACCCGGCCACCGCTGACCCGCGATCAGGTCATCGAGAATGCCCAGACCTATGAGCAGCAGATCTTCAAGATCCTGGATCCGGCGCGGACTCTGGTGATGTTCAATTCCAGCTGGATGAACGCCCTGACTGCCGCAGACCTGATCGCTTTGGCATCGAAACACACGGTGGCGCGCATGCTGGAGCGCGACGATTTCAGCAAGCGCTATTCGGGCGGCCAGCCGATCGCCATCCATGAGTTCCTCTATCCCTTGATCCAGGGCTACGACTCGGTAGCCATGAAGGCTGACGTGGAGCTGGGGGGGACCGACCAGAAATTCAATCTGCTGGTCGGGCGTCACTTGCAGGAGCTGTACGGTCAGAAACCGCAGGTGGTGCTGACCATGCCGATCCTGGAGGGGCTCGATGGCGTACAGAAGATGTCCAAGTCATTGGGTAACTACATCGGCATCGCCGATGCACCTGATGAGATGTTTGGCAAGATCATGTCCATCTCCGATGAGCTGATGTGGCGCTATTTCGAGTTGCTGAGCTTCCGTCCCTTGAGCGAAATCGGGCAGATGAGTGGCGCGGTGGCTACAGGCAAGAACCCACGCGACGTCAAGTTTCTGTTGGGCGAGGAGTTGGTGGATCGCTTTCACGCAGTTGGCCAGGGGGCCAAGGCACGCGATGCCTTTATCGCCCGCTTCCAGCAGGGCGCAATGCCGGATGAAATCCCTGACGTCCATCTTGTAGCAGAGGAGGGGGGCGTTGCGATTGCTAATCTGCTGCGTGAGGCACAGTTGGTGCCAAGCACCTCAGAGGCGCTGCGTATGATTAAGCAGGGAGCGGTCAAGATTGACGGCGAACGCGTGGATGATTCTAAACAGGTAATCAAAGCCGGTTCATCTCATGTCTTTCAGGTGGGCAAGCGCAAGTTCGCCAGAATTTTTGTCGATTAACTTGCTGATTAAACAATGGTTTATTAGATTTTTTTATTCAGCATAAAAATATCTGTTGCAACTCAAAAGCGGCTGCGTATAATGCGCAACTTCTTCGACGCCACCAACGCTTTTAGCAAAGTAAGGCGAAGCAAAATGAGTCGAAGAAAGGGGTTGACGAAGAAAGAAAATCGCGTAGAATGCGCCGCTCTTTCGGAGGTAAACCTCCTTGCTGACCCGAGTCGGTAAAGCTCTTTAACAAATTGGATAGGTAATTAAGTGTGGGCGCTCCGTTGATGGTATGTCACGACATACATTGATGAAGCGAACAAAAGCTAAACGTTAAGTAGAGTTTTTGGACAGCTCATCGAAA
>DASWUD010000231.1:0-6899 GCA_036401755.1 Gammaproteobacteria bacterium
CCTGGTCAACTCCAACCCGGCCACCATCATGACCGACCCGGGCATGGCCGACGCCACCTACATCGAGCCGATCAACTGGCAGACGGTGGCGAAGATCATCGAGAAGGAGCGCCCCGACGCGTTGCTCCCCACCATGGGCGGGCAGACCGCGCTCAACTGCGCACTCGACCTGGCCAAGCACGGCGTGCTGGAGCAGTTCGGCGTCGACATGATCGGTGCGAGTCGCGACGCCATCGACAAGGCCGAAGACCGCGACCGTTTCCGTCAGGCGATGCGCAAGATCGGCCTCGACATGCCCCGTTCCGCCATCGCCCACAGTCTCGAAGAGGCGGTGCAGGTGCAGGCGCAGATCGGCTTCCCCACCATCATCCGTCCCTCCTTCACCATGGGCGGTTCGGGTGGCGGCATCGCCTACAACAAGCAGGAGTTCCTGGAGATCTGCGAGCGCGGCCTCGACCTGTCGCCAACCCGCGAGCTGCTCATCGAAGAGTCGGTGCTCGGCTGGAAAGAGTACGAGATGGAGGTGGTGCGCGACCGCAAGGACAACTGCATCATCATCTGCTCCATCGAGAACTTCGACCCGATGGGCGTGCACACCGGCGACTCCATCACCGTCGCACCGGCGCAGACGCTGACCGACAAGGAGTACCAGATCATGCGCAACGCCTCGTTGGCGGTATTGCGCGAGATCGGCGTCGATACCGGCGGCTCCAATGTGCAGTTCGCCATCAATCCCGCCGACGGCCGCATGATCATCATCGAGATGAATCCGCGCGTGTCGCGCTCCTCGGCGCTCGCCTCCAAGGCGACCGGCTTCCCCATCGCCAAGGTGGCGGCCAAGCTGGCGGTCGGTTACACCCTCGATGAGTTGAAGAATGATATTACCGGCGGCGCCACCCCGGCCTCGTTCGAGCCCAGCATCGACTACGTGGTCACCAAGATCCCGCGCTTCACCTTCGAGAAGTTCCCCAAGGCCGATCCGCGCCTCACCACCCAGATGAAGTCGGTGGGTGAAGTGATGGCGATGGGCCGCACCTTCCAGGAGTCGCTGCAGAAGGCAATGCGCGGCCTGGAAACCGGTGTCGATGGTTTCGATGAAAAATTCGAAAGCTACGACGAAGTGGGCATGGAGAAGCTGCGCCGCGAGGTGCGCGTCGCCACCGCCGAGCGTCTCTGGTACATCGGTGATGCGTTCCGTGCCGGCATGAGTCTGGAAGAGGTGCATGAACTCAGCAAGATCGACCCGTGGTTCCTGGTGCAGATCGAGGAGATCATCAAGCTGGAAGCCGAGGTGCGCAAGCGCGGTATGAGCGGCATGGAGCGCGAGTTCCTGCGCACCCTCAAGCGCAAGGGGTTCTCCGATCGCCGCCTCGCCCACCTGCTCGGCATTCGCGAAGGGGAGATGCGCAAGCTGCGCCACGGCCTCAACGTGCGCCCGGTCTACAAGCGCGTCGATACCTGCGCCGCCGAATTCTCCACCTCCACCGCCTACATGTACTCCACCTACGAGGAAGAGTGCGAGGCGCAACCGACCAATCGCAACAAGATCGTGGTGCTCGGTGGTGGTCCGAACCGTATTGGCCAGGGGATCGAGTTCGACTACTGCTGCGTGCACGCGGCGCTCGCGATGCGCGAGGATGGTTACGAGACCATCATGATCAACTGCAACCCCGAGACGGTCTCCACCGACTACGACACCTCCGATCGCCTCTATTTCGAGCCGCTCACTCTGGAAGATGTGCTGGAAGTGATCGACCTGGAGAAGCCCAAGGGCGTCATCGTGCAGTACGGCGGCCAGACGCCGCTCAAGCTGGCGCGGGATCTGGAAGCCGCCGGTGCGCCGATCATCGGTACCACCCCCGATTCCATCGACCTGGCCGAGGACCGCGAGCGCTTCCAGAAGATGATCGACAAGCTCGGCCTGCGCCAGCCGCCCAACCGCACCGCGCGCACTCCCGAGGACGCAGTGCGCCTGGCGCAGGATATCGGCTATCCGCTGGTGGTGCGTCCCTCCTATGTACTGGGCGGCCGTGCCATGGAGATCGTCTACAACGAAGCCGAACTGCGCAACTACATGCGCGATGCGGTGAAGGTCTCCAACGAATCGCCGGTGTTGCTCGATCGCTTCCTCGACGATGCGGTCGAGGTGGATGTGGATGCCATCTGCGATGGCGAGAACGTGCTGATCGGCGGCATCATGGAGCACATCGAACAGGCGGGGGTCCATTCCGGTGACTCGGCCTGTTCACTGCCGCCCTACACACTCACCGCGGCGATCCAGGATGAGCTGCGCAAGCAGATCGTCATGATGGCGCGTGAGCTGAAGGTCATCGGTTTGATGAACACACAGTTCGCCATCAAGGGCGACGACGTCTATGTGCTGGAGGTCAATCCGCGCGCCTCGCGTACCGTACCGTTCGTCTCCAAGGCGACCGGCCGTGCGCTGGCCAAGATCGCGGCGCGCTGCATGGTCGGTCAAACGCTCCTGGCACAGGACGCAATGAATGAGATCGTGCCGAAGTATTTCTCGGTGAAGGAGGCGGTCTTCCCCTTCATCAAGTTCCCGGGTGTCGACCCGATCCTCGGCCCCGAGATGAAGTCGACCGGCGAGGTGATGGGCGTCGGTCGCACTTTCGGCGAGGCGTTCGCCAAGTCCCAACAGGGGGCGGGCGTCATTCTGCCCAAGGGGGGCCGCGCCTTCATCAGCGTGCGCGATCTGGAAAAACCGCATGTCGCCGAGCTGGCCCGTGATCTGGTCGCCCTTGGCTTCCAGGTACTGGCGACCCGTGGCACGGCCAAGTACATCGAGCAGGCGGGTGTCCCTGTCACCGTGGTCAACAAGGTGACGGGTGATCGTCCGCACATCGTCGACATGATCAAGAACGATGAGATCAGCTTTATCGTCAATACCACCGAGGACAAGCAGGCGGTTGCCGATTCGTTCCTCATCCGCCGTGAGGCGCTGCAACACAAGGTGACCTATACCACCACCTTGGCGGGAGCCGAGGCTACCGCTAGTGCCATGAAGCAGCGTGATGAGACAGAGGTCAATCGCCTGCAGGATTTGCATCTGGAGCTTAAGCAATGAGCAAGACACCGATGACCCTGTTGGGGGCAGAGAAACTTCGTGAAGAGCTCAACGAGCTCAAGAGTGTCGTACGTCCACGCATCATTCAGGCGATTGCCGAGGCGCGCGAGCACGGCGATCTGAAGGAGAACGCCGAATATCATGCGGCACGTGAGCAGCAGAGCTTCGTTGAGGGGCGCATTGCCGAGATCGAGGGCAAACTCTCCAACGCCCAGATCATCGATGTGACCCAGCTCAATGCCAGCGGCAAGGTGGTGTTTGGCGCCACCGTCGACCTGGTGGAGAGCGAGAGTGGTGATGAGGTGACTTACCAGATCGTTGGTGAGGATGAGGCCGACATCAAGGCCGGCAAGATCTCGGTCACCTCGCCCATTGCGCGCGCTTTGATCGGCAAGGAGATCGACGACGTGGCGATCGTCAAGGCGCCCGGTGGCGATCGCGAGTACGAGATCGTTGACGTCCGCTACGAATAGCCGCTATCGCGGGAGTGGAGCATTTCACTCCCGTCTTCTGGAAAACCTGTGAATCCCATCGTATTGTCCACCCTGGAGCGCCTGCTCACCACCTTGTGGGTGGGTGCTCTCTGGGCCATTGGCTATCTGGCAGTGCCAATTCTTTTCGCCCATCTGGATGACAGAATGGTGGCGGGAGCCCTGGCGGGACGGATGTTTGCCGCGCTGAGCTATGGCGGCCTGATGGCGGGGGGCGCGCTGCTGGTGATCATCGCCCTGCGCGCCGCACGCTGGCGGCGTTCACGGCTGCTGATGGTGACGCTAATGGTATTGTTGGTGGCGATCGGCGAATTTGCCATCCAGCCAGTGATGGCTGATCTCAAATCGCAGGGGCTGGTGGCGGGCAGCGCCCAGGCAGCGAGTTTCGCTGTCTGGCATGGCGTTTCCGCGGTTCTCTACCTGATCAACTCGCTATTGGGACTGGTGGTGGTGGCACTGGGCAACGGCGCGGAAGTCAGTCGCGCGGCAGTTTGAGCTTGGGCTGCTTGGCCGGTCGGTAGAGCACGGCGATGTGGCCGATGCGCTGTACCAGCAGGCTCTGGCTCCCTTCGCACAGGGCGGTGATCAGCTGATCGCGCGCTTCGCGGTCGATGGCATTGACCCGCACCTTGAGCAGTTCATGGTGCTCCAGGGTGGAGTCGAGCTCCTTGAGCAGTGCCTCGGTGACGCCGGCGCCGCCGACGATAACCACCGGGTTGAGCGGATGGGCGAGGGCCTTGAGGTGGCGTTTCTGTTTTTCGGTAAGGGGCTTCATGGGGCTCCGGTGGTGCCTGGGTAACGAAAGGGCGCCTAGTTTAGCGGGGAATCGGGTGCGCTTCACCCACTGATGATGATTTCAGGATTGTTCAGTTCATGAAACGTAGCAAGAGCAGCGCACGCTGGCTCAACGAGCACGTCAACGACGAGTACGTCAAACAGGCCCAGAAGCTGGGTTATCGATCGCGCGCCATCTTCAAGCTGGAGGAGCTGAACGAGCGGGATCGCCTGCTCCGCCCCGGTATGACGGTGATTGACCTTGGCTCCGCCCCGGGCAGCTGGTCGCAATTGGCTGCCAAAATTATCGGCCCCCAGGGCAAGATTGTCGCCCTCGACATCCTGCCCATGGATGCCCTGGCCGATGTGGCGTTCCTGCAGGGGGATTTTCGTGAAGAGGCGGTAATGGAGCAGCTCATCGCCATGCTGGAGGGGCGCCAGGTCGACCTTGTAATGTCCGATATGGCCCCCAATATTAGTGGGGTAAAGATCTCCGATCAGGCCCGTGCCATGTTTCTTATCGAACTGGCACTGGACTTGGCGATACGTGTGTTGCGGCCTGGCGGCGACATGGTGGTGAAGGTGTTTCAGGGCGAGGGTTTCGACCAGTTCGTGCGCGAATGCCGCCGTCATTTCGCCTCCGTGGTGGTGCGCAAGCCCAGGGCGTCGCGCTCGCGATCGAGCGAGGTCTATCTGGTGGCCAGAAACTATACTGTGTAGTAAGTTTAGTTGCATGAACCAGTGCCCTGGCTGCGGCGGGGATATTTTAGATCAAGTCAAGCAAATCGAGGCATACGTTGAACGACATCGCCAAGAACATCATCCTCTGGGTCGTCATTGCGGTAATTCTGATGACTGTCTTCCAGAATTTCGGCCCGCAGAAGCAGACGAGCCAGAATCTCACCTATTCGAAATTTCTCAGCGAGGTGAAGCAGGGGCATGTTGAGTCGGTTGTGATCGAAGGGCGCAACATCCAAGGGACGACCCGTGACAAAAAGAGCATTTCGACCTATAGCCCCGAAGATCCGAAGCTCATTGATGATCTCATCGGCAGCGGTGTGGCGGTCGAGGCCCGTCCGCCTGAATCACAGGGAATCCTGACGCAGATCTTCATCTCCTGGTTCCCGATGCTGCTGCTCATTGGCGTCTGGATCTTCTTCATGCGCCAGATGCAGGGCGGCGGCGGGGGGCGCGGTGCCATGTCGTTTGGCAAGAGCCGCGCCCGCATGCTGGGCGAGGACCAGGTCAAGGTCACGTTTGCTGATGTGGCCGGCGTCGACGAGGCCAAGGAGGAGGTCTCCGAACTGGTGGAGTTCCTGCGCGATCCGGGCAAATTCCAGAAACTTGGTGGCAAGATCCCCCGTGGTGTGCTGATGGTCGGTTCACCCGGTACCGGCAAGACCCTGCTGGCCAAGGCCATTGCCGGCGAGGCCAAGGTGCCGTTCTTCACCATCTCCGGCTCCGATTTCGTGGAGATGTTCGTTGGGGTCGGCGCCTCCCGTGTGCGCGACATGTTCGACCAGGCCAAGAAGCACGCCCCCTGCATCATCTTCATCGATGAGATCGATGCGGTCGGCCGCCACCGTGGTGCCGGCCTGGGCGGTGGTCACGATGAACGCGAACAGACCCTTAACCAGTTGCTGGTGGAGATGGACGGCTTCGAGGGCAACGAGGGGGTGATCATCATCGCCGCCACCAACCGTCCCGATGTGCTCGACCCGGCACTGCTGCGCCCCGGCCGGTTCGACCGCCAGGTGGTGGTGCCGCTGCCCGATGTACGCGGCCGCGAGCAGATCCTCAAGGTCCACATGCGCAAGGTGCCGCTGGGGGACGATGTGGTTCCCTCGGTCATTGCCCGCGGTACCCCCGGCTTCTCCGGTGCCGATCTGGCCAACCTGGTGAATGAGGCAGCGCTGTTTGCTGCCCGCGCCAACAAGAAGGTGGTCGGCATGGAGGAGTTCGAGCGCGCCAAGGACAAGATCATGATGGGGGCCGAGCGACGCTCGATGGTCATGTCTGACGACGAGAAGAAGCTTACCGCCTATCACGAAGCAGGCCATGCCATCGTCGGCCTCAAGGTGCCCGAGCACGATCCGGTGCACAAGGTCACCATCATTCCGCGCGGCCGTGCCTTGGGCGTGACCATGTACCTGCCTGAACAGGATCGCTACAGCTATAGCAAGCAGCGCCTGGAGAGCCAGATCTCCAGCCTGTTCGGTGGTCGTATTGCCGAGGAGCTGATCTTCGGCCCGGAAAAGGTAACCACTGGTGCCTCCAGCGACATCCAGCGTGCCACCGATATAGCGCGCAGCATGGTGACCAAGTGGGGGCTCTCCGACAAGTTGGGTCCACTCACCTACAGCGAGGAGGAGGGTGAGGTATTCCTCGGCCGCTCGGTAACGCAGCACAAAAATGTTTCGGACAATACCGCGCACATCATCGATGAGGAGATCCGTCTATTCATCGATCGCAACTACGAACGCGCCCATACGATCCTCACCGACAATATGGACAAACTCCATGCGATGGCGGGTGCGTTGCTGAAG
>DASWUD010000232.1:0-24837 GCA_036401755.1 Gammaproteobacteria bacterium
TGCCATCCCGCCCTCTTTTGCCCGCCCCAAGCTCTTTCCTCGCTTAATAAATCTGCTGAAATGGATGAAATGTCATTTCATTCACAGGGTCATTCCATCCGCCGATTAGCGGAGGTACGCTGTAGAGCGAGTTCAAATCGCCGGCAAGGAAGAAGATGAGAAGTTCGGACCTCCAATTCTTATTCACCCTGTGGCAAGAGCTGGCGGATGCACCGGCAGCCGAAAGCGACGCCGCCCTGCACCACGCCATGGAAAAACTCTCTGGCCATATCGGCGCGCGCAACATCCTTTGGGTGGCGGGCCGCCTCTACCCGGAGCGGAAGGTGGAGCACCCGATGCTTGGCTGGGTGATTCAGGACGTCGCCTATCTGCACGATGGGGAGCGCCTGCTGGGGCTGGCCGGGGAGGTGGTGAGCCGCATCAACGAGGGAGAGGAGGACCGGAGCGCCATCGCGGCGGCGCGCCTGGCCGGCCGGACCTGGAGCCATCTGCGCCATGAGCTGGTCGATGATGAAGCCTGGCGCAACTGCTGGGTGGTGAACGACGTGCTGGCGACGGAACGGATCGGCGACCGGTTGAGCGGCTCTCACTCCCTCCCCGGCTGTGAGTCCCATTTCGTGCTGGAGCGCAGCCGGGATGAGCGCCCCTTCGGCCCCCGCGAGCGCGACCTGCTCCACTACTTTCTGTTGGGCAGCACGACATTCCAGCGCGAATTGATGCTCTCCCGGGGCTTACTGGATGCTGCCTACCCGCTGAGTGCGCGGGAGCGGGATGTCCTCAAACTGCTGTTGACCGATGCCAGCGAAAAGGAGATCGCCCAGCAGTTAGGCATCGGCTACCGCACGGTGCACCAGCACGCCCAGAGCATCTACCAGAAGCTTGGGGTGCGCGGCCGGTGGGGGCTGATGGCGAAATGGCTGCGGCACGAGGTTTAGATCTGGTCAAGCCAAACGCTCGCTTATCGCCCCTCGTTCCCTCTATACCCCCATCACTGCAACCTATTTTTATGACCCGTCAGGCGGGGGTATAGTCGGAAGGAATGACCGGCCCCTGCCTGCCGGGACAATACCACTTCAAGCGCGGGGCCACGGGGCCCGGCAACAATAATGTAACCAGAGAGGACACGCAGGATGATCAAGCCCGTAGGCTCCGACGAACTCAAGCCACTCTTCGTCTACGACGTGAAGAAACACGATGCGCTGCGCCATGAGGCGGAGTCGCTCCCCTCCATCGTGGTCAGCTCCGCCGCCGCCGCCAATGCGGTGATGCTCGGCTCCGGCTACTTCAGCCCGCTGCCCGGCTACATGAACGTGGCCGATGCGGTAAGCGTCGCCAAGAGCATGAAGACCACCGCCGGCAAGTTCTTCCCGGTGCCGGTGCTGAACGTGGTGAAGGATGTCTCCGCCATCCAGGGCGCCAAGCGCATCGCCCTGCGCGACCCCAACGTCGAGGGAAACCCGGTCATCGCCGTAATGGATGTGGAGAAGATCGAGACCATCTCCGACGCCGACATGGCGCTGATGACCGAAAAGGTGTTCCGCACCACCGATCCCGAACATCCGGGTGTGAAGGCCTTCAACAACGTTGGCCGCAACGCCCTCTCCGGTCCCATTCAGGTGCTGAACTTTAGCTACTTCTCCGAGGAGTTCCCGGACACTTTCCGCACCGCCGTGGAGATCCGCAACGAGATCAAGGAGCGCGGCTGGAGCAAGGTGGTCGCCTTCCAGACCCGCAATCCGATGCACCGCGCCCATGAGGAGCTGTGCCACATGGCCATGGATCGCCTCGGCGCCGATGGCCTGGTCATCCACATGCTGCTCGGCAAGCTGAAGGAGGGGGATATCCCCGCTCCGGTGCGCGATAACTGCATCCGCAAGATGGTGGAGCTCTACTTCAAGCCCAACAGCGCCATGGTCACCGGCTACGGCTTCGACATGCTCTACGCCGGCCCGCGCGAGGCGGTGCTGCACGCCTACTTCCGCCAGAACATGGGCGCCACCCACTTCATCATCGGCCGTGACCATGCCGGCGTGGGCGACTACTACGGCCCGTTCGACGCCCAGACCATCTTCGAGACCGAGGTGCCGAAGGGGGCCCTGCAGATCGAGATGTTCATGGCCGACAACACCGCCTGGTCGAAGAAGCTCAACAAGGTGGTGATGATGCGCGAGGCACCCAACCACACCAAGGAGGACTTCATCACCCTCTCCGGCACCAAGGTGCGCGAGATGCTGGGCCGTGGCGAGGCGCCGCCGCCAGAGTTCTCCCGTCCAGAGGTGGCCAAGGTGCTGATGGAGTACTATCAGAGCCTCGGCAAGTAACAAAAATCGGCCCGCACCGGTCGCAGGGGGGCGCCAGGATGGCGCCCCTCTTTTTTTTCGGGTAACATCCGCAAAAAATTGCATATCAAAGGCAACATAAAGGAAAGACCATGTCCAAACTACGATTCTCCTGGTGGGCCGCCGTTGCTCTGCTCTCCCTGATACTCAATGGCGCGCTGCTTTATACCTTTCTCATCGCCGGCAAGACTGAACAGAACGCCGAAGCCGCCGACCCCCGCACCGCGATCATTCTCAACGATGACGAGCGGGCGCTGGTACTGACCGAGATGCGTGCCTTCCTGAGCGCGGTGCAGACCATGAACACCGCCCTGGCCGCCGGGGACTTGGCCCAGGTGGAAAAGAGCGCGTTGAGCGTTGGTCAGGCCGCTGCCCAGACCGTACCTCCGGCCCTGATGGCCAAGCTACCCATGCAGTTCAAGCAGCTCGGTCTGAGCACCCATCAGGGCTTTGATCAGCTCGCCATGGATGCCCGCGACCTCGGCGATTCGCAGCACACCCTGCAACAGCTCGGGCAGTTGATGAACAACTGCGTTGCCTGCCACGCCACCTTCCAGCTGCGCGCACTGCCGGTAAAGACTCAATAACCCTTTGTTATCTATTGAAAACAGAGTACCTCAACCGGGGTATTTGATTTTCCCGCCGGGGGACCTACATTGAGCAGACCAGTTCAATGGAATCCCCCCCGTGGAAACCTCCTTGCGTGACAGCTTCGGCAGACAGATCGAGTACCTCCGTCTTTCGGTGACGGATCGCTGCGACCTGCGCTGCTTCTACTGCATGCCCAAGGGTTTCGACGGCTTCGAGACCCCGGACCACTGGCTCAGCTTCGATGAGATCGAGCGGGTCATCGCCGCCTTTGGCCGCCTGGGCGTGCGCCGCATCCGCATCACCGGCGGCGAACCGCTGGTGCGTAAAGACCTGCCGCAGCTGGCGGGGCGCCTCGCCGCGCTGCCCGGCATCGACGACCTCTCTTTGAGTACCAACGCCGTGCAGCTGGCCAAGCATGCCCGGGAGCTGCGCGCGGCCGGCATCGCCCGGCTCAACATCAGCCTCGACACCCTGCGCCCGGACCGCTTCAAGGAGATCACCAGCGGCAGGCTCGACAAGGTGATCGAGGGACTGCTCACCGCCAAAGCGGCAGGCTTTGTCCCCATCAAGATCAACATGGTGGTGATGAAGGGGGTCAATGACGACGAAGTGGAGGCGATGGTCGCCTTCTGTTTGGAGCATGGCTTTACCCTGCGTTTCATCGAGACCATGCCGATGGGCGACACCGGACGCGAAGCAAGCGATCACTACCTGAGCCTCGATGTGGTGATGCAGCGGCTGCAGCAGCACTACGAGCTGCTCCCCGGCGTGATGCCCGGCGGCGGCCCCGCCCGCTATGTGCAGGTGGCCGGCACCGACCTGAAGATCGGCTTCATCACCCCTATCTCCCAGCACTTCTGCGACACCTGCAACCGCGTGCGCCTCTCGGTGGATGGCACCCTCTACATGTGCCTCGGCCAGGACCACAGCTACGAGCTGCGCCCACTGCTGCGCGCCGGCATCAGTGATGCCGAGCTGGAGGAGCACATCGTGCGCGCCATCACCCTCAAGCCGCACAAGCACGAGTTCAACGAAAAACCGCAGCAGGTACTGCGCTTCATGTCGATGACTGGCGGCTAACGCCCCTCAGCACCGGGCGACATCACCCCCCCCCTCAAACTCCCTCAGTGCACAGTTGCAGGCACTAAATCGTTATACTCCCCCCAAGGCGTTATGCACGCTCGTCACTAACCCAAGGGATTACCATGAAGCCTGGACGCATTCTCCTGCCACTTTTGATCCTCACCCAACTCTCCGGCTGCGCGCTGTTCTCCAAGAAGGATGAGCAACTCGCCAGGGATCACGCCAGCTGTGCGCTGCTGCAAGCCTTGACCGACACCAAGCCCAGCGAGCCGCTCTATCAACGCGGCTTTTTTTCCTGCAGTAAAGTGGAGGAGCTCGACGAAGCGCCGTTTTTCACCCCGAGCTACTATGCCGACGCCGAATGCACACAGCCGGTCGACTACAAAGCACTCTCCTTCTTCGATTTCTGCAGAAACAACCTGCTCAGTCCAACCAACCAAACCTACATCGGCAACGCCGCCGCCTGGCCCAATGAGGGGAGCGATAACGACACCCTCGGCAAACACAGCAAGTGGACATTAGGCTACGGCCCCACCCTCGACATTCTCGCCCTCTCCCCCAAAGACAACCACCGCCCCTTCCTGCAACAGGTGGAGTATCGCGAAGTGAACGGCTGCCATCTGGAGATGCGCGTCTACCGGGAGAGTCTCCGTCAGCAAAACCTCAAACCGTTGCTGCTGATCCACGGCGGTGCCTGGAAATACCGTGGCTTTGGTGCCATCGGCGGCGAGGCGCTGGTCTCCCAGCTCACCGAGCGCGGCTTCATTGTCTTCGAACCCTACTACCGTCTGATGGGCAACGCCGACGGCCCCCAGGAGTGCCGCATCCCGGCACCGGTGGACAACGTCGCACCGGGTGAGCTCATCGTCAGCGATATCGAAGCGGCGCTGCAGTGGGTGAATGAGCACGGCGCTGCTCTTGGTGCAGAACCCGGAAGCAGGGTAAGTCTGGTAGGACAGTCGGCCGGCGCCCATCTGGCCCAGTGGCTGGCCGCCCACCGCGGCAATGAGATCGATAAGGTACTGGTCTTCTATACCCCGGCAGACATCAAGAACTATGTGGAAGAGCTGGGGCACACCTATCCCTGGAACCATGAAGGACGCCAGCTCATCGGACAGTTTCTCGGTGTACCCGACCTCGCCACCATTCAGAGCAACCCGCCGCCCTTCGTATCAGAGAACAGTTTTCCCGAGCTGGTGCGCAGCGGCGTCGACCATCCTCCGCTCTTCATGATCCATGGCAATGCCGATGAACTGGTACCTGTGGAGATGTCGATCCGCATGTGCGAGGCGCTCTCCGAGCCTGCGACTCCCCAGCACGACATGCACACCGGTGGCAGATACCAGTGCGGCAGCCGCCGCGGCGTCGATAACATCCTCTATGTCGTCGATGGCGCCAACCACATTCTCGACCTTAGGTGTGTCGTCGATCCTGCCATCACTGCGCTGCTGGGTGATAAATTCACGGAGCTGAGCAAACTCTGCCCCTCCGGCAGCAAAAGAACCACCGAAGAGGTCGTGCGACCGGCGATGCTGGAGGGGATAAAGTGGTTGCTTTAGCAGGCGAGCATCGCAGCAGCAGACAACGAGCGGATAGTTATTGCCGGAGTATCTGCTGCTGGCCGTGAGGCACATCTCGGCTACTGCCGTCCTCCTTGATCTTTCCCCCCTCTGCCGTTACCGTGGCCCGACCATGACCAGCCCGATCCTACTGCGCCGCCTGCCGGCCCTGTTGCTGCTGCTCACCATGCTGTTGAGTCAGTGGGGTTGGATCACGCACGAATACAAGGCCCACGACAACGGCCAGGTGTGCGAACTCTGCGTGGCTGGGGCACAGCTCGGCCACGGTCTCACCGGTGCGCTGCAGCTCTCCAGCGATTTCCACCAGGCGCCGCTGGTTCTGCTCGCTGCCGCGCCGCTCCCCCTCACCACCACCGGTTACACCCCGCTCCAGCCGCGCGCCCCGCCCCTCCACCTGGTGTGAGACGACTGCGACCGCACCGTTTGGTGCGGCGTCCCCTCATCGCCCATTGGAGTAACTAGATGAAACTGTGTCGACTCTTCGTCGCGGCGACTTTGGCGCTTCCCTGCGCCTCGCACGCTGGCGAATCGTTCAATCCCGATATCTCCCTGATCCTCAGCGGCACCTACGGCCAGCTGCAGCACGACCCGGCCAACTACCTGCTCCCCGGCTTTCCCCTGGCCGAAGAGACGGGCCCGGGTGAGCGCGGTTTCTCCCTCGGTGAATCAGAGCTGGTGCTCTCCGCCAACATCGATCCCGACTGGTACGGCATGCTCACCCTCGCCTTGGGGGGCGACGGCACCAGCAGTGTGGAGAACGCCTATGTCCAGACCACCAGCCTCGGCCACGGGGTGACAGGGCGGGCCGGGCGCTTCTTCTCCGGCATCGGTTATCTCAACGAACAACACGCCCACACCTGGGACTTTGTCGATGCCGCGCTCCCCTACCGCGCGCTGCTCGGCAACCAGTACCAGGACGATGGGGTGCAGCTGCGCTGGGTGGCCCCCACCGCGCTCTTCACCGAATTGGGTGGCGAGTGGCTGAACGGCGCCAACTTCCCGGCCGGCGGCAGCGCCAATGGTGGTCGCGGCGCCTGGTCGGCCTTCGTCCATTTGGGCGACGATGTGGGCGAGAGCCACAGCTGGCGCGCCGGTCTCTCCTGGCTCGCGACCAAGGCGGTCGAGCGTCTCACCCCCAGCGCAGCCGGTGACGATTTGTTCAGCGGTAACAGCCAGTTGCTGGTGGCCGACTTTGTCTGGAAGTGGGCCCCGCAGGGCAATAACTACGAGCGCAACTTCAAGCTGCAAGGCGAGTATCTGCACAACCAGAGCGAGGGCGACTTCACCCCCGCTGGCGGCCTTGCGGCCCCCTACAGCGGCAACAGCAGCGGCTGGTATCTGCAGGGGATCTACCAGCTCATTCACGGCTGGCGCGTTGGCCTGCGCCACGACCAGCTCAAAACCGACACCCCGGACGCCGCCTTCACCGGAACGGTGCTCGATACGCAAGGTCATACACCAACACGCAACAGCGTGATGGTCGACTATGCCAACAGCGAATTCAGTCGTCTGCGCCTGCAGTACAACCGCGATGAGTCGAGCCTCGTGACCGACCACCAGTGGTTCCTGCAGTACCAGATGAGCCTGGGCGCCCATGGCGCCCACTCGTTCTAAGAGGGCACGAACATGAAAAATGTTATTCGGATCTTTGCCAGCCTGGTGCTGGTAGCTGCGTTCCAACCGGCCAGTGCCGCCGACCTCGACGTCTTCGCCTGCGAGCCGGAGTGGGCCGCGCTCACCCAGGAGCTGGCCGGCACCCGCGCCGAAATCACCTCCGCCACCACCGCCCACCAGGATCCCCACCATATCCAGGCGCGCCCGTCGCTCATCGCCAAACTGCGCCGCGCCGACCTGCTGGTTTGCAGTGGCGCCGAACTGGAGATCGGCTGGCTGCCGATGCTGCTGCGCCAGTCGGGCAACAATGCCATCCAGCCGGGCAAGCCAGGCTATTTCGAGGCGGCCATGCAGGTGGAGCGGCTGGAGGTCCCCACAACGGTGGACCGGGCGATGGGGGATGTCCACCCTTCCGGCAACCCCCATGTGCAGCTGGACCCGCGCCGCATCGCCACCATCGCCACGGCCCTGACCGCGCGCCTCAAGCAGCTCGACCCGGCCCATGCCGCCGACTATGACGCACGCGGTGCCGACTTTGCCAAGCGCTGGCAGGCGGCGCTGGCGCGCTGGAACGCACAGGCCGCGCCGCTGCATGGGGTGCGTGTGGTCGTCCACCACCAGGGGTGGGCCTATCTGTTCGACTGGCTGGAGCTGCAGCAGGCCGGTCAGCTGGAACCGAAGCCGGGGGTGCCACCCTCGGCGGCTCACCTGGCAGAGCTGAAGGCGGAGCTGGCGGCCAAACCGGCGCGCATGGTGATCTACGCCGCCTATCAGGAGTCGCGTCCCGCCGAGTGGCTGTCGCACGAGACCGGCATGCCGGCCGTTGAGCTCCCCTTTACCGTCGGGGGCAGCGATGGCGCCAAGGATCTGTTCGGCCTGTTCGACGACACCCTCGCTAAGATGGTGGGGGCGCTCCATGAGTCTCGCTGAGCTCGATTTCGCCATACTTATTCCCGCCCTGTTGGCGGGGCTGCTGGTGCTCTCCACCCATGTGCCCCTGGGGCGTCACGTGCTGGGGCGCGGCATCATCTTCATCGACCTGGCCATCGCCCAGATCGCCGGACTCGGGGTGATCCTCGCCGCCAACCTGGGTTGGGAGGAGCACGGTGCCGCCACCCAAATCGCCGCCTTTGCCGCCGCACTGGCGGGGGCTCTGCTACTGTGGACCCTGGAGCGCTGGTGGCCCGACATCCAGGAGGCGCTGATCGGCGTGCTGTTCGTCGTCGCGGCCTCGGCCAGCATCTTGCTGCTGGCCCGCAACCCGGAAGGCGGCGAGCACCTGCACGATCTGCTAGTCGGCCAGATCCTGTGGGTGAACTACGCCAGCCTGCAGCTGCCGGCCATTATCTACGGCGTCATCCTGCTGCTATGGTTTGTTCTGCCGCGACGGGAGCATCCGCTGGTCTTCTATGTACTATTCGCGGTGGCGGTGACCCTCTCGGTACAACTGGTGGGTGTCTACCTGGTCTTCGCCAGTCTGATCCTGCCGGCCATCGCCGCCCGTCGCAACCGGGGTCACGGCGGGCTCTGGCAGGGGTATGCGATTGGCGCGGCGGGTTATGGCCTGGGGCTGTTGCTGTCGCTGCTGTTTGACCTGCCGGCCGGCGCCCTCATCGTCTGCACCCTGCTCGCCTGCACCCTGCCCTGGATGATTAAGCAGCGTAAAACATCACACTAAACCATGAGCCGCGCAGAACAACTCGAACGACTGGTGCAGCTGGTGGCCGGGCAGCGCTGGGCCGCCCTCGCCAGCGTCGATGAGGCGCGGCAACCGAAGGCCTCGATGGTGGCCTATCGGGTGTGTGATGAGTTTGACGGGGTGCTGTTGCACCTGAGCCGCCTGGCGGAACATACGCGCAATCTGCTGGCCGAACCGCACGCCTCACTGGTAGTGAGCAGCTGCGACAACGGCAGCGACGATCCCCAATTGCTGCCGCGCGCCACCCTGCAAGGGCGTGTGGAGATCATCGAACGCGATGATCCGCGCTACTTGCTTTACCGCGACCGTTATCTGGAGAAGCTGCCGGAGTCGGCGCGACTCTTCGAGTTTCCGGATTTCATCCTGTTTCGCCTGCACATTGCGGAGATCCGTTTTGTCGGCGGATTTGGCCAGGCCTTCACCTTTCGCGCGCAAGAGTGGCGCAACGCCCAGGCCTAAGCTGTTCAGAAACTGGCGCGGGTCGAAAAGTAGCCATGGTAGCTCTGTGCATCCAACCCATAGGCAAAATCGGCGCGCAGGGTGATGTCGACAAACGACTGTACGGTCCAGCGCAGGCCGACACCGACCGAGCTCTTCAGATGGGTGAGGGTCATCGACTCCATGTCGCCCCAGGCGTCTCCCACATCGGTAAAAATAACACCGCGCAACTGATTGAAGCCGCTCATGGGATGGTGATATTCCAGGTTCGCCAGTGCAAAGATGTTGCCGCTGACATACTCCGAGTCATAGCCGCGCAAGGTACTCCCGCCACCGAGCTTCCACGCCGCACAGTCGAATGAACAGCCGTTGGCGAAACCGAACTGCCATTGGCTGTTGATGTTGGCGCCCGTGGATGGCAGATGGTGGTAAGCACGGTAGTAGACCTGCTCGCGGGAAAAGCTGAAATCGGAATCGAGAATCGGCATGCCGAGTTCGCCGCGTACCCCAAAGATGCGGCCATCGCGGTAGAAGGCATAGTCGTCCACCTCCACAGACTCGAGCGTGGCATTGAGGCTCACCGCCTGCCCATCGAGGAGGTCGCCGGCGCTGCCATCCATCAGGCGATAGTCATTGACCTGATGAGAGAGGCCCGCGCCATAGCGCCAGCCACGGCTAACCCCCTCGTCATTGGCCCAGCGCGACAGGCTGAGTGAGGTATTCCAGGCATCGATGCGGTAATGGGCCTGCGGCGCATATTTATCAGGCCAGGGGAATTCGTACTGTTTGACCTTCGATGAGAAATCGAGCTGATAGGCACTGTCATTCAGGCGCGGATAGGCATAGGTGATGCCCCCCTCCTTGGCATGGGGGAGATCCTTGGTGACAGAATCCTTCTCCTCGTAGGTGAGTTTGAAACGCTGATTAAGCCCGGCGAGATTGTCGAAGCGCAGCTCGGCACCATAGCTGTAATCCCCCTCGGGACGTGCATCGAGCAGCGGCAGCGGCAGAATGTAATAGCGCTCGACCACCGTGATCAATAATACATTGCCCTCCTCCACGCTCGCCGTAACCGACTTGAAGAGACCCAGATTCATGATCGCCTGCCGCGACCTTTCGATACGCTCGGCATCGAGCGGATCGCCGACATGGATCACCATCTCCCGCAACATCACCTTGTCATTGGTAACCTTGTTGCCCGTGAAGTGAATGGCTGCCACGGTGGGCAGGGGATCACTCGCGGCCACCGCGGTGAGCGGCAGCAGTGCCAGCATGACCATAACCAGGGCAAGCCGCTTCATGCCAGCAACAACCTGATACCAAGCAGGGCGAGAAAGAGGGCAAAGAAGCGCTTCAGCGTGCGCACCGGCAGGGTGTGTGCCAGGCGTGCGCCCAGCGGCGCAAAGAGCATGCTGGTGAGGGCAATGCCGAACAGCGCCGGCCAATAGAGGTAACCACTGCTTGCGGCAGGAAGTGCCGGATGGTGCCAGCCGCTAACAACAAAACCGATAGCCCCGGCGAGCGCGATGGGCAGCCCACAGGCCGCCGAGGTGGCGACCGCGTTACGCATCGCCACATTGCACCAGGTGAGGAATGGTACGGTGAGCGTGCCACCGCCGATGCCGACCACCGCCGAGACAGTACCGATGCACAGCCCCACGCCACCGATGGCGAAGCGGCCCGGCAACTGCCGATGGGGTGATGCCGCATATTCGAAGGCCATCTGCCCGGCGACCAACAGCTCGAACCCGGCAAATAGTGTGCGCAGGCTACTGGTAGGCAGCAGGTTGGCAACGGCTGCGCCCAGCCACGCGCCGAGGATGACCCCGGGTGTCAGTTGTGCCACTACTGGCCAGAGCACCGCGCCGCGCCGGTGGTGGGCGCGGATGGAGGAGAGCGAAGTAAATACAATGGTGGCCAGCGAGGTGCCGACGGCAAGGTGCATCACCACCCCGCCATCGAAGCCCTGCAGGGCAAACAGCCACAGCAGTACGGGAACAATCACCAGCCCGCCCCCCACCCCGAGCATCCCGGCCAGCACCCCGGCAGCGACACCCAGTAGCAGGTAAGCAGCCAGCGCCGCAACGCTCACCATCGGCAGGGCTCTAGTGAAGAGATGAACGCCATGGGTGGCTGCGCATCATTTCCAGAGCTCGACCTCGCTCCCGCCTTCGCGCAGCGCCTCGGCGCGCGACTGCACGAAGCGCTGAAACTCCTTCTGCTCGCGATAGGCGCCCGAGCTCACGTAGTCGAGGGCCGCCTGCAGGTGGAACGGCCGCAGGTAGGCCTCGGTGCGGAACACCTCCTTGCCCATGGTGTTGAAGAAGACCAGGCTCGGCGTGTACTGGATGTTCATCCGGCGCGCCCACTCCTTCGCGGTGAGCTGCTCTCCGGTATTGGTCTGCAGCATCTCTTCGGACCAGATATCGACCAGCGCCACGTCGAAACGGTTAAGCAGGGCACGTATCTCGGGACGCTGGAATGCCTCGCCATGCATCTCGTCACAACCCGGACACTCCTTCTGTTCGAACAGTACCAGCAGCGGTTTCTTTGCCCCCTTGATCGCCAGCTGATAGGGTGGCTGCATGAACCCGACCTCACTATGCAGCGTGCCGGAGACGGGGGTGGGGTTCAGGCGCGCAAGATAGGCGGCAAAGCTTTCACCCGCCTGCGCATCGCCACTGGCGTAGTCGAGCGCCGCGGAAAATTTGTGCGGCGGATAATAGCCGTTGATGCGCAGCACCACATTGCCCTTGCCGTCAAGAAACAGCAGGGTTGGGGTGAACTGCACCTTCATGCCCAGCGCAAACTGCTTCTCGCTCATGCGTTTGCCCTTGAGGTCGGTCACCTCGCGATCGCCCCACATATTGATGGCGATGAGATCAAACTTGCTGCGGGTCTTGGCACTGATCTGAGGTTGGGAAAAATTGACGTTGATGAGGCGCTCGCAATAGGGGCAGCCATCCTGATAGAAGTAGAGCAGCACTCCCTTGCCGGCCTGCTCCGCCTCGGCAAGGTCCTCGCGCAGCTCCAGGAACGACTCCTTGAACCAGGCCGGTTTCTGCACGTGGCCCGGATTGACCATCCCCGCCTCCAGCCCCTCGTCTGCGGCAAACAGCAGGGGCGCCCACACGGACAGCCACAATAACAACCAGCGTTTCATCAACCCCTCCACGCCCGTGACGTTCACTCTCTATTGCTTGCTAACGGATCCAGATCGTCTTGGCATTCACAAATTCACGCATGCCCAGATGCGACAGCTCGCGGCCAAAGCCGGAGTGTTTGATGCCGCCAAACGGCAGACGCGGATCACTCTTTACCATGCCGTTGACGAAGGCGCAGCCGCTCTCCAACTGCCGGGCGAACTGCTCACCGCGCGCAGTGTCTGCCGTCCAGACACTCCCGCCCAATCCGAATTCGCTGTCGTTGGCGACGCACAGAGCCTCGGCCTCATTGCGCACCCGGATCACGCTGGCCACCGGGCCGAACAGCTCCTCGCGATAGGCACGCTGCCCCGGTGCCACCTGGTCGAGAATGGTCGGGGCGTAAAAGTTTCCCGCCCCCTCCAGCGAGTGGCCGCCGGTGACCAGCACCGCCCCCGCTGCAACGCTCTCCATCACCTGCCGATGCAACTCCTCGCGCAGATCGGGGCGCGCCAGTGGCGCCAGTGTCGTCTCCTCGTGCAACGGGTCACCCGGCACCAGCCTCTCCACCGCCGCCTTGAACCGGTGCAGAAACTCAGCGGCGATCTCATCGACGACGATGAACCGTTTTGCCGCAATGCAACTTTGACCACCGTTGAGAAAGCGTGAGGCGACCGCCTGGGCCACGGTCAGCTCCAGATCGGCATCCCTCAACACCACAAAGGGATCCGCGCCACCCAGTTCGAGCACACACTTCTTCAACACCGCCCCCGCCGTTGCTGCCACCTGGCGCCCGGCGGGCTCCGAACCGGTGAGCGTCACCGCATGGATGCGCCGGTCGCGAATCACCGCCTCTACATCGCTCGCACTGATCATCAAGGTGCGAAACACATCGGGGGGAAAACCTGCTTCCAGCAACAGCGTTTCGATGGCCTGCGCGCACCCCGGTACGTTGGAGGCGTGTTTCAGCACCGCGGTGTTGCCCGCCACCAGGGCCGGCGCGGCGAAACGAAATACCTGCCAGAGCGGAAAATTCCACGGCATCACCGCCAGCACCGTGCCGAGCGGCTGCCAGGCGATGTAACTCCTGGCGGCATCCGTGGCGATCACCTCGTCAGCGAGGAACGCGGGGCCGTGCTCTGCATAGTAGTCGCAAGCCAGCGCACACTTGTCCACCTCGATGCGAGCGTCGCGCAGCAGCTTGCCCATTTCTCTGCTGATGAGAAGCGCCAAATCCTCGCGCCAGTCACGCAGCAACTGCCCGGCGCGGCGCATCAGTGCGCAACGGTTGGCGATGGGGGTGCGCGCCCAGCTCGGGCTCGCGGCGGCGACGGCCTGCAGGGCGCAATCCAGATCAGTCGGGCTCCAGTGCGGATACTCCGCCAGCACCTCGCCGTTCGCCGGATTGATTGCCGTGAATGCCATGTCGTCCCCCCCGGAAAATTTATGAATGTTAACTAGTATATAGGTCTGGCTGTCGTTGTGAGGATCATTCCCGCGAAATCAGGAGGTGCATCACCATGACCACCCACACCATCGCCGTCCTCGGCGGCTCGGGATTCGTCGGCAGCCACCTCTGCGCGCGTCTCGCCCGCGACGGCCATAACCTGCGCGTGCTGACCCGCAACTATGAACGCCACCGCGACCTGCTGGTGCTACCGAATCTGGATATCATCGCGCTCGACCCCCATGAGCCGGCGGCGCTCACCCGCTCGCTTGCCGGCTGCGATGTGGTGATCAATCTGGTGGGGATCCTCAATGAACGGGGACACGACGGCAGCGGCTTTCGCCGCGCCCATGTGGAGTTTCCGCGCAAGGTGATCGAGGCGTGCCGTGCCAATGGCATCGCGCGGCTGTTACACATGAGCGCCCTCGGTGCCGATACCTTCAACGGTCCCAGCCACTACCAGCGCACCAAGGGTGAAGGGGAGCAGCTGGTGCTCGACTCCGGCCTCCATGTCACTACCTTCCGTCCCTCGGTGATCTTCGGTCCCGGTGACAGCTTTCTACGCCGCTTCGCCAAACTGCTGCGCAGGACACCGCTGCTCTTTCCCCTCGCGGTCCCCGAGGCGCGTTTTGCCACGGTCTACGTGCTCGATGTGGTCGAGGCCTACGCCCGCGCCATAGACAATAGCGCCACCCACGGTCAGAGCTATGAGCTGTGTGGTCCGCACGAATACACCCTGCTGGAGCTGGTGCGCTATGTCGCGCACACCATCCACAGCCCGCACCTCATCATCCCCCTGCCCGACTGGGCGTCGCGCCTGCAGGCCGAGCTGTTCGAATATATTCCCGGCAAGCCCTTTTCCCGCGACAATTATCTTTCAGCACAGGTTCCCAACGTCTGTGCCTGCCCGTTCCCGGAGCTTTTCGGCTTCAAGCCCAGGGCGCTGGAAGAGATAGCGCCCGCCTACCTGGGCCACCACACGATGCGCGACCGTTATAATCAATTGCGCATTCACCATTGAGTGCCCTCCGGTTCGCTGCGCTTAACGTTGCTGCTCCCGTTTGCGCAACCTTTGCAGCTGCTCCAGATTTTCGTTGGCCGCCACGTTATAGCTGGGCGAAATACGCATCGCCTTTTTGAAAAAGCTCTCGGCGCGTTCGTATTGGTTTTCATTCATGCAGATATAGCCCATGGTGTTATAGGCGGCGGCCTCGTCCATGCCATGCGTAAAGGCTTCGAGCGCCTCCTCATAGCGACCGCGCCGAGTCTGTAGCTGGCCGAGGTTGCGCCAGGCGCGCACGTGCTCGGGATCTGCATTCAAGGCCGCGCGGTATTCATCTTCTGCCTTGGCCCAATTACCGGCGAGATAGTAGGAGTAACCAAGATTGTTGTGCACCTGGGCGTTCTGGGGTGACAAACGGAGCGCGGCTTCATAACGGTAACGCGCTTCGACGGAATGGCCGCTCAGATCCGCCAGGATGCCCAGTGCATTGAACGATTTCCAGCGACGCGTATCGTACTGCGTGGCAAGCTCCAGATTCTCCTGTGCCTGGGTGTAGTTGCGCTGCTGCAGCAGGATCAGCCCCAGCCCCTCGCGTGCACCGGCGTGTTTGGAATTACGTGCCAACGCCAGTCTGAAAGCTGACTCCGCCTTCGTCAGGGCGTTCTTGTAGAGGTTGATGGCACCGATCTTGTAGAAGGTCTCGGCATTGTTCGGATCAAGCTCCAGCGAACGGATGTACTCAAACACTGCGAGATCAAGTTTTCCTTCTGCATAGGCCTTGTCGCCCCGCGCCACACCTTCCGCCGCGGACTCCACCGGCATCAGAGTGGAGAATGTCAGCTCCGATTTGCCACTGTACAACTCGGAATATTTGTTGCCGCTCTTGGTTTGCGGGCCGCTCGCACAGCCGGCGAGCGCGAGAAAACCCACCATCAGCCCAACCCGCCAGCCACTGCACTTCATCGTCGCCATGGGGAACTCCTTGTTGTGTTGTTAGTGAACCTGAAAATGATCCAGCAGGCCGATGACGGCAGGCCCGATGGCCACCACGAAGAAGGCGGGGAACATGCACAGCACCAGCGGAAAGACCATCTTGGTGGAGATCTTGCCCGCCTCCTCCTCCGCTTTTTGCATGCGTTTGTCACGGAACTCTTCCGAATAGATCCGCAACGAATCGGCGATGCTGGTACCAAAACGCAGACTCTGACTCAGCAGTGCCACCAGGCCACTGATGTCTTCCAGACCGGTGCGATAGGCCAGATTGCGCAGGGCGTCGACCCGATCGACCCCGGCGAGCATCTCTGTATTGACCAGCGCCAGCTCTTCGCCCAGATCGGGATGGCCCACCATCAGCTCATCGGCAACCCGCTGCAGCGCAGGCTTGAGGCCATAACCTGCCTCGGTACACACCACCAACAGGTCCAGCGCATCAGGAAAACCGTTGTAGAGGAGCCGCTTGCGTCGCGCGATCATTTTGTTAAGGACGTAATTTGGTCCGAGTGTACCCACCAGTGTTGCCACTGCGGCCGCTTCCAGCAACTGTGACGCCGTGACGCCCGGCACCCAGCGCAACCCGACAAACACCACCATCGGCAGACCGAAGATCAGAATGGTCTTTATCGCGTAAAACACCTGCATGGCGCTGTCGTTGCGAAAACCCGCATGGATCAGACGCTCCTGAATCTTGGACCGCTCGCCATCTTTTTTCGGCAACACATAGGGCGCCACGCTGCGCACCATACATCGCAAGCGCCCCTCCGGCTTCTCACTCTGTTCTGTTGTCGTGAAATTGCGCACCCTGCTGCGCACCGGATGAAACAGTGTCGAAGCCAGAAACATACCGGCCAGCCCCAGACTGAAGACGGCGATGGCCATGAGAATGACAAAGGCTGTCTCTGCCGTGTGCTTGTCATGCAGGAGTTTGCTAAGAATACCGATGAGGTAATCCATGGAATGACCTCTCTATACCTTGACGTTGAGAATTCTCTTGATCCAAAAGACACCGACGATGATCAACACTGCCGCGATCGCAATCAGATTGCCGCCGCGGGGACTGTTGGTGAGCATCGGCATATAGTCGGGATTGACCAGGGTAATCAGCACGAACAGCACGAAGGGCGTCATGGTCAGCACCCAGGCGGAGATGCGCCCTTCGGCGGAGAGGGTGCGCACCTTGCGCTGAAAGCGGAAACGGCCACGAATCACTGATGCGATCTTTTCCAGTACCTCAGCCAGATTGCCACCCGTTTCCCGCTGCACCAGCACCGCCGTGATCAGCGCCATGATCAGAATGCTGGGCACGCGCTGCAGCAGGCCCACCAAGGCAGCACGCACATCACCACCGTAATTGATTTCGTTAAAGGTGGTATTGAACTCCTCCTTCACTGGACCGGTCATCTCGGTCGATACCAGCCGCACCGCCTCGACAAATGGATGTCCGGCACGCAACGCACGAATAATCACATCCACCACATCCGGCAGCTGCTCTTCGATACGGGCAATGCGTTTGGCGCGCTTGTTTCTGAGATAGAGCACGGGTGCGAACGCCCCCGCAGCGGCCGCCAATGCCACCACCCAATACACCTTGAGCATGCCGAAGGCCACGGTGCCCGCCAGTGCGGCCAGGCCAAGCGCCATGGCGACAATCCGGTAGGCGGGGATCGAGACTCCGCTCTGGGCAATCAGAGCGGCAAGTGGCTGCAACACGGCCAGCGACTCCAGCCACTTTTCCACCGGTTTGAGGTCGTGCTGGTATTGGTGTCGCAGCAAGGATAGGCGCCGCTCCGGATCCTGCGTTGCCACAAGCTCCTTCATGCGGTGACGCAACCGTTTGCGCGCGCTGCTGTTTTCACCGAATACCGGTGTCACCAACCCCTGTGACAGCAGAAACACCGCGCCGAAGACCATGGCCACAAAAATCCAGATCTTGTCTCCCATCGCGTCCATGGCTCAATCCTCGTGGTTGGGGTTATAGAGGGCCAGGTCGAGGACGATGCCACGCTGTTTGAGATGCTCGTGGAAGTGGGGCACGATGCCGGTAGCCACGAAGCTTCCCATCACCTTGCCTTGCTCATTACGCCCCCGTCGACGGAAGGTAAAGATCTCCGACATGGTGATGATCTCCCCCTCCATGCCGTTGATCTCCTGCACGCTTACCAGGCGGCGCGTGCCATCTTCCTGACGCTCCACCTGCAGTACCACGTCGATGGCCGAGGCGACCTGGGCGCGGATCGCTTTCACCGGCATGGTGGCACCGCTCATCGAGACCATGTTCTCGATACGGGTGAGGGCATCGCGCGGAGTGTTGGCATGGATGGTGGTCATCGAGCCGTCGTGACCGGTGTTCATCGCCTGCAGCATGTCCATCGCTTCGGCGCCACGCACCTCGCCGACGATGATGCGGTCCGGTCGCATGCGCAGACTGTTGCGCACCAGGTCTCGCTGGGTCACTTCACCCTTGCCTTCGATGTTGGGCGGCCGGGTCTCCAGCCGCACCACGTGCGGCTGCTGCAGCTGCAGCTCCGCCGAATCCTCAATGGTCACGATACGCTCGTCGTGCGGCACAAAGCTCGACATCACGTTGAGCAGCGTGGTCTTGCCCGAGCCGGTGCCGCCGGAAATGAGCACGTTGAGCCGTCCCTTGGCGATCCCTTCGAGCACGCGGGCGATGGGTGGCGTCAGACTCCCTTTCTCCATCAACGCCTCCACCGACAGCTTGCCGATCGAGAAACGACGGATTGACATCAAAGGGCCGTCCACCGCCAGCGGCGGGATGATGGCGTTGACGCGCGAGCCGTCCTTGAGGCGGGCATCCACCATCGGCGAGGATTCGTCGATGCGTCGCCCGACACTGGAGACGATGCGATCGATGATATTCATCAGGTGCGTGTCGTGATGGAAACGCACATTCACCTTTTCCAGTTTGCCGTTGCGCTCCACGTAGATGTTGTCGTGGCCGTTGATCAGGATGTCGGAGATGCTCTTGTCCGCCAGCAGTGGTTCAAGCGGGCCGAGCCCGAGTATTTCATCCTGGATCTGCTGGACGATGCGCTGGCGCGACGCCAGGGTGAGAGGGATCGACTCTTCCGCCATCAGCCGCTGTCCGATGTCGTGGATCTGTACCAGCGCTTCCTCGCGCCCCAAGGTGCCGATCAGCGAAAGATCGAGCACCTTCATCAGTTTTGAATGGATTTTCTGTTTCCAGAGATGCTCCTGCTCCTCCTCGGCGCGCTGTGCCTGGGCCTGCTCCGCAGGATACGCAGCCGTCGCACTCATCTGCCCGGCAAGATCTTTTGCTCTGCTCAATGTCATGACGCTCTCCTCACGCTCCTGCCCATTTACGGAATACCTTGCCCAGGCCCGACTCATCCGCTGCGGCTTTTTTTCCGCTCAACATTTCGGCCAGCCGCATCATGGCGCGGCTCACCTGCGAGGAGGGGGCGGATTCCAACAAGGGGGTGCCGAGATTGGCACTCTCGGCCACGCGCGCAAAATCGTTGGGAATGCACAATAGGTCTTTTATCCCCAATGCCTTTTCGATGTCACTGGACGAAAGCGGCGCGCGCTTGTCCCACCGGTTGACGACGATGGTGATACGTTGCTCGGGTACACCCAGATAGGTAGTGAGGTAGCGCAGCATCTGCTTGGCGTCCTGTATATGCGAAACGCTCTGTTGCACCACCAGCAGCACCCGGTCGGCTGACTCCAGAAGCAGCCCGGTGATGCCATCGATCTGACGGGGCAGATCAGCAATGATATGGTCGTAGCTTGTGCGCAGGAGCTCCATCAGCTTGCGCATACGCGCCTCTTCAACCTCACCGGGTACCACGAGTTGCTGCGGGGTATTGCCCAGAAGGTGCAGGCCGCTCTTGTGTTTCAGCATGTGCCCCTCCAGGGCGATGGCATCGATGCTGTCTGCACGCAATGCTGCATCGATGAGCCCCCCTGCCGGCGGCAGATCGAACAGCGAGGGGAGATTGCCAAACTGCATATCCATGTCCACCAGGGCGACACGCTGGCCAATGCGATAGGCCAGACCATGACCCAAGGTCGCCGAGATGGTACTGGCGCCCGATCCTCCCTTGGCGTTGATTACGACCACGAAGCGATCGGGATTGTCTTCCTCGCTTGACTCGCTGCGCCACTCGCGCTCGATCCGTTGCAGTGACTCGAGCAGCTCCGACGGCGCCACCGGAAAACTGAAGCAATCCTTCGCCCCCACGCGCATCGCACTGCGCATCATGGCGGTGTTGCCAGCGCCGATCACCACAGTGGGCGGGCGAGTCGACAGTGGGCGCTCGCCCAGGGATTTGAGCTCCTCCTCCCAGGCAACGGTGGTGCAGAAAATCAGGATATCGGGCAGTTCCGTCAGGTTGTAGAGGGGATCGGAATGGCCATTGGTAATGTGCCGTTTGCTGAGCTCGAGGTGTGCCTGGCCTTCGAGCGCATTTTCCAGCACTTGCAGTTCAGCGGCGCTACGTCCGGCCAGTAATACCTTCGTGTGTGCTTTCATAAATGGTCCTCATTGCTGTCAATCAGCTTATCGTTCCGAAACATCCCGTTCCTTCCGCCGAGACCCCGAGGCTTTCCCGCGGCAATACCGTGGTGAACGGTGGCAGTACCAATTCTTGAGTAAAAAATGGAATGATCAGGTGATGGTGATAGTTGATCACCGAACTACGCACATAGGCGATGTCGAGATAGCTACTGGCTGGATCGCTCAGCGACGTGCCCGCTGCGTCCAGATAGTCGATGTATATGTTTGCCTCACTCAGGTCTGGCAATAGCGGACTACTGCCCGATGATCCTGGCGTGTCAAACAATGCCACGCGCTTGATGGCGGCACTGTTTATCGGGCATACCGCGGCAACCCTGGCACCGCGCCGGCTCGTTTCGTCGAGGGTGTTCCAGACGAACATCAGCCGGCCAAACTCGATGGCGGCAAACAGCAAAACAAAAAACATCGAGCCGACCACGGCAAACTCGACGGTATGAGCGCCCCGTTGCGACCGTATCTTCATAGCGCCCTCATTTGCACGGTGCTGTGCATCTCAAAGGTGAGGTTCAGCGGCTGGCCACCGTAAAACGCGGGAATGGTGCCCACCAGTGGGATGTACCCATAACGTGCGGAGACGGTGACGTGCTCCGAATCAGGACTGGTCACGGTGATATCCCCAATACTCCAGCCCGGCAGCAGCGGCTCACCGCCGCCATTGACATTGCCGTACACCACCAGATTACTGGTCTGCTGGATCACGCTGGCCCGGAGATAAATGATGCCGATACTCCCGAGCAGTGCGTTGGACGCGGCATAGCGGGCGCCATCGCGCGTGGCCCGGGTCATGGCCTGGTATTGATGAAAGGCCCACCCCATCTCGCTCACGGCCAGCACCACCATGATCAGCAGCGGCGCCACGAGGAGAAACTCCAGGGCAGCGATCCCGCGTTGTAATTCAATCTGTTTCATGCGTGGCCTCATGCGCTCTCCACTCCTGCCAAATCTTCTGTCAGCTATCCAGCGTATCCGGATCTTTGTACAACTGAATGATGTGCGGTCCCGGCCCGACGCCAGGTTCGGGACCCGGCACACCACGGCCACCGCAATCGTCCTTGAATTGTCCATAGAGGGTGGCCTGACCGTTCTGCTTCATCTCATCCACCAGAAAGAAACAGCCGAAGCCCAGCAATTCAACGGAGCTCTGTCCATTGGCCAGGCCGTCGCACTTGCCGATGGGGATGGTGAGAATGCGCCGGCCGGGTTCCCCGCTGGGTGGACTGGCGGGGTCCACACCCGACATCTGATTCAGATACCAGTCCAGGTCGTAGGCGGGTGACACCTTGTTCTGATAATCAGCTTCCGTGTAAGGCTCGTGCTGGGTAAACCAGTCGGGCGGATAGTCCGTGGCGTTGACCGGACCGTTGTAGATCCCAAGACGGGTATTGATGCCCTGCGCAAAGGGGCCCACTGTGTTGCCGGGTTCGGTCTCGATACTCTCCGCCGAGCCGGTGCTCATGCAGTGGTCGTAGCTGCCCGCGGTCGCATCACGAATGTCGGCACCGCCCGCGCTGCCATCGAGGCGAACCAGATAGAAATTTCCCGGCCCTACCGAGGAGCTGTCACCCGCACCTATTTTCAGCATCTCCACATCATTGCGTTGATAGCCGAAGGTGGTGCCTGCGGGGCTTTCCTCCTGTGGTGTGCCGCAGGCCATCATCGGCACCACGTTACAGGTCTTCTGCAGTGCCGGGCTGGGACCGGCCACCGCACTGGTGGCGATTGCCGTCTCCTCCAGTCCAAACAGCGGCGCAAACCAGTTCTCGACCTGATAGCCCTCGGTCTTGATGCGCACATAGCGCGCCGGTTCACTGGCTGGCACAAATGGATTCAGCGTGGCGGAAAACTCCACAATCACAGTTGTCGAACCTTCGTGCAGCGCCGCACCCAACGCCTGGTTTCCCGGCGCCTGCGCATTGCTCTCGAAGGTTGCGCGCCCCTCGGCCTCGGCCATCTGCGTGCTGCGTGTCTGATCCAGCACCTTGGCGGCACTCAGGGCCGCGGCGTCGAGGCTGTTTTGCAGTCGTGTCTTCTCGAGATGGGCGTGGCTCATGTCCAGCGCCAACGCTGCCATCCCCAGAATTGCCACCAGCGAGATGGCGACAATGGGAAGGATGGCCCCGCGCTGTCGCCGTTGTATTTGGCCGCTTGTGCGCACAATGATTTCTCCCGGTCAGCGCTGGCCCGCAGGCGCAGCACCATGCCCCATGACTGGAGTGAGGCTCTGCGGCTTTACTGCATCCGTGCGGTACTGTTTGAAGGCGGCCTCACCCTTCTGGCCATCGAGCCTCGGCAAGCTGTGCTCTTTCTGCTCGGGAGGGGTGTACTTCTGGGCGTCAATCATCTGCCGCACCGAGTTGCCGAAATCCTCCTCGGAAGAGGGGGTAGCACAACCGGTCAGCAACAGTGCCAAGGTCAGTCCCATCAAAATCGTCTTGCTATTTGCCATCGCTCTCTTCATGACGTCCACCTTACAGTTCATGACCGAATTGTCCTTCGACGCTGCCTTTCTGCATGGGCACCGGTTGCTCCTTGTTCTTCTTGGCGCGGCCTTCTGTGTAGCCCATCAGGTAGAACTCCATGTTCGAGGGCTCGACGAACTTGTCGGTGGGCAGGGTGAGTTCCTTGCGATCGATCGGTTTGGCAAAATGCGGCGTCACCAGAATCACCAGCTCCGTCTTCCCTTTCACGTACTCCTGGCTGCGGAACAAGTTGCCCAGAATGGGAATGTCACCGAGCCCGGGAAATTTGCTGACCTGTTCGCGCAGGTTCTCATTGATGAGGCCTGCGATACCCATGGTCTGACCGTTACCCAACTCCACCGTCGAGGTTGCGCCGCGCGTGGTTAGGGAGTTAACGAGGAAAGCACTGCCGCTATCCGGGACACTCACCTTCACCGCATTCTGGTTGCTCAGCTCACTGACCTTGATGTTCAACTTGAGACTGATGGTGCCGGAGTCGAGCACGGTGGGCAGGAAGCCGAGACTGATGCCGAACTCCTTGAACATAATCGTGGTCCCCTGAGTGGCACCACCGGCCACCGGTATGGGAAATTCGCCGCCGGCCCTGAAGGTGGCCTCCTGCCCGGTGAGCGTAGTCAGGGTCGGCTCCGCCAGCACCTTGGCCAAGCCGTTTTCCTGGGCGGCGTCGATGACCAGGTCAAACAGGGTGGTGCCATCCAGATAACTGGCAAACAGCCCCGTGCTGGGAATGCGCATCGAGTCGCGCATCACCTTGGTAACATCGGAGGGGAGCGTCTGTCCTCCGCCATAAATCGGATTTTCCGTCACCGGGCTGAGTGACGTGCCATTATTGGCCGCGCCGAGCGTCAGATAGGTATCCGCGTTGATGGCCTGAAACTTGGAGCCGATGCGCTTGAGGAAATTGCGCGATACCTCGGCGACCTGCACCTCCAGCATCACCTGCTGGGCCCCGCCCACCTGCATCATGTTGAGCACGCCGGTCGCGTCCTTCGCGTCGCCATCCCGGTAACTGCGCGCCAACTCCAGCGCGGCCTCCATGCGCGGGGTGCTGCTCACCTCACCACTCAGCACGATGGCGCCTTGCGAGGAACGGACCTCGATATTTTCGTCCGGCATCACCTGGTGCAGTTTGGCCTTGAGTCCTTGCAGATCGTGGGTAACCTCGATGCCAACGGCACGGATCACCTGGTTCTGGTTATCCCACAGAATGACATTGGTCGTTCCCAGCTTCTTGCCCACCACATACAGCTGGCGGGAACGGAGGATGAGAATGTCGGCAATATCAGGGTTGCCCACGGAGACCTTGGCCACGGGCTGATTGATATTGATGATTTCCGACTGATTCAGTGCCACCTCGACCGCCTGCTTTTCAGTGCCGCTTTCCAGCGTCACCTGTGCACGGGCCACAAACGGGAGTCCGAGCATGCCAAGCAGCATCAAGATGGGTACGAGAGGCGTACAGGGGTTGCGTGTATTACTCATTGAAGATGTCTCCCTACTGTGGGCAGGTGCCCGGCTCTGAATAAAACCTTCACAGCTTTACCTGGGAAGTGGTGACTTTGGTTCCCCGGATGACGGTGATCGGTTTCGGAAGGTTGGTTGTCTTGCTGATCGTTGCCTTGCGCGGGGGCGTCGCCTTGGCGACCTCTTGCTC
This sequence comes from Gammaproteobacteria bacterium, assembly GCA_036401755.1. Taxonomy (GTDB): domain Bacteria; phylum Pseudomonadota; class Gammaproteobacteria; order Thiohalomonadales; family Thiohalomonadaceae; genus DASWUD01. The sequence continues at coordinate 24,629 of DASWUD010000232.1, forward strand.
TTGCTGCTTCTTGCTGTCATCCAGCGGATTGCGCAAAGCGAGTTGCACGGTGCCCTCCTGGGTGGCCTGCACCAGCTTCTCAGCCTCATGCGACGACAACTCAAGGGTCACTGCCCGGACAATGACTGGCTTATCCTTTTCAGGCGAGGCCGTCTGGTCCACCGCCAGTACCTTGACATCCTCCAACAGCGTTTCCGACTTGTAATTAC
>DASWUD010000233.1:0-12086 GCA_036401755.1 Gammaproteobacteria bacterium
CGATCCAGCGGCGCGAGTGCATAGAGATCGACCACTTCGGCCTCGATGCCGTGCTCCCTGGCGAGGATCTCCGCCGCCTGCATCGACCAGTGCACCGAGATGTTGTAGCCGAACAGTGTCACGTCGCGTCCCTGGCGCGTCACCTCGGAACCCTCCAGCGGATGGAAATACTCCTCGTCGGGCACCTCGCCCTTCATGTTGTACATCAGTTCGTGTTCGTTGATGAACACCGGGTCGTTGCAGCGCACCGCGCTCTTCAGCAGGCCATACGCCTGCTTGGGATTGGAGGGGGTAACCACGCGCAGCCCGGCGATGCCCATGAAGACCTTCTCCATGCGTGCCGAGTGTTGCGCACCGAGCTGGTGCGCGGTGCCGCCCGGGGAACGGATCACCACCGGTGCTTCCAGCTGGCCGCCCGACATGTAGCGCACCTTGGCGGCGGAGTTGAAGATCTGATCCATCGCCAGCCAGGCGAAGTTGACCGACATCAGTTCGATGATGGGGCGCACGCCGAGGAACGAGGCGCCGATGCCAAGGCCGGTGTAGCTGTTCTCGGTGATGGGGGTGTCGATGACGCGCTCGGGGCCATATTTGTCATAGAGTCCCTTGGTCGCCTTGTAGGTGCCGCCCACCACGCCGATATCCTCACCCATGCAGATCACCAGCGGATCGCGCGCCATCTCTTCGTCATGGGCGCGGCGGATCGCCTCCCAGTACATCATCACGGCCATCAGCGTGCCTCCCCTTTCGTCTGCGGATGAACCCATGGATCGTTCTCCGCCAAGACATACTTCTCCAGCTCCTCCACCTTCGGTTCGGGAGCGCTGGCGGCGTAGGGGATGATCTCCTTGTCGAGCTCGCTCATGATCGCCTTGTCCATCGCCTGGTACTCCTCCTCGCTGAGTTCGCCCGCCTTGATGAGGCGCTCGCGCAGGATCTGGATGGGATCGCGCTTGGCCCACTCCTCCACCTCGTCGCGGGTACGGTAGGCGCCGGAGTCAGACATGGAGTGGCCGCGATAGCGGTAGGTGAGCAGTTCGAGAAAATAGGGCCCTTGGCCGGAGCGGACGAACTCCACGGCGATCTTCGCCGCCTCGAACACCCGTTCGATATCCTGGCCGTCGGTCTGGGCCGCGGTGATGCCATAGGCGCAGGCGCGCTTGTACTGTTCGGTGACGGCGGTGGAGCGGTGGATGGCGGTGCCGATGCCGTACAGGTTGTTTTCACAGACGAACAGCACCGGCAGTTCCCACACCGCCGCCATGTTGAGGGTTTCGTGAAAGGTGCCCTGGTTGTTGGCGGCGTCGCCGAGGAAGCAGATGGCGATCTCGTCGCCCCCCTTCAGCTTGATCGCCTTGGCCATGCCGGCCGCCAGCGGGAAAGGGCCGCCCACCAGCGCGTAGCCGCCCATGAAGCGGTGTTGCACGTCGAAGATGTGCATCGAGCCGCCGCGCCCCTTGCTGCAGCCGCTCTCCTTGCCGAACAGCTCGGCCATCACCGCCTTGGGCTCGGCGCCGCACTTGATGGCGTGGATGTGGTCGCGATAGCCGGTAATGACGTAGTCGTGGCCGGGGCGGGCCGCCTCCATCACGCCGATGGCACACGCCTCCTGGCCGGGGTAGAGGTGGAGAAAGCCGCCGATCTTGCGTTCGACATAGGCCTCGTAGCAGTGCTCCTCGAAGCGCCGCGCAAACAACATCTCGCGCAATACCCGCTTTTTGTCGGCAATATTCATGGCGCTCCTTCGATTCTTGGCTCGTTGATTGTGCGAGTTTAGAGCCGTTATCCCACCACTATTGGGGCGTTGCGATGGTCGGCCAAGTCTGCCCCTCCTACCAGGATATGTGACCTTGCACACGAATATGTATAAAATAGCTCGCCTTTTCGGTCTTCGTATCCTCACCACAATAATCAATAACAATACAACCTATCTATGGATAACGTGACAGAGTTGGAGAGCCTGCGTATTGCCCAGAAATGGCTCGACCGTTACTCCTTTTCTGCCGCTACCTGGAATCTGGATGACCATATGAGGCTAATCTCCCAAGACATCCAGCTCCATGGAATGCCCAGCGTCGGGGTCATCGACTATGCCGGTTTTCGCCGGCGGCGCCATAACGAATTCAGCAAGAAGCTGCTGCTCAGCATCACCCACAAGGGGCTGGAGTTGCTGGAGAGTAATGGTGATCAGATCACCTTTGTCATCAAGGAGACCCTGAAATCGACGCGCGGCGAGAGTTTTGTGCTCGACAAGGAGGTGCGACTACGCTGCGAAAGTGATGGCGCATGGCGTGCCGTGCACGAGCTGATCAAACAGATCAGCCGTAAATAGTGCCCGTTAACTCTCGCGATTCCACGCCAAACAGGTACCTGTCTCGCCGCCCGATGCTTGACGGGTGTCACGCAGCACCCCTTGTGCCCTACGCCGGACACTCACGATGTGGGCGATGAAGATTAGCGGCAAAACCGGACCGGTCAGCAGGTGGGCGATGACCGACAGGCGCCCCAAACTCTCTTCTCCTGCGTAGTACAGCCCGATACCGCTGATACAGAGTGCCGCAATGAGCAGCAGCATGGTGATGCCGGAGTGATGATGGTTGCGCCGCTTCCAGCCGGCGCGGATGTGAATGACCCACAGCGCGCCGATGATGAACAGCGTCAATAACGCCGCAATGGCGTGCAGCGCATGTACCGCCACGCGGCTGTCGCCGCTCAAACCCCAGGACACCTCCCACTCCATGCGCATCTCCAGGGCACTGGGTGTGATCGCTAGACCAGTGAGAGTGAGCATCGCGATCACCAGATAGACAAAATTGCGAAAATTGCGCGGGTAACCTTTCATCTTTTCCTGCGCCGGTTCAAACCAGGCGCCCTCCCAGTTGCTGAATAAGTGCGGCCCGTTGTTGCGCCGGCGCCAGTGCCGCCACCTTGGTGAGGGCATCGGCGCGCCACGCGGTGCGGGCCAGCACACTCCAGGCACCATGCTCTTGCAGCTCCTCGCCATCACGCACGATGTGTGAGGGAAACGAACCCTGCCGTTGCGGGTAGACCGCCGAGGTCGCCAGTGCGCCGTTCTGTACGCCACCCAGCAGGGTCAACGAGCCATCCACTTCGCGCCGCTGCACCGGCAGCACCGTTTCACCGAAGCAGCGCAGATCGCCGCCGGCATTTACCCAGCCGCTGCATGCGCCGTGTGCCTGAAGCACCCGCACCGCGCAATCGACCGCATATCCTTTGGCGATGCCGTCGAGGGTGATGCGTAAAGGGCGGCGCAGCAGAGCGTAACCACTACCGATGACGATATCGTCGGCGCGGCCGCAGGGCAGTGCAGCCACGCCACCGTGGTCGGGCAAGGTGCCATGCGCCACCAGTGCACCACCCACTGTACAGTTGAAAAGGCCGTTGCTGCGCAGTGTCATGGCACGCGCCAGACGCAGCACGCGCAGGCTGATGGCATCGAATTTCACGGCCGTGCCGGGCTGGCGGTTGAGACGCGATAATTCGCTCTCGGCATCGTGGAAGCTGAGCAGTGCCTGAATCCGCTCGATGGCCGCGAAGGCCGCTGTGAGCGCCGTATCGCCCCGCTCCATCTCGACGATAGCGATCTCGACGAAGGTGCCGAGCAACGGCTTCATGCGTCGCTGCATCGCTGGTGACCCGGCATTACTGGCCATAGGGCAGTGCCACCTCCTGCAGTGCCAGTAGGCGTTTGATGCCGTTACTGACATTGCGGCACGAGAGGGTGGCGCCGCTGATATTGGGAATATCCTTGCCCAACTTGAAGGCATCGGCAGAGGTTTTGCCCACCAGATGCTGCTTCCAGGAGACCTCGCGGATCTGGCTGCCATAGGTCTCCAGGTAGGTCATTACCTCCATGCCCAGCACCTTGCCGTCGGTCGCAAGCGCCGCGGCGTAGGTGATGAACTCGTGCTTGCCGACCACCTTGTCGACGATGAACCAGCCGAGCAGCTGGCCATCGAGTTCGGCACGCCACACCTCCTGGGTCTCCCAGCGCTGGCGCACACCGCTCTTCTCTTCGATGAGATCGCGCTGGGCCTCGCTGAGGGTCACCGACGCCGCGACAAAGCGCGTGGCAGCGGGAAAGAGTGTCCGCTGCGCCTGTTCGGTGGTGAGATATTGCTGGGCATAGGCGGCCGGAGCGACCATCACGGTAGCCGCCACCGGAAGGAGAAACAGGGGAGAGAGATCGCGCATGGCAGGCTCCTTTAGAAGTTGTAACCGATCTTCAAACGCAGCTCGCGCTTGGTCTTTTCGATGAGGTGCAGATCAGTCTCCTGCTGGCCGGCATACCTCTCGCCGCCGCCGCGGAGCTGCGGCAGGTAGGTGAGCGTGGTCCACCAGCGCTGGCCGCCGTAGTGGATGGAGGGGCCCGCCTGCAACGACCAGCGCTCCAGACCCACATCGGTCTCGTGCTCCTCGTCGTAGAAGAGTTCGCCACCAGCAAACCAGCCGGGGGCAAAGCGGTAGGAGAGGCCGGTACCGGCGTTAAAGCCGAGCTCCATCTCGGGGTCGGTGGGCCACTCGAAGCCGGCCGGCAGATCGTTGATCTCGCCGCGCTGGGCCATGGTCGACTCCATCCCCACGTTGCCGACCCAGATCAGCTGGCCGTCGAGGTAATACTTCTGCAGCAGCAGCTTCAGCTCGACGGTGTCCTTCTGCTTGTCCTGTCCCGAGTGGGGATCGAGCCAGCTGTGGCTATAGGAGAGGTAGGTGGCCAGGCCGAAATCGTCGAGGGCTGGACTCAAAAAGGTGTACTTGAGCGAACCCTCCACGCCGGAGAGGCGCAGCCCGTACTCCTCATCCTTGGGCAGATAGCCGTCGATGCGCAGCCCGTGAGTGTCGATGGCCAGCCCCTTCAGATAGAGCGCGCCAGTGAGGCGGTCGGTCAGGCCGTACTCGTACTCGGCCGCGGCATCCAGCGCCTCATAGTGGCCGGCCCCCTTGTCGGAGCGCCGGGTCATGTGCAGATAGGCGGAACGTCCCCCCTGGGGCATCGGCTCCGCCCCCTTGAGGTAACCGAACAGATTTTCATCGGCGTGGGCGACACCCGCGATGCCGGCAAGCAGTGGCACCAGCGCCACGGCGGCAACCTTGAGTAGTTTCATGGAGCTCCCCTCTGTAAATGCGAACCATTATCATTTAACACAAGCAACGGGATCTGTGTCAATGATAATCATTCGCATTTAACGAAATCTTGTCGACCTATCGGGATCTCAGGGGAGCGGCTCGGCAAAGCGTCGCAATGAAGATAAATCGTCACCCTGCCTATGGCGTTACCAAATTCATGGCGAGGTGTGCAGGAAACGATAAAATAGGCCACCCGAATTCCATCCCCTTTCCATGGCGGGTAACCCCTGCCCCAGCCGGACAACTTCCATGACGCAGCAAGCCTTCCGTACCGAACGCGACAGCATGGGCGAGGTACAGGTACCCGCCGATGCCCTCTATGGCGCCCAGACCCAGCGCGCCGTCGACAACTTTCCCATCTCCGGCCAGCCGCTGCCGCGCGGCGTGATCCGCGCGCTCGGCCTGATCAAGGCCGCCTGCGCCGAGGTCAACCGCGACCTCGGCCTGCTCGATGCCAAGCTCGCCGAGGCGATCATCGCCGCCGCGCTCGATGTGGCCGACGGCAGGCACGATGCCCACTTCCCCATCGACATCTTCCAGACCGGCTCCGGCACCTCGTCGAACATGAACGCCAACGAGGTGATCGCCGCGCTCGCCTCGCAGCGCCTCGGCAGCAAGGTCCATCCCAACGATCACGTCAACATGAGCCAGAGCTCCAACGACGTCTTTCCCAGTGCGATTCATGTGGCTGGCTGTCTCGGTGTCGAAGAAAAACTACTGCCGGCGCTGGAGCACCTGCTGCTCGCCGTCGAGTCACGCGCCACTGAATTGAAGGATGTGGTGAAGACCGGGCGTACCCATTTGATGGACGCCATGCCCGTTACCTTCGGCCAGGAGATCTCCGGCTGGGCCGCACAGCTGCGCCATGGCCAGGAGCGCTTGCACGCCAGCCTGCCGCGCCTGCGCAGGCTGGTGCAGGGCGGCACCGCGGTGGGCACCGGCATCAACGCCCCCGCCGAGTTCGGTCCGCGCGTGGCCCATGCCCTGACGCGCCTGTGCGGCGTGGCCTTCACCAGCATGGACAACTACTTCGAGGGGCTCTCCTGTCAGGATGCCGCGGTGGAGATGAGCGGCCAGCTGAAGACCATCGCGGTGAGCCTGATGAAGATCGCCAACGACCTGCGCTGGATGAACTCCGGCCCGCTCGCGGGTATTTCGGAATTGCGCCTGCCCGATCTGCAGCCCGGCAGCTCCATCATGCCGGGCAAGGTCAATCCGGTGATCCCCGAGGCGGTGATGATGGTCTGCGCGCAGGTGATGGGCAACGACACTGCCATTGCCATCGGCGGCCAACACGGCAATTTCCAGCTCAACGTGATGCTGCCGATGATCGCCCGCAACCTCGACGAGTCCATTCACCTGCTCGCCAACGTCAGCGTTGCACTCGCCGACAAGGCGGTGAAGGGCTTCACCATCAACACCGAGGGCGTGCAGGCCGCGCTCAACCGCAACCCGATCCTCGTCACAGCCCTCAATCGCGTCATCGGCTATGAAAAGGGCGCGGCCATTGCCAAGCGCGCCTATAAGGAGAGCCGCCCCATCCTTGAGGTGGCGAAAGAAGAGACGGGCATGAGTGAAGTTGAATTGAAGAAGTTGCTCGACCCGGCACGCCTCACGCGCGGCGGCGTGGGCGAGTAACTGCGATCGGCAAACGGTAGCGCTTGCCCGCCACCGTTTGCCTCACCTGGCGAGATCCATTAGCCTGTGCTCATCTTTCGCTTAACTGGACACTAGAAGCCATCTTAACAATGTCCTCGCCCCTTGATACTGTGTTGCAAACCCCGCTCCGGTGCTCATTTACTACCGGTAAACTCCGCTCCTCGCGGTGTTTGCGCCTTGTCTCAAGGCGCGATGCCTATTGTTGAGATGGCTTCTGGATCAGGCATGGACAGCGTTTTCACCATCACCCCCTTCTGGAACAGAATCCCCAAGTTCTTTGGCTACGGCTTGCGTCGCACCCCGCTGATCCTGGCCGCCATTCTGATGGGCGTGAGTCTGCTCATCGGCGGTTTTCTCATCAATGCCTTGCTCTATATCGTCGCCATCAAGTATGGCGCCGAGGCCTTGAAGCGCTCCATGGAGGGTGACTTCACACCGCCCGGGCTCGACAGCAAGGTCATCCATGAAAACTATGCCCTACCCTTCAAGCTGCTCTTCGTACTGCTCTTCTACATCTACGTCCTGGGCGGCGTGATCGGCTCGTTGCCGTTGCCGCTCAGTGTGCCCCTCTATATCGCCGGCGTGCTGCTGATCCCGGCCGTGATCATTTCGCTGGTGGTATCGGAGGAGATCGGCTACTCGCTCAATCCGTTCAACTGGTGGCATATCGCCTCGCAAATCGGCTGGCCCTACCTGTTCATGGTCGCCTTCCTCTTTTTCATCGACGGCATCAACAGCAGGTTCGCCGGCTTTATCATCGAGGCCTTTCCCGAAGGGCTCATCGCGCCCCTGCTGCTCGCCGTCAATACCTATTTCATGGCGGTGATGTTCCATCTGTTGGGGTACGTGGTGCTGCAGTATCACCAGCAGCTGGGTGGCTACACCCCTGCCGCACTAGCCGATGGCGTGGATATAAAAAGGGCGGATCCCTACATGACGCCACTGCTCAGGCAGCTGTTGCACGACAACCATGTGGCGGGGGTGATTAATGAACTGTCGGCGCTGATCGACAACCATCCGCAGGAGCTCGAACCGCGGCGACGCCTCTATGTCTATCTCAAGCTCAATGGCAGAAACGACGCCCTGCGCGACTATGCGCCACGCTATTTCAACCGCCTCGCTGAGCAGAAGCGCTTTAGCGATGCCGCCACCGTCTATCTGGAGAGCACCCAGCGCGGCTATCCCTTCCTGCCGGATGACCCCGCCGACTACCGCCCGGTGATGCAGGAGTTGAAGCGCCGCCGGGCAACCCGACAGGCCGTGGCGATGGCGCAGGGTTTCCACCAGCGTTATCCCGCAGACTCTCATATCCCGGAGGTCTATCTGACCCTGGCGCAGCTGCTCAGCGAAGAGATGCAGCGCGATGATCTGGCGCAGCAGGCACTTAGCTATGTAATGAAGGTATTCCCGCAGCACGAATTGATCCCACAGGTACGCCACCAACTCAACGTGCTGACGGCGCTGCATGGGGCTACAGGCTCGGCATGATTTCTCTTGCACCGCGCTGCGCTATCGAGCTCAGCTGCTCTCCCCGACCGGCATCAATGAAGCGTACTTTTCCACTGCCTCGCTGCGCCCTTGTTCCTTCAGCAATCTGATGAAACTCTCCAGCAGCCGCGTCCGTTCGGGACAGGGCAGCTGCTTTGCGGCAATCACCCCGATCAGCCGTTCGGCCTCGGTCAGCGCCTTCTGCCGAACGAAGCGCCGTGCCAGACGACACGCCAGCTCGGCGTTCATGCGCGTGGCGGGGCGGGCCATGCGCAGATATTCATTAAAGGTTTCTTGCACCAGACGGTCGGTGGCCGGATCCGACTCGGGCAGGGTCAAGATGGCGTGTGCCAGTGCATGGTACTCCTCGGAGGCGGGCTCCAGACGACTGCAGCTGTAGTGGCTGGCCAGCAGCTCACGATGCTCGGGATGGTCACGGCGCAGGCGACGCAACAGCGGTAACGCTTCCTCGTGACGGAATGCCAGGATCAGCTCGCGCACCTGTTGCAAATCGCCATCGAGCTTGTTCTGCTGCTCATCCTGTTCGACACGCGCCATGGTGAAGCTCGACACCGCTTGGCGGATCACCAGCGCGATCAGCGCGCCACTGCACAGCCCGCCCAGGTGGGCCAGAAAATTGATGTTGCTGTCCTTGTGCAGCACCATCTGCAACAACTCGTTGCCGATCCAGAGCGGTAGCAACACGATGGCCGGCAGCGTGACATAGTCGAAATAGACACCGATAAAATAGAAAAAGCGGATCTTCTTCAGGCCGTAGAGCACCGCATAGGCCCCCATCAAACCGGCGATGGCGCCCGAGGCACCAATACCTGGCAGCAGTGAGTCACCGCGGAAGATGAAATCAAAGGAGGCAGCACCCAACCCCCCCAGCAGATAGGCAAGGAGATAGCTCGGGCTGCTCATGGTCTTCTCCACCAGCAGGCCGACGGCAAACAGAAAGATCATGTTGCCCAGCAGGTGCCAGGTATCGCCATGCAGGAACATGTGGCTGAACAGGGCGATGAGGGTGGGTTCGGCGGTACGCAGTCCATACTGGATAAAGGTGACGGCTTCATAGCGTTTGTCGAACTCCTGGCGCTTTGCCAGCCACTCATCGAAGCCGGCCATTTGCCAGCTGATCACCTCGCCGTTGTGCAGCGCGCGCATGAACCCGCTATCGAACTGCAGGGCAAACAGCCACTCCGGGGGATCGTCGGGCTCGTACCCCTCCAGTTGCGCAGTCAGTGGGTAATTATCGGTTCGTTCCGCGTAGGCTCGCGCTGCTGGCAGTTCGAGCTGCGCCAGTCCCGATTCATGGTAGTAGTTGACCGCCGCTTCCATCTGCTGATCGTCGTCCAGCTGATACAGCAAAAAGATCAGCACGTTGACCACCACCAGCAGCAGCGTGACGACCGGCGGGTGTTTCCAATTGACCTTGTCGTGAACGGGAATAAGCAGCATAAACGGCCCCGAGCGGGGTGGGTATCCCTGTTATTTGTAATTGTCCGTCCATGGTGCCGTATCTGGCGCACCAATGCCAGCGGCTGAGGCTTTTGAAAGGCGTCGGCTCAGCGCAGCGTGGTCGGTGAGGAGGGCGTCAGACGGTTGGGATCGGGCGGTTCATCGCCCATGGCGCCGGGGGTTTCACCGCCCTTGCCCGCGAACACCTGTTCGATGATGTCGATAAAGCGTTTGGCTGCCGGCGAGAGAAAACGCCCCTTGCGCAGCACGATGCCGTAGCTGCGGCGTGGAAAATACTCGACCAGCGGAATGCGCGCCATCTTCTCTTCACCGGTGAGGCAGACATCAGTGACGATAGAGATGCCAAGCCCCAGCTCCACATATTTTTTGATCACCTCCCAACCGCCTGCCTCCAGCGCCACGTTGTAAGTGAGATGGTGCTGCTGAAACACCAGATCGACGATACGCCAGGTGGAGAGGTGGCGCGGCGGCAGGATGAGGCCATAGGGGCTGATATCGGCGAGCGTCACCTTCTCTTTTTTTGCGAGGGGATGATCGAGCGCGGTGATCAGCGTCGGGTTGTAGGTCACCACCGGCTCGTAACTGATGTCATCGGGCAACTCCAGCATCGAGCCGACGGCGAAGTCGGCCTCGTCGGCACGCAGCATGGCCAGCCCATCGCGTCCCGTCACGTTGTGCAGCTTGAGACGGATGTGGGGATAGGCCTCGGCGAAGCGCTTGATCGGCTCAGGCAGGATATAGAGGATGGTCGACTCACCCGCCGCGATGTTCAGCTCCCCCGACTCCAGCTCGCCGTATTGTGCGGCGAAGGTCTCCTGCAGCTTGTCGATCCCCTCCACCAGTGGTTCCGCCAGCTTGTAGAGCATCTCCCCTTCCGGGGTCATCTTGATGTGCGGGCCGCGCCGCTCAAACAGGGAGATGCCGAACTCCCGCTCCAGTGCCTGGATCTGCAACGACACCGAGGGCTGGCTGAGGAACAGTGCCTCGGCCGCCAGCGTCACACTGCCGGTGCGCGCCGCGTAACAGAAGGCACGCAGCTGCTTCAGGCGGTTCTGCTTGTAATAGATGTTGGGAAGGGTGCTCATGGCCGGAATCTATCATTAACATTCACAATAATCATCATGGAATGATAGTTAAAGCTAACGGTAGCATCCAAAATAGGCGGGTAAGCGGCGCCTACTGACAACAGGCGTCTGTTTCTCTATAACCATGTCGTACATCACACAACCCTTTTTGACAGGTAGTGAGACGTGACCAAACAATCGCAACGCACCGTCTTTTTCCTCTCCGACCGCACCGGCATCACCGCCGAGACGCTGGGGCGCAGCATGATGACCCAGTTCGACGGGGTGGACTTTCACTTTACCCGCCTCCCCTTTCTCGATAGTGCCGAAAAGATGGCCGAGGCGGTGGCGCGCATCAATAGCACCATGGAAGATGAGGGCAGCCGTCCCATCATCTTCAGCACGCTGGTCAATAGCGAGCTGCTCGAACAGTTGCGCCGCGACTGCAAAGGGCTGGTGCTCGACTTCTTCGACGCCTTCAATGCGCCGCTGGAGGCGGAGCTCGGCATCAAGGCCTCGCATGTGATGGGCCGCTCCCACGGTATGGGCAACTTCGCCGCCTATACCGCACGTATCGAAGCACTCAATTATTCCCTCAGTAACGACGACGGCATCACTACCAAAAACTTCAACGCCGCCGACATCATCCTCATCGGTGTGTCGCGCAGCGGCAAGACCCCCACCTCGCTGTTCCTCGCGCTGCAATTCGGCATCCACGCTGCCAACTACCCGCTCACCGAAGAGGATCTGCACCAACGTGCGCTGCCCGAGTCGTTGCGCCCGTTCCGCGACAAACTGTTCGGCCTCACCATCGATCCCGCTCGCCTGCAGCAGATCCGCAACGAACGCCGTCCCAACAGCCGCTATGCCAACGCAGGTCAATGTCAGAAAGAGGTGGATGCCGTGGAGAGCCTCTACCGCAAGGAGGGTATCCGCTTTCTCAATACCACCCACATGTCCATCGAAGAGATCTCCACCACCATTCTGCAAACAGCAGGCTTGAAGCGCCGCCTGTTGGGCTGAAGAGGATTTATCCACGAAAGACCCTGCATCAAATACCAGCACAAATTTGTTCCTGCCACCCACCAAGGCCATGCCGTCGCTCTTTCCGGAAGCGGTTAGTGATCAGAGCGGGTGAGCGAAAAAAAGGCATGGGTCCCCTACGCCTTGATGGCCTCATGCGGGCAGCCACCAGGCAGAGATGACAACCCCAGCCAGAGCGCGGGATTGCAGCCGCATAGGGCC
>DASWUD010000234.1:0-7014 GCA_036401755.1 Gammaproteobacteria bacterium
CAGGCAGTCGCTCAACAGCTCTGGGCTGAGCACTTCCGACCGGGAGGCGAACTGTTTGGGGGAGAAGGCGTGGATACGGTCGAGAGCTTGGCTGAGAAACATAAAAAAATCCGGCGATCGAAAACGATCGCCGGATTTTGATCCCATTTCTGGGCCAGTCAAGCAAGTTTCTTGTTTAACTGATCGGCATTAGGCGCAAGCGCCGCTTTTTTCTTTATTCCCACTCGATGGTCCCGGGCGGCTTGCCGGTGACGTCGTAGACGACGCGCGCCACCCCCTTCACCTCCTGCACGATGCGGCGCGAGGTGTGGTCGAGGAAGTCGTAGGGCAGGTGCGCCCAGCGCGCGGTCATGAAGTCGATGGTCTCGACAGCGCGCATGGCGATCACATATTCGTAGCGGCGGCCATCACCGGTCACGCCGACCGACTTCACCGGCAGGAAGACGCAGAAGGCCTGCGAGGTCTTGTCGTAGAGCTCCCAGCGGCGCAGCTCTTCGATGAAGATGTGGTCGGCGAGGCGCAGGATATCGGCGTACTCCTTCTTCACCTCGGCGAGGATGCGCACCCCGAGGCCCGGTCCCGGGAACGGGTGGCGATATACCATCTCGTAGGGCAAGCCCAGCTCGACACCGATCTTGCGCACCTCGTCCTTGAACAACTCGCGCAGCGGCTCGCACAGCTGGAGCTTCATATGCTCCGGCAGGCCGCCCACGTTGTGGTGCGACTTGATGACGTGAGCCTTGCCGCTCTTGGCGCCGGCCGATTCGATGACGTCGGGGTAGATGGTCCCCTGCGCTAGCCACTTGGCGTTTTTCAGTTTATTGGCCTCCTCCTCGAAGATCTTCACGAAGAGGTTACCGATGATCTTGCGCTTCTTCTCCGGGTCGGTCTCACCCTTCAGTGCATCGAGGAAACGCTGCTCGGCATCGACGCGGATGACGCGCACCCCCATGTGCTCGGCAAAGGTGGCCATCACCTGATCACCCTCCTGGTAACGCAGCAGGCCGTTGTCGACGAAGACGCAGGTGAGCTTATCGCCGATCGCCTTGTGCAGCAGCGCCGCCACCACAGAGGAGTCGACGCCGCCGGAGAGGCCAAGCAGCACCTCATCATCGCCCACCTGGGCACGCAGCGAGCGGATCGAATCGTCGATGATGTTGCCCGGGTTCCACAGGTTGGAACAGCCGCAGATCTGGTGGACAAAGCGCTCGATGATGCGCTGCCCCTGGCGGGTGTGGGTCACCTCGGGATGGAACTGCACGCCGTAGAAGTGGCGGGTATCGTCGGCCATGCCGGCGATGGGGGCGTTGTCGGTGGAGGCCATCAGCTTGAAGCCTTCCGGCATCTCGACCACACGGTCGCCATGGCTCATCCAGACGTCGAGCAGGCCGTACCCCTCGGGGCTGGTCTCATCCTCGATATCCTTGAGCAGTTCGGTGTGGCCACGGGCGCGCACCCGGGCGTAGCCGTACTCGTGGTGGTCGGCGTTTTCCACCCTGCCACCCAGCTGCATCGCCATGGTCTGCATGCCATAGCAGATGCCGAACACCGGCACGCCGAGGGTGAAGACGATGTCGGGCGCCTTGGGCGCCTCGGCGGCGGTGGTCGATTCGGGGCCACCGGAGAGGATGATCCCCTTAGGGGCAAAGGCCTTGAGGTCGGCCTCGCTCATATCCCAGGGATAAAGTTCGCAATAGACCCCCGCCTCGCGCACGCGGCGGGCGATGAGCTGGGTGTACTGGGAGCCGAAATCGAGGATCAGGATGCGGTCGGCATGGATATTGGCGGACATAAGGGGTCTCATCAGCAGGTCAAATCAATCCGCCCATGATCGGCGAAACGCCCTTTATGCGCAACCGGACATCGGCCCCGCATTGTAGCGGTCGCACAGGGCGGCAGCCATCTGTTAACCTGTTGCGTTTGAATGTAACAAGAGCTGTATGCTTGGGAGAAGGTGCTGTAATGAATAACAAAAGCGCGATTATCGGGGGAATTCTACTGCTGCTGGCCGCCCTGGCCGCACTGGCCCCCTACTTCGCCGGTATCAAGGCCGAAGCGAGCCTGCGCGCCGACCATGAGATCATGGCCAGTGAGATGGTCGTACCCGGTCTCACCATCACCCTCGACAGCTACCAACGTGGCTATCTGGCGTCTGAAGCGGTTACCGCGATCACCTATACCAGCGGAGCAGAGAACGCCCAACCGCTCCGCTTTGAACTTCTCCATCATATCAATCATTTCCCTTCACCCAGCCACGGGGCCATTGCCTCGGCCACCAGTGAATTGGTGTTGCCGCCCGAGCTGCAGCAGGTCGCTGAACCGTTCCTCGCGGGGCGGCCGCCCCTCACCATCACCACCTACATTGGTCTGACCGGGGTCGAGACAGTTACCTTGAGCAGCCCTGCCTTCAAGGCGGCTATCCAGCAGGATGGCAGCAGTCTCGAATGGCAGGGCGTCACGGGGAACGGCACCCGAAATGGTGATGCCAACCATATAACCGGCGACCTTACCCTTCCGGGGCTCCGCTACAACCATCCCGAAGGCACCCTCGCCTTCAGCGACCTGCACTACAGTACCGCCATCAACCGTGGCGCTCACGAGCTGTGGTTTGGCACGACGAAGGCCTCGCTCAAATCGTTGCAGCTTGGCGGTACCGGCGAGTCGCCCGCCTTCACACTCAACGATGTGCACATCGCCTCCGACCAGCTGGAGCGCGGTGCAGTCACCGATACCAGTGTCACCATCGAGCTGGGCAAATCCGGTGTTGGGGAAGTCGCGGTCGAATCGGCCATCTTCGACATGGAGTTGCGCAACCTCGATACCCAGACCGTGGCTGAGATCCAGCGCGCCGTGCAAGACGCCTCCAGCAGCGGTGACGAGTCGCAGCTTGGCGTGGCACTGTTCGATGCGATCCCCGCGCTGCTCAAGGCACAACCGGAGTTCAACATTCGCAATCTCCACTTCAAGAGCACCCTGGGTAATTTCGACGGCAAACTCCACCTGGCCTTCAATGGCGAATGGAACGACGCGATGATGGACAATCCATTGGAGATTTTGGCGATGCTCAAGGCCGACCTTGACATTGCCATGAGCAAGTCGCTTCTGGTGTCGTTGGGCCAGTCGCAGATGCGCGCCACAGTTATCGCCATGGCTGAAATACAGGGCGAGGAGCTGTCTGACGAAGAGATCGAAGCAATGGCCAGAGAGCGTGCGGCACAGCAGCTGGAACTGCTCGCCGCCAACGAATATCTGCTCGACAAGGATGAGCTTTACACCAGCAAGATCCACTTCGAGCAGGGCCAGCTCACCATCAATGGCAAGCCCGCCAACGAATTTTTCGGCGAAGCAGCCGAATGAGGTCGCGCCCGACTTCCGCTGCCCCCCGCCTATGACCACTATGCCGCCTGTTGCCACTGACATTGAGCAGCTGCTTGGCCACTACGAACTGCTGCTGCTCGATGCCTACGGCGTGCTGCTCGACAAGCAGGGGCCGCTGCCCGGTGCGCGTGAGCTGATCGTCCGCCTCAATGGTGAGCAGCGCCCCTATTACATACTCACCAACTCGGCCAGCCGCCTGCCGGAGAACTTCGCTGCAGAACTGCAGGCCATGGGGCTGCCGGTGCCACAGGAGCGCCTCATCACCTCCGGCACGCTACTGGCCCACCACTTCGCCGCCCACCACCTGAGCGGCAAGCCGTGCCTGGTGCTGGGGCCGGAAAACTCCGCAGAATATGTGCGGCGCGCTGGTGGCGTAGTAATGGAGACGTGTGCGGAGGCCGAGGTGGTGGTACTGGCCGATCAGGCCGGCTTTCCCCTGCTGGAGGGGATCAATTGCGTTCTGAACCTGATCCTGCGCCGTCTCGATCAGGGCAAACCGATCGAACTGCTGCTCTGCAATCCTGATCTCATCTACCCCGTGACGCAAAATGAGTTCGGCATCACCGCCGGCGCCCTGGCGCAGATGCTCGAAGCCATCCTGCGCGAGCGTTATCCCGGCAAAGCACATCACTTCATTGCGCTGGGCAAGCCCCACCGCCCCATGTTTGCGGCGGCTCTCGATGCCCATCCAGATAAACGTGCGCTGATGATCGGAGATCAGCTGGCTACCGACATTCTGGGCGCCAACCGATACGGTATCGATTCGGTGCTGGTCATGAGCGGAGTGGCGCGGCAGGTAAGCTCGCCACTAGCCACGCCAGATTATCTGCTGGCCACCCTCGAAACCCACACCTAGCCCCCCTCGGGACCTCTCTGGCGGGAGCCTTCCCCAGACGCCCAATGCTTCCCGGCTCGCTTTTCCCGCTTTTTGCTTCTATATAAGGTAAAATTGGGGCGCGGATGAAGGGTCATCTCCGCCAGAACACAACAGGGAGCACCCTTGGTAATGGAAGAAGCAATAAAGCGCAGTAATATCCGCTATCTCATTGATCTGGAAGTGCAGATCGAGCCCAAGGGAAAACCTGCTTTTGACTGCATGGTGCGCGACTATTGCCTGAGCGGCATGTTTCTCAATATAAAGCGCGACAGAGATGCCCCCCTCCCCCCCGTTTCCCTGAACAAAAACGAGTCGATCGTGGTGCAATTCACGGCGCAGAATGGCAAGCGCCAGCGCATCCCGGCCCAAGTTGCCCACGTGGTCTCCGGCGGTTTCGGTGTGCGCTTCGTCAACACCAACGATGAAGCACTCAATGCCCTGCTCGAAATTGCTGCCGCCCAGCAGAACAGCGCGGAGCAGGGTGCCCCGCTGGCGGGTAACTGGCAGTCGGAGGGGCGCGCAGGCCTGATGCTGCTGTTAAAAGACTCACTTCAGCGCCACCTGGTGGGCCTTTTTAACACCTTCCACGAATCCCTGGTCGATCTGATCTTCGAGCGTGCCAGCCGCCCGCGCAACACCACCGAGCAGAACCAGATGTTCGAGGCGCTCGACCTCCTGAATCGCCAGCGCAGCGCCTCGTTTCAAAAAATCTATGGTGAAATTGCCTCCGGTTTCGATGCATTTGCCAGCGGCGCTCCCACCCATGCTCGCCTGACGGTGGCGGCCCCCGTCAGTCAGGGAAAGGGCAAACTCGCCCTGGTAGACGACCGTGAATTCGAAGAGTGGTTGTGGGCCAGTTCCACCGTGGCACGCCTGGAGGCGGATCACGACGAGGAGCTATTCGCACTCAATCAACGGCTATCGACCCTGCGCGGACGCCCCGTCAACAACGAGGGCAATCCGCTGGGAGCTGCCGCCATTTGCCAAGCCTTTCAGGAGCTGATCAGTGATTTCGATATCGCCGATCCAGTCAGGGAACTGGTCATCACCCACTTCCAGCAGGTAGTAGCAGAGCGTTTTGGCGCGCTCGTCAGAGAGTTTAACCACCATTTCATCGAGCGCGGCATCCTCCCCGAAGTCAAACGCGACATGTCGATTGTACGGCTCGGACTGGGCAGCACACGCGAAAGCGTCAAGCCAGTCTCCTTGAGCGAGGCGCGCCAGACACCACACAGCCCGGCGGCGGCACCCGCCACCCCATCCCCCTTTCCACCGCCACACAGGGCGCAACCCGCCGGACCGAGCCACACCTCCCTGTCAGCTCCAGCACCATCCGTCGCGGCGCCAGCCTCTGCGGGTTCGCACTCCTCAGGCCAGGCCCCGTCCGGGTTGGCCCAGGTGCGCAGCCTGCTCCGCACCAGCCATGGTGCAGGTGCGTCAGCTGGCGCGACTCCGGAGGTGGCTGCCCATGCGGCGGGCAACTGGTATGGCGTCAATGAGCTGAGCAACGCCCTCAACACTATCGAAAGCCGCCTCTCGACCATTCGCGCCAACCGCGACAAAGGTGAGTCGATCCTGGAGCAATTGAAGGCATCGCTCGCCCGTATGGGCGGCGACCCCCATAAATCCATACCGCGCGCGCAACAGGAGTCCATCGAGGTCATCGACAATCTGATGGGTTCGGTGCACCAAGATCCCATTGTCACAGACGAGGCGCGCCCCTGGCTTGAACAGCTGGAGGTGCCCCTGCTCAAGACGGCGATTCGCGATGAGAGTCTGATCGAAAACCGTGACCATCCGGCCACCCACTTCCTCAACCGACTCGACACCATAGGTAAATCGCTCTCAAGCAAGGAGAACGAGCGTACCCGCGCAGTGCGTCAGGAGATCTCCACCCTCATCGAACAGGTGAAGGAGCAGAGTGAATCCGGTGAAGCCGCCTTCGATCAGGCCCTCAGCCGGCTGGAGGATCTGCACGGCAGCATGCGCCGCCAATATGAAGCGAGTGTCGCCGAGCTGGTCAGGCGCTGTGACGAGGAGTACGCGCTGGAGAGCAAGCGCGATGCACTGCTTGCGTTTCTCGATGATTACCTGGGGGGGCAGATGGTTCCGACCGTGATCTTCGAGATCATGGATACCGGCTGGAAAAACCTCCTGTTGCGCAGCTACGTGCGTGAAGGGGCTGAGGGACGGATCTTCCGCCGCTTTCTGGAGGTGATTGACCAGACCTCGGCGCGCCTTACCGGAGCCACCCACCGGGTGGGTGGCAAGGTGTGGCCCGAACAGACCCTGCTCGAACTCATCTCGCGCGGACTGCGCCAGGTGCCGGTGAGTGAGCCGCTCATCCAACGGCTGATGGACAAGCTGACGCCCCAGTTCGCCATGGCCGCCGCCGATCCGAAATCGATCGAATTGAAACCGATGCCCCGAATCACCGGCGTGACCAGCGAGAAGCGTCGCCGCACCCTCGAACTGCGCATGGCCACGCTCAAGGTCACCCCCGAACGCTGGAACAAGGCCGAGGAGAG
This sequence comes from Gammaproteobacteria bacterium, assembly GCA_036401755.1. Lineage (GTDB taxonomy): Bacteria > Pseudomonadota > Gammaproteobacteria > Thiohalomonadales > Thiohalomonadaceae > DASWUD01. Next base: position 6,784 of record DASWUD010000234.1, read on the forward strand.
CGTCCGCTCCATGGTGAGCGGTGACATGCTCACCCTCGTGGATGCCTCCGGCCAGAAACAGGCGCACAAACTGCTCTGGGTGGCGCCAAACAATTCCCGTTACATCTTCGTCGATGGCGAAGGCCACCTCTGCGCCGACATGCGTCTGGAGGAGCTGACCGCCACGTTGCTGGAGGAGAAGGCTGCGATCCTGGAAGGGTGGGATGTGCCGCTGATGGATCGCGCCACCTA
>DASWUD010000235.1:0-5614 GCA_036401755.1 Gammaproteobacteria bacterium
CAACGACTGGCAAAGCGGACTGGTACCGGCCCTGCTGGAGCGGGAAGCCACCCGCCCCGCCACCCTCTTTACCATCCACAACCTCGCCTACCAGGGGCTGTTTCCCTGGGAGACCTTTGCGCGGCTGGCACTGCCCCGCGAGCTGTGGCATATGGAGGCGCTGGAGTTCCACGGCCAGCTCTCCTTCATCAAGGGGGGGCTGGTCTTCGCCGATCGCCTCACCACCGTCAGCCCCACCTATGCACGCGAGATCCGCACCCCGGCCTTCGGCTATGGGCTGGAGGGGCTGCTCAACCACCGCGCCGAGCGCCTGAGCGGCATTCTCAATGGTGCCGACTATGCGCTCTGGGATCCGGCCGGAGATCCCTTCATCCCGGCCCACTTCACCCCCGCAGACCTGAGTGGCAAGGCCAAGGTCAAGAGAGCCTTACAGCGCCATTTCGGTCTTGCCGAGCAGACCGATACGCCCCTGCTCGGTGTGATCGGACGGATGGTGGAGCAGAAGGGCATTGACCTGATCGCCGACGCCATCCCCAACCTGCTCGATGCCGGGGTGCAGCTGGCGATCCTCGGCAGCGGCCTGCCCCACTACGAGCAGCTGCTGCGCAGCCTGGCGGCGCGCCATCCCCAACGCATCGGCCTTCACATCGGCTATGACGAGCCGCTGGCCCATCTCATCGAGGCGGGGGCCGATCTCTTCCTGATGCCCTCCCGTTTCGAACCCTGCGGGCTGAACCAAATCTACAGCCTGCGCTACGGAACCCTGCCGGTGGTGCGGCGCACCGGCGGACTGGCCGACACCGTGGTCGACACCGGCCCCGCCACCCTCGGCAGCGGCAAGGCGACCGGCTTCGTGGTCAACGAGGCAACCAGCGCAGCGCTCGCTGCCACCGTGCGCCGCGCCCTCGGCTACTATCGACAACCCAAGGTGTGGCGGCAGTTGATCGGCAACGCCATGGCCCAGGACTTCAGTTGGCACTCCAGCGCCCGTGACTATCTCGCCCTCTACCGACAGGCCATCGACGATCGCGCCATAACCCGGGGGTAGGCGCAAGCCATGCTTTCAAGGTTATAATGGTCGGCTGTGTCACAAATTCAGTCGTTCCAAGGGCCGCTCGGCCAGGGAAGCCGGAACACTAAATAAACGAAACAGGTAACCCCATCGCCATGACTGGAATCATCAACGACAAGCCGCTACGCGCACGAGTCAAACTCTTCGGCAATCTGCTCGGTGATGTACTCGACAGCCAGGCAGGAACCGGCGTTCTCGAGGCCGTCGAAACGCTGCGCCGTGGCTACATCAGCCTGCGCGACGAGGAGAATCCACGCAAGCGCGAGCGGCTGCTGAAGCTCATCAGCAAGCTCGATGCCGAGACCATGACCCACGTGGTACGTGCCTTCAGCCTCTATTTCAGTCTGGCCAACATCGCCGAGGAGGCATTCCAGCACCAGCAGCGACGCCGCATGGTGCGCGTCGGTGGTCCGCTCTGGACCGGCTCGTTCGATTCGGTGCTGCGCGAGTTCCACGCCAAAGGGCTGAACGAAGAGCAGCTGCAGCAGCTGCTCGACCAGCTGGCCTACATGCCGGTCTTCACCGCCCACCCCACCGAGTCGAAGCGCCGCACCCTGATGGAGAACCTGCGCCGCCTCTTCGTCACCAGTGAACGGCTTCAGGATGAAAAACTGGGCAAGGAGGAGCGTGAAGCGATTTTGCGCGAGCTCCGCATGGAGATTCAGATCCTCTGGAAGACCGACGAGGTACGCACCCAGAAGCCCGAGGTGCGCGACGAGATCAAGAACGGTCTGTTCTACTTCCGCGAAAGCCTGTTCGAGGCGGTACCTGCCACCTACCGCAACATGGAGAAGGCGGTACGCCGCATCTACGGCAACCATACCAGCGTCAAGGTGCCGAGCTTTCTCAAATTTGGCTCCTGGATCGGCGGTGACCGCGACGGCAACCCTTTCGTCACCTCCGAGATCACCGCGCTGGCGGTGCGACTGCAGCACCGTGAAGTGCTGCGCGAATATCTGCTACGCATCACCGATTTGAGCCATGTACTCACCCATTCGCGGCTACTTTGTCAGCCCAGCGAGGAGTTCCTCGCCGGCCTGGCCCGCGACGAGGCGGCCCATCCCGAGGTGTTCCGCACCAAGCCCGAGCGCTTCCTCAATGAGCCGTACCGGCGCAAGCTCTATTTCATGCGCCACCGCCTGCATGAAAACCTGCGACTGGTTGATGCCCGCATCGAGGGGCTCGACATCAGCGAGCTGCATGGCGGCTATCGCACCGAGCAGGAGTTCCTCAACGATCTCTGCACCATCAGCAACTCGCTGCGCGGCCATGGCGACGGCATCGTCGCCGACGGTGAATTGAAGGATCTGATCCGCCTTGCCGAGACCTTCGGCTTTTTCCTGGTCCATCTCGATGTCCGTCAGGAGTCGACCCGCCATACCCTGGCGGTGGCGGAACTGCTGAAGCGGCAAGCCGAGCCGGTCGATTACCTGGCCCTGGATGAGAGCCAGCGCCTCGCCCTGCTCGGCGAGCTGCTCAGCCATCCTGGACAGCTCACCTTCGAGCGTTCTGCCCTCACCGACAGCACGCGCGAAACCCTTGATGTGCTCGATGTCATGGCGCGCATGCGCCGCGAGATCAGCCCCGATGCCTTTGGCAGCTACGTCATCTCCATGACCCACGCCGCCAGCCATGTGATGGAAGTGATGCTGCTGGCGCGTATGGCCTCGCTGGCCGGACGCATCGGCGATCGCTGGTTCTGCGATGTGCGCATCAGCCCGCTGTTCGAGACCATCGAGGATCTGGAGCACATCGAGCCAGTGATGACCACCCTGCTCGACAACCCCGCCTACGCCGCCCTGCTCGCCGCCTCCGGTAACGTGCAGGAGGTGATGCTCGGCTACTCCGACTCCTGCAAGGACGGCGGCATCCTCGCCTCCGGCTGGAACCTCTATCAGGCACAGAAGAAGATCACCGCATTGACAGCATCCCGCGGCATCGGCTGTCGCCTGTTCCATGGCCGTGGCGGCACCATCGGCCGCGGGGGCGGCCCGACCCATGAGGCGATCCTGGCGCAACCGGCCGGCACCGTGCACGGCCAGATCAAGTTCACCGAACAGGGTGAGGTGCTCTCCAACAAGTACAGCAACCTGGAGACCGCCATCTACGAACTGACCATGGGCGTCAGCGGCCTGGTCAAGGCAAGCGGCGGCTTGATCACGCCACCACCCGCCGACAACAGCGAGTATCTGGCCATCATGGGCGAGCTGGCGGCGAGTGGCGAAGAGGCCTACCGCACCCTCACCGATCGTACCCCCGGCTTCCTCGACTACTTCTACGAGTCGACCCCGGTGACCGAGATCGGCATGCTCAACATCGGCTCGCGCCCCTCCCACCGCAAGAAGGGGGATCGCTCCAAGGGCTCGGTACGCGCCATCGCCTGGGTGTTCGGTTGGGCGCAATCGCGTCACACCCTGCCCGCCTGGTACGGCATCGGTACGGCTTTATCGAAATGGGCAGGCGATGATCCAAAGCGGTTGGCCAAGCTGCAGCAGATGTATCGTGACTGGCCATTCTTCCGTGCCCTGCTCAGTAACACCCAGATGTCGCTGTTCAAGGCTGACATGGGCATTGCCAAAGAGTATGCCGCCCTTGCCCAGGACCAGGAGGCTGCCAGGCGCGTCTACGGCATGATCAGCAGCGAATACCAGGCGACCGTCGAAAACGTGTTGAGCGTTGCCCAGCTCAAACAGCTGCTCGAAGAGATCCCGGTACTCGCCACCTCCCTGACGCGGCGCAATCCCTATATGGATCCGCTCAACCACATCCAGATCACCCTGCTCAAGCGCTACCGCAACGACCAGCTGGGCGAGGATGAGCGCAATCAGTGGCTGGAACCGTTGCTGCGTTCCATCAACGCCATCGCCGCAGGCATGCGCAACACCGGCTGAAGCGCCGCTTTACTGCTACACCCCATCACCCTGTCTATACTCGCAATAGGGGCGCCGTACCGATTTCGGTCTGGCGCCCTATTTTCGATTTGGATATGGAGTGAACATAATGCAGATACAGGCCATCCGCACCATCGCCAAGGCTCAGGGGATCACGCCCCACAAAATGGACAAGCACACACTGATCCGCACCATCCAGCGCCAGGAGGGGAACTTCGACTGTTTCGGCTCGGCCAATGAGGGGTTCTGCGATCAGGGAGGGTGTCTGTGGCGCCACGACTGTCTCCCCGTGCCGGCTCCCACCAAACGCCCCAGAAACCCGCCTGCCAAATAGGCCCGAAATGAAAACGCCCGGACCAGCCGGGCGTTTTCACAGGAAGCGAAGGTGATCAGGCAACCTGCACTGGAATGGTGTTGGCAGTACGTATCACGTTGTTATTCTCATCCAGATAGACCAGAGTCGGCTTGTAGTTGAGCAACTCCTGCTGGCTGAGTGTGACGTAGGCGCAGATGATGATGACATCCCGTGGCGAGGCCTTGTGAGCCGCGGCACCATTGACCGAAATGACCCCGGAGTCATCCTCGGCGCGGATCGCGTAGGTGGTGAAACGCTCGCCGTTGGTGACGTTGTAGATCTGGATCTGCTCATACTCCCTGATGCCGGAGAGTTCCAGCAGTTTGCCATCAATGGCGCAAGAGCCCTCATATTCCAGCTCCGAGTGAGTCACCCGGGCCCGATGGAGCTTGGCTTTCAGCATGGTGCACTGCATTGTCTGGCGTATTCCTCAGGTCTGACTAGAGCCACATTATGGGGGCGTACCGGGTCTGTATCAATGAACAACAACCCGGAGCGCCTTACACGGGCCGCACATCATAGCAAAATTCACTAATCAATCAACAGGTTATCAATGAGACGCGCCTTGCCGAGCCGCGCCGCGGCGAGAACGATCAGGGCGCGGCTGTTCTCACCCGGTGCTTCCAATTCGTCCTGGGTGCGAATCGCCACGTAATCGGGAGTGAAGCCGCCATCCGCCAGACGCTGCGCTGCTTCGATCTCGATGGCGGCAAAGTCGCGCTCCCCCGCCTTCAATCGTTCCGCCACAAAGCGCAGCGTCTGGTAGAGCAGCGGCGCGCGTTGCCGTTCGACGGCGGTGAGATAACCGTTGCGGGAACTGAGCGCCAGACCGTCGGCATCACGCACGGTGGGAACACCGACAATCGCGATGGGGAAGTTCAGATCGCGTACCATGCGCCGCAGCACCGCTAGCTGCTGGTAATCCTTCAGCCCGAACAGCGCCACGTCAGGCTGCACCATGTTGAACAGTTTGGCCACCACCGTGGCGACGCCGCGAAAATGGCCCGGCCTGCTTTCACCGCACAAGCTTTCGGAGATCCCCGGCACATCCACCACCGCCACATCGTCGCGACCATGGGGATAGATCTCTGTCTCGGGTGGCAGAAAGAGTAGATCGGTGCCGTGGGCGGCGAGCGCCGTGCCATCGGCCTCGGGGGTGCGCGGATAGCTGCCGAAATCCTCGCCGCGCCCGAACTGCAACGGGTTGACGAAGATGCTCGCCACCACCCGATCGGCGTGGTATCTGGCCTCGTCGATCAGTGTGGTATGGCCACGATGGAGGTTGCCCATGGTGGG
>DASWUD010000236.1:0-2240 GCA_036401755.1 Gammaproteobacteria bacterium
CTTCAAAAAGCCTTCGGCGTAGCGCTTCCAGTGGCCGTCCTCGCGGTAGCGGTCGCGGACAGGCTTCGGGCAGCCGAGCTCCCCTATGTGGATGTATTCGACCCCCGAGAGCTGAAGGTGGTTGGCCAGCGACTTCTTGGCGAAGCCTGGCTTCCTCGACAGTGGCAGTTCGCGCACATCGATGACGGTGTCGATTCCATGCTCTTCGAGCACTGAAATAAACCCGTCTATGTCCAGTCCTTCATACCCTATGGTGTATATGGTCATTTGAAATGCTCCCGTTGGCGCGAAGGGTAGCCGAGCGGCGGCTGCTCAACCATAGCCATCGAAGGCGCTGGCTGCATTATCATAAGTAATCATTGATACATCCAATCAGAAAACGTGAATTTATCTTATATAAATATCCCACTATGATGTTCTGAAATTGACATATACCGTTGGTGGGGAAATCGCGATGAGCACGACCAATATCGACCAGTACAAGGTGAAGCAGGAGCCGTTTTACCAGGCGCAGGGCAACGAGGTGGCGCTCTACGAGGCGGCTTACCAGGCGCGTCTGCCGGTGATGGTGAAGGGGCCGACCGGTTGCGGCAAGTCACGCTTCGTCGAGTACATGGCGTGGAAGCTGGGCCGCCCGCTCATCACCGTCGCCTGCAACGAGGACATGACCGCTTCGGATCTGGTGGGGCGTTACCTGCTGGAGGCCAACGGCACCCGCTGGCTCGACGGTCCGCTCACCACCGCGGCGCGCATCGGCGCCATCTGCTATCTGGACGAAGTGGTCGAGGCGCGCCAGGACACCACCGTGGTGATCCATCCGCTCACCGACCATCGCCGCACCCTGCCGCTCGACAAGAAGGGCGAATTGCTCGAGGCGCATCCCGACTTCCAGCTGGTGATCTCCTACAACCCCGGCTACCAGTCGCTGATGAAGGATCTCAAGCAGTCTACCAAGCAGCGCTTCACTGCCTTCGATTTCGACTATCCCGAAGCGGAGCTGGAAACCACCATCCTCGCCAGGGAGACCGGTCTCGACAAGGGCATCGCCGCCAAGCTGGTGAAGATCGGCCACACCGCGCGCAACCTGAAGGGGCACGGCCTCGATGAGGGGATATCCACCCGCCTGCTGGTCTACGCGGCGACGCTGATCAAGAACGGCGTGGCCGCGCGCGATGCCTGCCGCATGGCGCTGGTGCGTCCCATCACCGATGATGCCGACATTCGCGAAACGCTCGACCATGCCATCGACGCGACCTTCGCCTGACAATGTAGGTTGGGTTAGCGGCCGCGCCGCGTAACCCAACAGGTGCAATGTTGGGTTACGGCCGCTGGTCTAACCCAACCTACGGCTGGTGTTGAGATTCATGACCGAAACCACATACGAACATCCTCTGATGACCGCCTACTGGAAGCAGCTCAACAGCGGCTTTCCCAAGGTGCGCGAGGTGTTCGAGGATTGCATGGCGGAGGCACTGGCGGTGCTGAGCCGCGAGGGTGTCTCCGCCTATCTCGATGCGGCCGGCTTCCTCGGCCGCATGGGTCACGGCCCCGAGCCGATCCTGACATTTCTGGAGGAGTGGCCCTCGGTGGCCAAGGCGCTCGGTGAAGAGGCGCTGCCCCCGGTGATGGAGACGGTACAAGCGATGCACAAGTCGCCCAACGGCAAGGCGATCGTGACCCTGCTGCAGACATTGGCACCGGTGGCGCGCCGTCTGCACACGCAGGAGCAGCTGCGCCACTACCTCGACATCGCGCTCGATTTGATGCGCCGCACCACCGGCTCGATCCACGGCCACCACACTACCTTCCCGAGCCCCGGGCTGCCGGAGTTCTTCCAGCAGGCGCCGTCCCTCTTTGCCCAGCTCTCCATGGAAGGGGTGCGCAACTGGGTGGAGTACGGCATTCGCAACTACAGCAAGCATCCGCAGCGTCAGGAGGAGTACTTCAGCCTGAAATCGGCCGACAGCCGCGCGGTGTTGCAGCGCGAACGCCACGGTGTGTTGTTCGCCGACGTGGAGCGCAAGCTCGATCTCTACCTGCGTGGCCTGTGGCAGGATGATGATCAGCTGGTGCCTTATTCCACGGCGTTTGACGAGCTGCGCAAACCGATCCCCTATTACGACAAGCTGGGGATGCGCGTGCCCGATGTGTTCGACAGCTATAACGATATCCCCGGCATCGACCGCTACCGCGCGGTACTGGCGCACATGGTCGGCCACCGCCGCTGGACCTCGCCGATC
>DASWUD010000237.1:0-4793 GCA_036401755.1 Gammaproteobacteria bacterium
CCGCCCCGGCGCAATGCCGGTAACGAGACCCTCGATGCCGTCGAGGCGGCCATCGGCAAATTGCCGTTGCGCCAGCAGCAGGCGTTCCTGCTGCGTGCCTGGGAGGGGTTCGATGTGGCCCAGACCGCCAAGGCGATGGGATGTTCGGAGGGGAGCGTCAAAACCCATTATTCACGCGCACTGCAGGCATTGCGCGAGGAGCTGAAGGAACACTGGCATGAATGACCATGAGCTGATTGAACGTATCACGCTACAGCTCGATGAGGGTGTTGCCCGTCTCGACGGAGCGACGCGTTCGCGCCTGACCCAGGCACGTCATCGCGCCCTCGCTACACGCCATCGTCGGGTCTGGATCTGGCCCGCTGCCGGCGGCGCGCTGCTCGCCACTTTGGTGGGCATCACCCTCTGGCTCGGCCACGCGCCGTCGCCCGCTCCCACCCATAGCGCGCCATTGGCGACCACCGATTTCCAACTGCTCACCGACAGCGACAGCATCGAACTCTATCAGGAGTTGGATTTTCTGGAGTGGCTGGAGGAGACGGAGGGTGGTGGTGTCGTCTAGGTGGCTGGTGTGTGGGTTACTCCTTGCTCTTTCGAGCGTGCCGGCCCTGGCCGCCGAGGAGGAGCAGGTGCTGCCGTCAGCGGAACTGCTGGAGTTTCTCGGCAGCTTCGAGAGCGTGGATGGCGCCTGGATCGATCCGACCGATTTTGAAATACCTCTGCCCGGCCTGGCTGCGGCGGAAAGTGGAGAGAAGAGTGATGAATAAATATGTGATGCTGTTGCTGGGAATGCTCTGCTTCACATCGCTGTGGGCCGCGGATGCGCCCGTGGCATGGAGCGATTTGAGCCGCGAAGAGCAGCAGGTACTGAAAGGGTTCGAGGCCCGTTGGGGGACGATGCCGGCCGAACAGCGCGAGCGGCTGCGCAGCGGTGCGCAGCGCTGGCAGGCGATGACCCCCGACCAACGCGCCCAGGTGAAGGAACGCTTTGCCTACTGGCAATCGTTGCCACCCGAGCAGCAGACGCAGCTGCGCGAGCGCTATCAGCAGTTCCGCGAGCTGTCGCCTGAGCAACAGCAGCGCATGCGCAAACGCATGGAGTGGTACAAGTCGCTGCCACCCGAAAAACAGCAGGAGTTGCGCAAGCGCTGGCAGGAGCTCCCACCCGAGCAGCGCGACAACGTGCGCGATCGCATCAGGGAGCGGCGTAGCAGCGGCGAACGTCCCGCCGAGCGGCGCGAGTTTTCCAGCCCCAGACGATAAAGCGAGCCCCAACATGAATAATAAGAAGATCATCGCGGCCACGATTTTGCTGTCGCTCTCTAGCGGTGGTGTGTTTGCCGAAGGTAACTACAGCCTCGGTATCGGTGCCGACTACAGTAACGGCGACTATGGCACCGACAGTACTGCTACCCTCTGGTCACTACCGCTCTCCCTCAGCTATCGGGGGGAGCGATGGGGCTGGGGCATCACCGTCCCCTACCTGATCCTGCGCAGCAGTGGCAATGTGGTGGTGGGGAGTGGCGGCGTGATCGGAACCGGTTCACCACACACTACTACCACTACCAATGGCGGTGGCGGTCCCGGTGGCGGCGGCGCCCCTGCGGCGGCTACCACCACTACTACCAACTCCACCACGACGGAAAGCGGTCTCGGTGATGTCACCTTGCGCGGCTCGGTGAATCTGCTGGAGGAGGGGGAGATCGCGCCCTGGATGGGATTCACCGTCAAGGCCAAGCTGGCCACCGCCGATGAGAATAAATTTCTCGGCACGGGCGAAAATGACTATGCTGCGCAACTCGAAATGGCCAAGGGAATGGTCGATGGTTATGTCGGCTACAAGTACCTGGGCGACCCCACCTATATCGACTTCAACAACGTGGCCTATGGCGCCCTGGCCTTCACTCTGGCACAGGGACGGAAGACCTACTACACCGTTGAAGGTTATTTCGAGCAGGCGGCCGTCGACGGCTATGATCCAAAACAGGAACTCAGCCTGATCTACGAGCACCGCTTCAATAATCCCTACCGCATCAGCGGCTATCTCCTCAAGGGATTCACCGACTCCAGTCCCGACTGGGGCGGTGGGCTGGCGCTCAAATATTCGCTTTAGTCAAAACATCACGCTGGATGAAGCAAAAGCTTCATCCAGCGTGATGGTAGGGCGCAATCCTATTGCGCCAACAATGCATTGCACAACAGGCAACCGATTTGGCATTTCCCCTATTTGTCAACGGTCGCGATTTTAACCAGTCCCCAACTGGCTATCTTGCTGCTAACGGCGGGAATTATGCTCTCCCACTCCGTCATGAGATGGCGGCCGAACCTGATATCCACTAACAATTCCGGCCTTGCAGCAAGATTGAATTGTACGCCACACCCCGGGGAAGGCGCGTAGGGCAAGCATTCGAACAGATATTTTATCCCGCCATTCTCATCCCGCCTGACGAAATACTCTTTCGTCAAATTTCTTTTGCCATTAAGCCTCTTTTCAGCGATCGGATACCTGATCTGGAAATGTTCGTCCAGCCCAAATGCAGGCGCCAGATCTTCAAATTGGTACAATGGACTATCGCTCTGCCGCTGTTGCGCGAGCTGTTCGAGCACGCGTGCATTGATGGTTTGCGCTGACTTGTCCACCTCAACGAAGGCGCGCATGTAGCCACCGCACCAGCCGTTACAGTTGGGTAGGTTAGCGTTGACGGGATTGAATTTTCCATTCAGCTCTGGGTAATACATCGACACAGATACTGCGTAGGATTTTATGATTCTGCTGGTGGTGTTGGATTTATGTATATATTCGTTCGGAAGGGGGAAGTGGATGACGTAGGGATTCTTGTCGTGCCTGGCATAGAGCAGATAGTTTTTCGCGTTTGGTACTGACGAAATTGGCGGGAGCACCTCATCCCCTTTCGGCCCCAGTCTTTCCGGTTCAAGTCCATACGGGTTTCTGGTCCTAATCACTAAAACGGCGATCATTGCTACGCCAAGCACGATCAGGGCGCCAATCCCGATCAATATTTTTCTAAACATGACAAACCACTCCAAATGCCTCACGCAGTACCAAAAATGGAACGCAACACTTCAGTGCCCGAAGACGTGAAAAACCAGCCGAGAGTGCCACCATTTAAAAGGACAGTAAACCAAAACACGATTTGGAAGGATGTCTTCTTGGACTTGTGGCGAAGTAGCCGTTGTGCAGCCAAGGCACCAGGCCAACCGCCGACTAATGCAAAAAGATGCAACGTGCTCTCTTGCATTCGCCATTGGTTATGGCGTGCCGCGGACTTGTCGTGTGCGTAACTAAGAAATGTAATAACGCTAGCAATGAGGTAGAGCCATAGGATAGCGATCGGAAGTTTGCCAAAAAACACCGAGACCGCTACAAAGACAAGAAAGGCTATAACCAATATGAACGAGGCGTCGCCGTAGCAAAAAGAAGTAGCGGATGGTACACGCTCGTCAACGAAGGCAACACTCTCTGCTTGTGGTCGACCGTTGGGATTAGTCTTAAGTCCATAGGTCACGTTTTCATTTTCGACTGGCCTTCGTTGCCGGTTTGAAAAAGACTTAATGTGAACAAAGACTGGTTGTCCACCACCATTCGGAGTGATAAACCCAAAGCCCTTGTCATCTTTCCAATTGGTTATTTTGCCTTGGTAGCGCATACCAATATCTCATGAGGGCTAACACCGCGGCCCTTGCCGTAACAAACGCTTTGTTTGAGCGCACCGGTCGATCAGGCGTGCAGTATCGCAACCTGTTTCGGCACATTTCTAATATCCCACTGCGTTACCGCCCAGGCAAGCAGCTCATCTATCTCGACATCGCGCAGTTCGGCAGGCAGCGACAGGCCGAGAAAGCGCAGTGCTTCGCATAAGGCTGGGAGCGGACGGCGATCGTCGAGCGGCGGGGCGAAGGTCTGTTTGCTGAGCTTTTGCCCAGCGGCATTTACGACGACGGGGAGGTGGGCGTAGCGTGGGGTAGGGAGCTGCAACATCTTCTGCAACAGGATCTGGCGCGGGGTGTTGTCGAGCAGGTCGCTGCCACGCACGATGTCGGTGATCCCCTGTTCCCCATCGTCGACCACGACTGCCAATTGGTAGGCGAACAGGCCATCGGCGCGCCGCACTACGAAATCGCCGTTCTCGTGCTCCACATCCTGCTGCTGTTTTCCCTGTATCCGATCTTCAAAGGTAATCACTGAGCTAGTGGTATTGATGCGCAGGGCGTGGGCCTCGTGGGGGATCTGTCTGCGCGTGCGGCAGGTGCCGGGATAGAGGTTGCTAGGGAGACCGCGCGCGTGTTGTCGATCGGCGATCTGTTTGCGCGTGCAGGTGCAGGGGTAAATCAGACCATCGCGATGCAGGGTATTGAGCGCGGCGCGATAGGCTTCGCTGCGGGTGTGCTGATAGAGCACGCTGCCGTCCCAATCAAGGTGGTGCGCTTCCAGACTGCGCAAAATCGTCTCGCTGGCACCGGCCACTTCGCGCGGCGGATCGATATCCTCGATGCGTACCAGCCACTCGCCGCCGTGGGCGCGCGCATCGAGCCAACTGCCGAGCGCGGCGACCAGCGAACCGAAGTGGAGCGGGCCGGTGGGGGAGGGGGCGAAGCGGCCGCGATACATGGGCACCTCTAATAATTCGCTGAAGGTGCGCCTGCTTCGTTGCAAAACCCATCCGTGGGCTTTGCCCTGCGGGCCAGCCTATGGCTGTCCAAAATCGCTCCAGGCGATTTTGTGGAAACGCGCCCCTTAGAGGCACCCATATGTTTCACTCATACCAGTGGGT
>DASWUD010000238.1:0-12132 GCA_036401755.1 Gammaproteobacteria bacterium
GCTGATGATGTCACGGATCTGCTCCTTGAACAGCTTTACATCGTACTGGTTGCGCGAGCCGCCGAGATTGCCCATCCAGCCGATTTCATAGGCGGTGATCTTCTCTGACTGCAGGTTGCCCTGGCTCTTCCACAACTGATAGTACTGGCTTTCATCCGCGACCAGTTTTGCCGAGTAGTCGATATACTCCTCGAACAACGCCGGGGTTCGATAGGCGCGTGTGGCGCTGATCCGCATGGCATGATTGTTATCAAAGCGATGATTGATAGCCAGGCGCGGTGAAAGGTGGCTGCCCGCGATGTCGTTATGCTCCAGCATCGCCCCCAGATTGACCAGATAGTCGTCAACCACCTCCCACTCGGTGTGGGCAAAGGCGCGATACATGTGGTTGTGCACCGGCTCTTCGCTATTGAGAAAGCCAGGGGCGGTCACCTGGTCATAGCGCGCCTCGCCACCCCACACCATGCGGATGGACTCGCTCAGGCGAAAGCGCTGCTCCAACTCCAGGGCATAGCGTTCTGCCAAGACATCATTATCGACCTTCAGGACAGGTAAGGGTGAGAGGGTCTGGAAAGAGGCCTGGGTGTCGGTGTAATCGTGATAGAACTGCAGCTGCATTTCATTGTCGGAGCTGGCGATATGGCGCCATTTTAGCTGTTCGAACTGGCGCCAGTTCTGAACCTCGTAGGCGGGCTCACCCACATAGTAGGCGAGCTTGGTAGTGGTGTCGTTGTAGCCCTGCCCGCGCGTGCCACTGTTGATTCCGGCATGCAGCTGCACGTAATCGTTAACGGCGGCACGCCAGTCACCGCGCAGACTCAGCTTGTTACTGAGCTTGTCGTCCTTAATGCTGGAGTACCAACCATTCTTGACCGTATCATCCAACCCGTCATCGCTCTGGTGTTCCAGCGTCACCCGCAGATCGAGATCGCCCAGTTTGCCCCCTTCGCGCACCACGGCACGGCGGTAGTTACCCTGCCCTGCCTGTAGCCGGGCATAAGTGCCGGGGGTCGCCTTCGCCTCCTGGGTGATGATATTGACCACACCGCTGAAGGAGTTGTCACCGAAGGCCTCACCATTGGGACCGCGCAATACCTCGATATGGTCGATATCCTCCAGCGCCAGGGGCAGGTCGGCCCAATCGACGCTGCTGGTAGCCGGCATATAGACCGAGCGGCCATCCACCAGCACCTGGATGCGCCGTGCGTAATCTTCACCCATACCGTGATAGGTGATCGCATAGCGGGTGCCATCCAGATGGGCGATCTGAAAACCCGCCACAAGGCGCAGCAACTCGGGAATGTCATTGACCCCGGAGGCATCGATCATGCGCCTATCGATGATGGTCAGGGCAGCCGGCAGTTCCAGCGCCGTCTGTGGCAGACGGGTCACCGAGACCACCACCGGCAGGCTATCGAAATAGAGTTCTTCGCTAGAAGCGGACTCCGGCTGTTCTTCGGCCGCGGCGGCCGCGACCAAGCCGAGGAGGGCAATCAATCCACTGAGCAGAACCGTCGGCTGTCGAAACCGAGGGTGGGGCGTATCCATTCGCCACGGGGAGTGTGGCGTACCAATCATGAAGGACCGTGACTCCTATAATTCTTATTATTCGTAACATACCGCAATCTTCTGATAAAACTAACCCCTTACCGGCATGATTTCGCTGAAATCATTGATGGCAGGAAACTCCGCCACCTGCCGCAGCGGCTGGCGGGTATCGGGACGGCGGATCGCCAGCAGCCAGGCGATGCCGTAACGTTGCGCCGACCGCAGCACCGCTAGGCTGTCGTCGACAAACAGGGTGCGCTTGGCATCGAACGGCTCGCACCGCTGCAGATGTGCCCAAAACTCCGCGTGCTCCTTGGGCATACCAAGCTCGTGGGAGGAGATCACCTGGTCGAAGTGGTGGGCAAGGCGGGTGCGCTCCATCTTCAGACCAAGGCTCTTCACGTGGGCATTAGTCACCAGCACCAGCCGCTTGCCGTGGTGGCGTGCCTGGGTCAGGAACTCCACCACGTGGGGATGGACCGCGATGAGGTGATCCACCTCGCGCTTCAACCCCTCGATATCGAGCGTCAGTTCGCGCGCCCAGTAATCCATGCAATACCAGTGGAGGGTCCCCTCCACCGCACGGTAGCGCTCGGCCAGTTCCCCCTTTGCCTGCTCCAGCGTCAGGCCGCGCAGCTGTGCGTAACGCAGCGGCACATGCTCCTGCCAGAAGTGGTTATCGAAGTGGAGGTCAAGCAGTGTACCGTCCATGTCGAGCAGAACAGTGTCGATGGCGTACCAATCGATCATCGGAATTACCTCAGCAGGTCCGTGGCCTTGAAGTGCCAAGTCGTGTGCGTCAGGGTATCATGGCGTCATCCGGTGGCAATCACCGCGAGCGGATCCCCCTAATGCGAAACAAACCCCAGATCCTCACCCGCCACACCCTGGCCCGCACCCGTCTGTTCCACATCGAGGAGCTGGAGTTGCGTTTTGCCAACGGTGTCATCACCCACTACGAACGACTGCTCAGTCCCGCAGCCGGTGCGGTGCTGGTGGTACCGCTGCTCGACGACCACACGGTACTGCTGGTGCGGGAATATGCCGCCGGAGTCGATCGCTATGAGCTCTCCTTTCCCAAGGGACGCATCGAGGCGGGCGAAGAGATCCTGGCCGCGGCACAGCGCGAGATGACCGAAGAGATCGGCCACGGTGCGCGCCAGTTGAGCCACATTACCACCATGACCCTGGCGCCTGGCTACATCGGCCATCAGACCCACGTGGTGCTGGCACAACAGCTCTATCCTGAACGCAGCAGCGAAGGGGATGAGCCGGAGGAGCTCGAGGTGGTGCCCTGGCCGCTGGAGGGGGTGGCAGAGCTGCTGTCGCGCGACGACTTTACCGAGGCCCGCAGCATCGCCGCGCTCTTCATGATCCGGGAGCGCCTGCGTCATGGCTGAAGCGTGCGACGACCTGCAGTGCGATCCCTGCATTCTGCTGCGCCCTGCCATCGACATCGCCATCCAGGCCGGGCGACGCATCCTGGAGGTCTACGAAGCCGGCTTCAGCGTCGAGCACAAGGAGGACATGACCCCCCTCACCGAGGCGGATATGGCGGCCCACGAAGTGATCGACGCCGGGTTGGTCTATCTCACCCCAGCCATTCCGGTGCTCACCGAAGAGTCCACCAATATCCCCTTCAGCGAACGTTCGCGCTGGCAGCGTTATTGGCTGGTTGACCCGCTGGATGGCACCCGCGAATTCATTGATCGCACTGGCGAGTTCACCGTCAACATCGCCCTCATCGACAACCACCAACCGGTGCTGGGGGTGGTTTATGCACCAGTGCTCGGCGTCTATTACTACGCCTGCCGCGGCCAGGGGGCCTTCAAGCGCGAAGCGTGCAACGAGCCACAGCGTATCCAAGTGCGCAAGCATCGTGGTGAGAAGGTGGTGGTGGCGGGCGGGCGCATGGCCCATCAACGAGGCGGCAGTCTGGAGCGTTTTCTGGAAAACATCGGTGACTACGAGGCGATTGCCATGGGCAGTGCCCTCAAATCATGTCTGGTGGCAGAGGGCCGGGCCGATATCTATGCCCGGCTCGGTCCCACCTCGGAGTGGGACACGGCGGCGGCGCAGTGTGTGGTGGAAGAGGCGGGGGGGCAGGTGACCGATACCCGAATGCAGCCGCTGCGCTATAACACCAAGGATGAACTGCTCAACCCCCACTTCTTTGTCTTCGGCGACAGCACGGTGCCCTGGTCAAGCTATCTCTGAGGGGGCCGGTCGTAGACCGCCATAATTGACTTCAGTTCGTCCAGTACCTGGCTGCGCTCCTGGGCGCTGAAGCCACTGACCTGCGCAACGGTCTGGTTCGCTTCGAGCCGGGCGATGGTGCTGCGCACCTCGGAACACCCCTGCTCACACAGGAGTTCAACGCATTGGGCAATATGCGGTTTATCCATGGGGTTCGGTCACCGGCCGGGATATGCAGTGGATTTACACCATTGTAATCAAAATGGGGCGGCCAGCGGCAAGCTTTAGGTGGTTGCACTTTGAGCACGCCGTGGCATCGGCTATGCTGGCGCGGCCATTTTGACTGATGCAAGCCCCAACACCATGCCATCACACCTGCCCAAGCTCCGCACCTTCACCGCCCTGAGCCTCGCCGCGCTACTGTCGCTGGTCGCCTGGTACTGGCTCGGCCATCCCGTGGCCATTAGCGAACCCGCCGTCAGCGGTCCGCTCAGCTGCCTCTCCTACACCCCGTTCCGTGATGACGAGTCGCCCTTCCAGTTGGGGGTGGAGAAGAATTTCACCGCCGCACGCATCGAGGAGGATCTGCGTTTGCTCGCTACACGCACCAAGTGTGTCCGCCTCTACGCCTCCGGCGGCATGGAACAAGTCCCCCCCATCGCGCAGCAGCTGGGCATGCAGCTCCTGATGGGAGCGTGGGTCAGCGCCGACACCACCGCCACGCGCAGCGAGATCGAGTCACTGGTGCGGCTCGCCAATAGCTATCCGCAGACGATACGCGCCGTATTGGTGGGCAACGAGGCGCTGTTGCGTGGCGAGATCGCCCCGGCGCGGTTGGCTGAGCTGATCCGTGAAGTGAAGCAGCGCGTCCCCCAGCCGGTCAGCTACGCCGATGTCTGGGAGTTCCAGCTGCGTCATGCCCAGGTTGCTGAGGCGAGCGATTTCATCACCATCCACATCCTTCCCTATTGGGAAGATGATCCGGTGGCCATCGAAAACGCCATCGACCACGTGCGGCGCATCCGCCAGCAGGTGGTGGAGCGCTTGCCCGGCAAGCCGGTACTTATCGGTGAAGCAGGCTGGCCCAGCACGGGACGGATGCGCGAGGGAGCGCTGCCCAGCCGGGTAAACGAGGCGCGCTTCCTGCGCGGCTTCGTCGCCGCCGCCCAGGCCGAAGGGTGGGACTACAACCTCATCGAGGCCTTCGATCAACCCTGGAAACGCCAGCTGGAGGGGGCCGTCGGTGGATATTGGGGCATCTTCGACACCGCACGCCACGACAAGCAACTGCTGAGCGGAGCGGTGAGCAACCACCCCCATTGGCTGATCTTTGCCCTCATCGCCATCGCCCTTGGCAGCGCCATCGTTCTGCTGCTGCGCCTCACTCCTCGTCTGTCGCCACTGGTGGCCGGTGTCGCCATCAGCTGGACGCTGCTGTTGGAGCAGCTGTGGCTGATCAGCCGTAATCACCTGGAGGCAGCGGGAGCACTGCTGCTGCTTGTCTGTGTGCTCGGCGCCTCCCTTGCGGTGCTGGCACGCCTCGCTGGGCGGCCTTTCCCGCCCCCCCTCGAAGCCCGCCTGGCTTTGCTGCTGGGCAGCGTGGCGGCCATCCTCTCCCTGTGGCTGCTGTTCGACCCGCGCTATCGCGACTTTTTCGTCGCCGGTTTTCTGCCTCCGGCGCTGCTGATGCTGCTGCTCGTCCGCCGCCGCTTGCCGGTGGTACACCAGGGTAACGAAGAGCTCGCCATCGGCATGGTTCTTTTCGTCAGCGCCATCATCATCGCCAGCAACGAGCTCTTGGTGAACCACCAGGCGCTCGCCTGGTCGCTGGCCACCCTGTTGCTGGGCGGCACTCTGGTATGGCATGGCGTAGGTGCCCGCAAAAATCCATAGTCAGCTGCGACGGAAAAGTATTAGCCGACACTCTTGACCGGGTGCAGCGCCGCCAGCAGTGCGATGATCGCCGCCACCCCTGCCCAGGTGGCGTTGTAGAGCAGCAGGCCGCTCCCCGCCACCAGCAGCCCCGCCAGTGCGACCCAGCGGGGTCTGACCAGCCAGGCGCCAACGCCCAACACGAGTGCCGACAGACCGATGAGCTGATGGTATATCGACCACCCCAGCCAAGGGCGCACCACACACCAACCGCTGCTGCCCCCCTCCCGACACATCAGCTCTTGCGCCGCGTTTTCGAGAATCGCATAACGGAGTGCCATCCCCACCAGCAGGCCAGTCGTGATCGAAATGGCTATGGCCGCCCAGAGCCCCCGTGCCGATAACTTGAAAGCCGTCATATCTTTCTGTTGACCCCCTGCGCTAACAATATGCGATAGCGTACAATGAGCGCCGCTCCGGGACCACAGGAGCAGACCGGCATCCACAGCCGCCTGATGCTCTAACCAGGATCAGTTCGCATAACCACATGACACGGGCAAACCTCCTCATTGTTGTGGCAATCGCCACGCTCACCGTTGCCCTATGGGCCATGACCAACCGTCCCGAACAGGAGCCGGCCTGGCCAGCAAAGATCAACGGCTTTTCTTTCACCCCAATGCGCGCCCACAACGATCCGGTCACCGGCAACTACCCGACCCGTGAAGAGATCGATGAGGATCTGAAACTGCTTTCCGGCAAGGTGAACGAGGTACGCACCTACTCCCTGGATGGCACGTTGGCCGATATCCCCGAACTGGCACGCAAATACAACATCAAGGTGACGCTCGGTGCCTGGCTCGACAACGATCTGGAAACCAACCAGTGGCAACTAGACAAACTGCTGGAGGTCTACGGCAACCAGCGCAGCAACATTCACCGCGTCATCGTCGGCAACGAAGCCCTCTATCGCGACCAACTCACCGTCGAGCAACTCATCTCCTATCTCGACTGGACCCGCGAGCGCATCGTCGGCCAGGTGAGCACCGCCGAAACACCCAGTATCTGGCTGGAGCATCCTGAGCTGGCTGACCATGTGGATTTCATTACCATCCACATCCTTCCCTATTGGGAGGGGCAGGATATCGAGGCCGCCATCGAGTTCACCAAAAATAAATACAATGAGATCCAGGCCGCCTTCCCCAACAAGAAGATCCTCATCGGCGAAGTGGGCTGGCCAAGCCGCGGCCGCGACTATGGCCCTGCCGAGGCCTCGGTCGCCAAGGAGGCGAAGTTTCTGCGTGAATTCCTCCAGCTGGCGCAGAAAGAGAAGTATGACTACTTCATCATGGAAGCGTTCGATCAGCCGTGGAAACGGCAGAATGAAGGTGATGTAGGAGCGTACTGGGGCGTCTACGACGCAAATCGCCAACCCAAATTCGAATTCGTCGAGCCGGTGGTCCCCATCCCGGAGTGGCGCATCCTTGCGGCCATCTCCATCATCATTGCCACCATCACCTTCATGCTGTTGGTAATGGACAGCCGCACCCTGCGCAAACGTGGTCGCAGCTTCCTGGCCATCGTCGCCTTCACCGCCGCCACCATGGCTGTGTGGGTCGCCTACGAATACACCCAGCAGTACCTCACCACCCAGAGCATCATCGTCGGTATCCTGCTATCGATTGGCATGATCGGCGTCATCGTGGTGCTGCTCACCGAGGCGCACGAGTGGGCCGAGGCTCACTGGTTCTATGAACGGGAGCGCCCCTTCTGCCCGGTGGCAAGTCCCGACGAAGAATTGCCCATGGTCTCGATTCATGTACCCTGCTACAACGAACCACCGCAGATGATGATCGAGACGCTCAACGCGCTGGCGCAACTCGACTATCCCACCTTCGAAGTAATCGTCATCGACAACAACACCAAGGATCCGACAGTCTGGCAACCGGTCGAGGCCCACTGTGCCAAACTCGGTGGACGCTTCCGCTTCTTCCATGTCGATCCGCTGGCGGGCTTCAAGGCCGGCGCACTCAACTTTGCACTGCAACACACCGCCGCCGATGCCGAGATCGTTGCCGTCATCGACAGCGACTATCAGGTGAAACCCAACTGGCTGCGTGATCTCACCCCGCAATTCGCCGATCCAAAAATGGGTATCGTCCAGGCACCCCAGGACTACCTGGATGGCGGCGAAAATGCCTTCAAGGCGATGTGCTATTCCGAATACCGCGGCTTTTTCTACATCGGCATGATCACCCGCAACGAACGCAACGCCATCATCCAGCACGGTACCATGACCATGGTGCGCAAATCGGTGCTGCAGGAGATCGACGGCTGGGCCGAATGGACCATCACCGAAGACGCCGAGCTGGGCTTACGCATCTTTGAAA
Organism: Gammaproteobacteria bacterium; assembly: GCA_036401755.1. Classification (GTDB taxonomy): domain Bacteria; phylum Pseudomonadota; class Gammaproteobacteria; order Thiohalomonadales; family Thiohalomonadaceae; genus DASWUD01. The sequence continues at coordinate 8,004 of DASWUD010000238.1, forward strand.
AGGGCTACCACGCCATGTACGTGCCGCAGAGCTACGGCAAAGGGGTGATGCCCGACAACTTCATCGACTTCAAGAAGCAGCGCTTCCGCTGGGCCTTCGGCGCCATGCAGATCATTCGCGGCCATCTGGGCCAGCTGTTCGGCACCAAACCGAGTCAACTCACCTGGGGACAGCGCTACCACTTCCTTGCGGGCTGGCTGCCCTGGCTCGCCGACGGTTTCAATCTGGTTTTCAACGTCATGGCGCTGCTCTGGTCGGTATTGATGATGGTCGCTCCAAAGCAATTCGATCCGCCGCTCGCCGCCTTCTCGGCCTTGCCACTCACCTTGTTCGGCTTCAAGGTAGCGAAGCTGGTCTATCTCTATCGCACCCGCGTCAGTGCCAGCAGTGGCCAAACCCTGGCCGCCGCCTGGGCCGGCCTGGCCCTCACCCACACCATCAGCGTCGCCATGCTCACCGGCTTCGTCACCAAGGAGCGGCCGTTCATTCGTACACCCAAGATGGCCCACGGCCATACGCTGCTCTCTGCACTGATTGCGGCACGCACCGAGCTGTTGTTCGTGATATTGCTCTGGGGCGCCGCCTGGGGTGTGCTGGTAACGCAGAAGGGGGCGTTCGACCTGTTCCTCTGGACGCTGGTGCTGATGATCCAGTCGATCCCCTACCTGGCCGCAGTGGGTCTCTCCCTCATCAGTGCCATGCCGAAGCTGCCCGCCGCCCTGTTTGGCCGTTGGGCGGTGGAGGAAAAGGAGACAGAATACCGGTGATGCTACGCGTCAGAGGGCTGACGCGTCAGACGGCCCAGTTTCAATCCCGCCGCCGCCAGATCGGCCGCAAATTGATCGCTGGAGAAATAGTCGAACTCGCGGGGCCGCCAATCGCGCAGCTCATCCTCTTCTGTACCGCGATATCCGGGGTGACACATCACCAGCGGGCGCGAAGCCTCACCTTGAAAGAAGTGGCTGAATAGCTGGTGCGGTGCGGCGTTACCCGAGAAATCGTGCACACCACGAAAGCTGTCATTGATCAAAATCCCCTGCTCTCGTGCCCGGCGGGTAAATACCGCGGAGAGTTGCGCAATGATCAGCGCCTTGGTCGGTTCGATACCACGCCGCACGATGGCACCCAGCGGCTCGTGACAGGAGCGCAGATAGCCATCGTGCGGCTTGAGGTGACTCTCCCAGAGCTCGAACACGGTTTCGCGCACGTGCGGCAGGAGGTGGACGTGTTGATGGCCATCGATGAAATCGGGCGCACGGCCGAAGTGGGTGATAAAGGCCTGCAACTGTCGCTGCAACTCGGCGGCCACCTCCTCGCGCGGCAGGCGGTGCGTCACGCCGGCCACAAGAATCCTGCCCAGTGTCGGCAATGTTCCCTGTGGCGCCAGGTGCGGCATCGGGCCGAGGGGGGGCAGGCCGGTGAGGGTGAGATGCAGGCCGATATCGATGCGGTCACGCAACGGTGCCAGCCAGGCAGCATGCTCGCGCCAGTGGTGGCTCGCACTCATGCAGCTGACCGCGGAGAGGCGGCCTCGTTCGGCCAGTGTGAGGATGCCGCGGCTGACGGCGGCATCGAGTGCGTAATCATCGGCGCAGAGGGTGACTGTTTTCATGGCGGTGGAACCGGTTGGCCCCTGTTCAGCGGCTACAGCGCAGGCGTAAAATGAGCACCAAGCGCCGTTTGCGGTGTGGTATCTATCTATCCCATCCCTGGACCGTGGTCCGGAGTTCCATTCGTGCTTTCTGTCGTCATTCCATTCTATAACGAGTCCGGCAACATTCCGGAACTGTTTCGCCGCCTCGACGAGGTGTTGTCACGCCACGCGCCGGAATACGAGGTGATCGGCGTCGACGACGGCAGCCGCGACGATACCTTCCTGCGCCTGCTGGCAGAGCGCGAAAAAAATCCGCGCATCAAGCTGGTACGACTGAGCCGCAATTTCGGCAAGGAGATCGCCCTCAGCGCCGGGTTGCAGCATACCCGTGGCGAGGCCGTCGTCACCATGGATGCCGATCTGCAGCATCCGCCTGAACTGATCCCGGAATTCCTCGCCCATTGGCGCGAGGGTTACAAAATGGTCTATGCCGCACGCCAATCGGCGCAACGTGAGACCTGGCTCCATACCCTGTTTGCCAAGGTTTTTTATTGGCTATTCGCCAAAATCTCCCATCTTGAGCTGCCCAAGGGGGCCGGCGATTTTCGCCTGCTGGATAGACGCGTGGTCGATGCCCTGAATGCCATGCCCGAGCGCACCCGCTTCATGAAGGGGCTGTTCGCCTGGGTCGGCTTCAGTCAGATCGGCGTGCCGTTCGTGCCGCCAGAGCGCTTCTCCGGCAAGAGCGGCTTCAGCTTCCACCGCCTCTGGCACTTCGCCATCGACGGCGTAGCCGCCTTCAGCACCGTGCCGCTGCGTGTCTGGTCGCTGCTAGGCCTGCTCATTTCTGCGCTGTCGTTGATCTATGGCGCCTTCCTGGTGATCCGCACTCTGGCGTTCGGCATCGACGTGCCCGGCTACGCCTCGTTGATGGTCTCCACTCTGTTCATCGGCGGCATCCAGCTGATCAGCCTGGGGGTGATCGGCGAATATCTGGGCCGCGTCTTTGAAGAGGTAAAACACCGCCCCCTCTATCTGATCAGCGAAACACACGGCCTCGACAACGGCCCTGCGCGGCCCAACGATCCACCCTCCTTGTGACACCATGAAATCACCCTGGGATCGTGCTGCCCTCGCTCTGTTCGCCATCGTCGCGCTGCTCATCGCCGCCACCTTTCGCGACTACGGCCTCAGCTGGGACGAACCGTTTCATATCGAATATGGAGCGCGGCTGCTCAAGTACTACGCCAGCTGGGGGGCCGACACCTCCGCCTTTCACTACATCAATCTCTATCTCTATGGCGGGTTGTTTGATGCGCCGGTGGCACTGCTGGTGCGGTGGCTGCCGTTCGATCTGATCGACAGTCGCCACCTGCTCATCGCCCTCACCGGTCTGCTCGGCATCATCGGCACCTGGCGTCTGGCGCGCTTGCTGGCCGGACCTTCTGCCGGTTTTTTCGCCGCGCTGCTGTTGGCGATCATGCCCGGCTGGTATGGCCACATGTTCATCAATCCGAAGGACATCCCCTTTGCGGTGACGATGATCTGGGCAACCTACGCACTGGCGCGGCTGACACGCCAGTTGCCGACCGTGGCCTGGCGCGATGCGCTGCTGTTCGGGCTGCTTGCCGGCATGGCGATGGGCATGCGCATCGGCGGCGTGCTGATCTTTGCCTACCTGGGTGCGGCTCTCGGCTTGTGGTTCATGCTGGCGTGGCTGTGGCGGCGTGAACCGCTCCCTCTCCTGCTGCGTCACTCCCTGGCACTACTGCCGCAACTGCTGGTGGGCATAGCCATCGCTTATGTGGTGATGGTCATCGTCTGGCCCTGGGCACTGAGCGCCCCTCTGCTACACCCCTATGAAGCGCTCACCACCTTCTCGCGCTTCCCCTTCAGCACACCGGTGCTGGTCGAAGGCGAGTGGCTCAAGTCCACCGAACTGCCCATCGACTATCTGCCGTTGATGATCGCGGTAAAAGTGCCGCTCCTGGAGCTGCTGCTGCTCGCCGCGCTGGTCCCTCTCGCCGGCAAGCGGTTCCGCCATCTCAAGGAGCAGGTGCAGCAGGGCGACGCCTCCTGGCTGCCGTGGGCAGTCACGCTCATCGCGCTGCTGCTGCCCATCGTCTATGTGCTTCTAAGTCGTCCGGTGCTCTACAATGAAATGCGCCACTTCCTCTTCGTCCTGCCACCGTTGGCGGTATTGGCCGGAGTCAGCCTCGGATACATATGGCGCAAGCTGGGCCGCGCGGGAGCTACCGAGCGCACTGTCGTCATCCTGCTGCTGGTCGCCTATCTGGGCAGCCACATCGTAAATATGGCGCGCCTCCATCCCTACGAGTATGTGGAGTACAACCGCGCGGTGGGTGGGGTGGCGGGGGCACAACGTCTTTTCGAGCTCGACTACTGGAGTACCTCACTACGCGAGGTCTATACGGAGCTGAAACAGCAGCTCCGCAGCCGTGAAGGGGAGGCGGCGCTGCATCGACCGTGGCGTATCCGTTTCTGCGGCGCGCCGGAGGTGAGCCTCTACTACTT
>DASWUD010000239.1:0-6715 GCA_036401755.1 Gammaproteobacteria bacterium
ACCTTGAGTTGCGGGAAGTCCTGGCTGAGCAGCGCGAGATTTTCCGGCTGCGCACCACGCCACGCGTAGATCGACTGATCGTCGTCGCCCACCACTGTGAGCGCCGCACGCGGCCCGACCAGCAGTTTCACCAGCCGGTACTGCGTGGCGTTGGTGTCCTGGTACTCATCGACCAGCAGATAGCGGATCTGGTTCTGCCACTTTTCCAGAATGTCGGGATGCTGCTCGAACAGCACCACCGGCAGCATGATCAGATCATCGAAGTCGACCGCGTTGTAGGCCTTGAGGTGGCGGTTGTACTCGGCGTAGAGACGTGCCGCGCCGTGGGTGAGCGTATCGGGGGCATTGGCCGCTGCCACCTCGGGGACGATAAAGCTGTTCTTCCACGAGGAGATGAGGCGCTGGATCTCCTCCACCTGCGCATCGTCCACCGACTCGCGGCGCAACAGCTCGCGCACCAGCGTGGCGCTGTCCTGCGAATCGAAGATGGAGAAGCCCGCCTTGTAGCCGAGCGCCTTCAGCTCCTTGCGGATGATGTCGAGACCGAGTGTGTGGAAGGTGGAGACGCGCAGCCCCTTGCTCTCCTTGCCGGCAAGCAGCTTGCCGACGCGCTCCTTCATCTCGCGCGACGCCTTGTTGGTGAAGGTGACGGCGGCGATGTTGCGCGGGCTGATGCCGCAGTTCTGGATCAGATGGGCGATCTTCTGCGTGATGACGCGCGTCTTGCCCGAGCCGGCACCGGCCAGCACCAGCAACGGGCCATCGATATAGCGAACCGCTTCTTTCTGTCGGGGATTGAGATCAGCCACGGGGAGTCAGGGGGAATCTGGTAAAGGACCATTTTACCAGCTTGGCCGGCCCGGCCACGGAACGGTTCTTCAAAAATTTTGATTGGTTGGTAAGTGGCTGATTTGCATGTGGATGGATTGAGAACCCCTCTCCCTAACTCTCTCCCGGAGGGGGAGGGGATAAAAGATCGTGTAGGGCGCAATCCTGCTGCGCCGCATGTTCAATGTGAACGAGGCCATAGGCGCAATTGGATTGCGCCCTACATCAGAGGAGGTCCCACAAGCTAGTCAGTAGCAACTTACCCTCGCCCCCGTCTGCCCCCCGGGCAGGGGTACCGCACGGGCAATCCCCATCCTGTGACCTAGACTTGAACTCTCTACCGTATTCACCACGGCGCGATTTGCGCCGGAGGAGATTTCCATGGCGATCATCGGCATCGATCTCGGCACATCCAACTCCGCGGCGGCGGTGCTGCGCGGCGGGCGGCCGGTCATCATCCCCAGTGCGGAGGGGGTGAGCCTGGGGGGCAAGGCGTTCCCCAGCTATGTGGCGCTCACCGCCGACGGCCAGACGCTGATCGGTGAGCCGGCGCGGCGCCAGGCGACCTCCAACCCGGAGGGGACCGCCACCGCCTTCAAGCGCAAGATGGGGCAGCGCGTCACCGTGCGGCTGCGCGACAAGGAGTTCACCCCCGAGCAGCTCTCCGCCTTCCTGCTGCAGAAGATCAAGCGCGATGCCGAAGCCTTTCTCGGCGAGCCGGTGACAAAGGCAGTGGTGACGGTGCCCGCCTACTTCGATGACAACCAGCGATCAGCAACGAAAGATGCCTGCCGTATCGCTGGTCTCAATGTGGAGCGGCTAGTCAATGAACCGACAGCGGCTTCACTGGCCTATGGGCTGGATCGTCTCGGTCAGGAGCTGCGCATCGCGGTGCTCGACTTCGGCGGCGGCACCCTCGATGTCACCATCATGGAGTTCGGCAAGGGAGTATTCGAGGTGAAGGCGACCAGCGGCGATACGCAGTTGGGCGGCACTGACATGAACGAAAACGTACGAGACTATCTGGCGCAGAAGTTCGAGATCGAGCACGGCATCGCTGTGCACAACGACAACAAGGCGATGGCGCGGCTGCTGGAGGCGGCGGAGATCGCCAAGATCGAACTCTCCACTTCGACCACTACCCACATCAGCCTGCCCTATCTCAGCTCGAAGAGCGGCACACCGGTGCACATGGAGCTCGATCTGTCGCGCACCGAGCTGGAGCGGCTGGTGCGCCCGGTGGTGGAGCGCTGTCGGGCACCGATTGAACAGGCGCTGCGCGATGCAGGCATCACAGCTAAAGAGGTGGACCGTATCGTGCTGGTGGGCGGTCCGACGCGCATGCCCATCGTGCGCTCCTTCTTCGAAGAGCTGTTCGGGCGCAAGGCAGAAACGGGTGTCGATCCGATGGAGTGCGTGGCGCAAGGCGCGGCGATCCAGGCGGGGGTGCTCTCGGGCGAGATGGGCGACATCGTGCTGGTGGATGTCACGCCGCTCAGCCTCGGGGTCGAAACACTGGGTGGCGTGGCCACCACGTTGATTGCACGCAACACGCCGATTCCGGTCAAGAAGAGCGAGAACTTCACCACTGCCGCCGACATGCAGACCACGGTGACGGTGCATGTCTATCAGGGTGAGCGGCCGATGGCGGCCGACAATACCAGCCTTGGTGAATTCAACCTCGCCGGCCTCGCTCCCGCGCCGCGCGGCGTACCGAAGATCGAGGTGACCTTCGATATCGACAGTAACGGCATCCTCAATGTGGCGGCGAAGGACGTGGCCACCGGCAAATCGCAATCGATCACCATCACCGGCTCGACACGCCTCAGCGAAGCGGAGAAGAAGCACATGGTGGAAGAGGCGGAGAAATATGCCGCGCAGGACAAGCAGCGGCGCGAGACGGCCGACAAATTGAATGCGGCCGATGCCACCTGCTATCAAGCCGAAAAGATGCTGGCCGATTTTGTTGACAAGTTGCCCGGTGAGACACTGACCAAACTCGAAGGGGCATTGCGCGAAACGCGCGAGGCGATCACCAAGAAGGATGTAACACTGGCTACCGAGAAAGCGGAAAAGCTGACCAAGGTGATGAAAGAGGCAGGCGCCGCTATCTACGCGCAAACCCCCGGTGCCTATACTGCCGGAGCGAAGCAGGGCGGGACGGAAGAGGAGGAGGCCGCAGGGACACCACCGCATGGCAAGGTGGTGGATGCAGAGTTCAAGGAGTCACCCCGCCCGTAACAGAGGCATTAATAAGATAGTTCCCTCTCCTTCCGGGATTTATGCCCGCAGGGTAGAGGGTCAGGGTGAGGGGATCTCAAATGGCCGAAGCACAGCGCGACTACTACGAAGTGCTCGGCGTCTCACGGGATGCGGATCTCAAGGTGATCAAGGATGCCTTCCGCCGCCTTGCGCTGAAATATCACCCCGACCGCAACAAGAGTCCTGATGCCGAGGAGAAGTTCAAGGAGATCGCTGCCGCCTATGCGGTGCTCTCCGACCCGAAGAAGCGTGCCGATTACGATGCGCGCGGCTTTGCCAGCGTCTCTGGCGTCAGCGCAGAGGATCTCTTCAGCGGCATCAATTTCAGCGACATCTTCAACCATCTCGGCACCGGCTTCGATTTCGGCGGCGATCTGTTTGATCGTCTGTTCCGGCGTGGCCGCGCCGGGCCGGTGCGCGGTGCAGATGCAGAATTTGAGTTATCTCTGACGTTGGAGCAGATACACCGCGGTGGCGAGGAGACGATTCGTTATACGCGCCTGGTAGAGTGCCCGCTTTGTCACGGTTCGGGGGCCGAGCCCGGCACGCAGCCTCGTCGCTGTGAAACTTGCGGTGGCAGTGGCCAGCAGGTGCTGCGGCGTGGTGGGAAAGAGAATCTCTTCATCCAACAAGTGATCACCTGTCCCACCTGTCACGGCCTGGGCACCATCATCGACCACCCCTGCAAGCAGTGTCACGGCAGCGGGCGCGTTGATCACGTTGAGTCACTCAAGGTGCGTATTCCGGAAGGTATCGAAGAGGGCACAGCGTTGCGCATACCCGGCCACGGCATGCCCAGCCCCGAGCGTGGTGGGGTGGCCGGCGATCTCTACGTGGTGGTGCACTCGCAGCCCGATCAGCGCTTCGAACGGCATCATGCCGATCTGTGGCGCGTCGAGATGATCCCGCTCACCAGTGCCGTGCTCGGCGACAAGATCAGCGTGCCGACCCTCGATGGCTCACTCAGGGTCACGATTCCCCCCGGCACCCAACCTGGCTCCATCTTGCGCCTGCGCGGCAAGGGGCTGCCGATCTTCGGCGGGCACGGTCATGGTGATCTCAATCTGCGCATTGACGTGCACGTGCCCGAGCATTTATCACGTGAAGAGCGGAAATTGTATGAGGAGTTGCACAGGTTGAATGGGCGGGCATGAACATGCAGTAGGGCGCAATCCCATTGCGTCGCATGATTAATGTGAGATGAGGCCATAGGCGCAATAGGATTGCGCCCTACATTGATTCGGTGTTGAGGGGACACAGTGGGTAATTAGCGATAGCGTAAGCGTACGAAAGTTATTGCCGATCAATTTTTCGATAGCCGATCGCTTCGGCAATATGCCCTGAGGCGATGTTTCTTTCACTGGCAAGATCGGCTATGGTTCGCGCCACGCGCAACAGCCGATGATAGGCTCGCGCTGAGAGGCCAAGCCGATCAATGGCCTGTTCCAGCAAGCGGCGTTCGCCTTCACCGAGCTTGCAATGACGCTCCACCTCGCGATTGCCCAGCGCGCTATTGGGTTTGCCTTGGCGCGACAAGGCGAAATCACGTGCGGCGACAACGCGGGTGCGCACTCGTTCACTGCTCTCTGGCACAGCATGATTGGCGTTGAGCAGCTCGCGCGGCAGACTCGGTACCTCGATATGCAGATCAATGCGATCCAGCAGCGGGCCGGAGATGCGCGCGCGATAGCGTGCCACCTGTTCGCTGGTGCAGTGACAGCGGCCGTTGGGGTGGCCGAGATAGCCGCAGGGGCAGGGGTTCATCGCGGCGATCAGTTGAAAGCGGGCGGGGAACTCCGCCTGGCGCGCGGCGCGCGAGATGATGATTCGCCCCGACTCCAGCGGTTCGCGCAACACCTCCAGCACCTTGCGATCGAACTCCGGCAGTTCGTCGAGGAACAGCACGCCGTGGTGGGCCAGCGAGATCTCGCCGGGGCGCGGGTGGCTGCCGCCGCCGACCAGCGCCACCGCTGAAGCGGTATGGTGCGGCGAACGGAAGGGGCGCACCTTCCACAGCGAGCGATCAAAGCCCCTGTCGCTGATCGAGGCGAGGGCCGCGCTCTCGATCGCCTCCTGCTCCTCCATCGGTGGCAGGATGCCGGGCAGACGCGCGGCGAGCATCGTCTTGCCGGTACCGGGCGGGCCGCTCATCAACAGTGAATGGGCACCGGCGGCGGCGATCTCCAGGGCGCGGCGCGCCTGATGCTGACCGAGTACCTCAGTGAGATCGGGTTGATCGGCGAGGGGTTGAGAAAGATCGGCCACGGCCTGCGGCAACTGTTCGCGCCCGGCCAGATGGGCGCAGACCTGCAACAGATGCGTTGCACTCAGCACGGTACTGTTTTCCACCAATGCGGCCTCAGCCCCATTCGCTTGCGGCACCACCAGCGTGCGTCCGGCATTGCGGGTCTGCATCGCCATCGGCAGCACACCGCGCACCGGGCGCAACTCGCCGGAGAGGGCCAGCTCGCCGGCGAATTCATAACGCCCGAGCGTATCCTTGGGCAGTTGCCCCGACGCGGCGAGAATGCCGAGGGCGATGGGCAGATCGAAGCGGCCGCCCTCCTTGGGGAGATCGGCGGGGGCCAGGTTGATGGTGATGCGCCGCGCGGGAAATTCGAACTGGCTGGTGAGTAGCGCGCCGCGCACGCGGTCCTTGCTCTCCTTCACCGCCGCCTCGGGCAGGCCGACGATGTTGAGGGCCGGCAGCCCATTGGCGAGATGAACCTCGACCGTAACTAAAGGCGCATCGATGCCGAGCGCGGCGCGGCAATGGACAACTGCAAGTGACATGGCTTCCCTTCCCTGTCTGGTGGGACGCGCGTGCGCCCCGTGCTGCTCAAGCTTTATCGCAAGCTGATTATTTATCCTGCTCGAAGACCTTCGCTTCCAACTCCTTCACCTGATGCTCCAGTCGCTCGACCATGGTGCGGGTGCGGGCCAATACCTGGCTCTGTACCTCGAACTCTTCGCGGCTCACCAGATTCATCTTGGCGAAGGCCGACTGCAACACCGCCTTGAGGTTTTTTTCGATGTCCTCGCCGAGCTGGCGCGGCCCGGCGGGAATGGCGTCGGAGAGTTTCTTGGCGAGATCGTCGATGAAGGAGGGATTCATGGCTGCAGTCCTGTCGATGGATAGATGAGAAGTTTAAGCTAAATTCTGCTCCATGTTAGCCCAGTTTGTGCACCAAAAGCGTGCCGTGTCATTGCACGCCCTCTCCATGATGGTGCGCATTGCCACATTGTTGCCGTGTTGCCGCCATTTTATCAGCTGTTTTTGTAGCTAAATCCTGATATGGCACACCCCATGCAATGCCCCCTATGCAACAGACAATCGTTTCCTCTGTGGTTTTTTAAACAACCTGATCGAAGGGAGAGATAAAGATGAACATGAACATGAAATCAGTGGTCGCTGCCTCCGTCCTCGCCGCAGTGATGGGCAGCGGTGCCGCCATGGCCGGTGCCAGCGCCAACGTGGGCGCCACTTCCAACTATGTGTGGCGTGGCATCACCCAGACCGCCGATGGTGCCGCCGTTTCCGGTGGTCTCGACTACAGCCACGACATCGGCCTCTATGTCGGCACCTGGACCTCCAACACCGCCTGGGGTTCTGCCGAGGTCGATC
>DASWUD010000240.1:0-6513 GCA_036401755.1 Gammaproteobacteria bacterium
TGCCGTGGCCGACGACGACATGATCTTCGATATCGGCCCCAAGAGCGCCCAGGAACTGGTCGACATCATCATGAAGGCCGGTACGGTAGTATGGAACGGTCCGGTCGGCGTGTTCGAATTCGATCAATTCGGTGAGGGCACCAAGGCCATCTCCATGGCCATCGCCAACACCAAGGCGTTCACCCTGGCCGGCGGCGGCGACACCATTGCAGCCATCCAGAAGTACGACATCTACGACAATGTGTCCTATATCTCCACCGCGGGCGGTGCCTTCCTCGAATACCTCGAGGGCAAGGTGTTGCCTGCCGTGGCCATCCTCGAAGAGCGGGCCAAGAAGTAAGGAGCCTCGAACAGAAGTCATCAGGGTCCGGCCGTATCACTGATGCGGCCGGATTTTGTGCTTAACGTTCTTACACATATGCAAAGACGAACCAAGATTATCGCAACACTCGGTCCCGCCACCGACGACCCCAAGGTACTCGACAAGATTATCGAAGCGGGCGTCGACGTGGTCCGTGTCAATTTCTCCCATGGTACCGCCGAAGAGCATCTCGACCGTGCCGAACGAGTACGCAACCGGGCGCGTGCCCACGGCCGTCAGGTGGGGGTGCTCGCCGACCTGCAAGGCCCCAAGATCCGCATCGAACGCTTCAAGGAGAAGAAGGTGTTCCTCGAAGAGGGCGCCACCTTCATCATCGATGCGGCTTTTGATCACAACAGCGGCACCATCGAGCGCGTCGGCACCAGCTACAAACAGCTGCCCCAGGACGTGGGCCGCGGCGACACCCTGTTGGTCGACGACGGCCGTCTGGTCTTCTGGGTGGAAGAGGTACGCGGTCAGGAGGTGATCTGCCGCGTGGTGGTCGGTGGCATTCTCTCCGACCGCAAAGGGATCAACCGCCAGGGCGGCGGACTCTCCGCGGCGGCATTGACCGACAAGGATCGTGAGGACATCAAGACCGCGGCGAAGATGCAGGCCGACTACGTGGCGCTCTCCTTCCCGCGTACCGCTGCCGACGTCAACGAAGCGCGTGATCTGCTAGTGGCGGCGGGTGGCCGTGGTGGTATCGTCGCCAAGATCGAACGTGCCGAGGCGCTCGACGTGATCGAGGAGATCATCGCCGCCTCCGACGCCATCATGATCGCCCGCGGCGATCTCGGCGTGGAGATCGGTGATGCGGCGCTGCCACCGGTGCAGAAGCGCCTCATCAGCCTGGCGCGTACCATGAACCGCGCCGTGATCACCGCGACGCAGATGATGGAGTCGATGATCGAAAACCAGATCCCGACCCGTGCCGAGGTGTTCGACGTGGCCAACGCGGTGCTCGATGGCACCGATGCGGTGATGCTCTCGGCCGAAACCGCCTCCGGCAAATATCCCGACAAGGCGATCGCCGCGATGCACCGCATCTGCCTCGAAGCGGAAAAGCAGCGCGTGGCCAAGGTCTCCGATCACCGCATCCATACCGAGTTCACCCGCATCGATGAAGCGATCGCCATGGCCACCATGTACACCGCCAATCACCTCAACGTGAAGGCGATCGCCTCGCTCACCGAATCGGGCTCAACGCCGCTGTGGATGTCGCGCATCAGCTCCGGCATTCCCATCTACGCCATGAGCCGTCACCTCGACACACGCCGCAAGGTGACGCTCTATCGCGGTGTCTATCCGGTGAGCTTCGATGTCACTACCACCGACCATACCGAACTCAATCGCGAGGCGATCGACGAATTGATGCGTCGTGGCGCGGTGCGCGAGGGTGATCTGGTGATCATCACCAAGGGCGATCTGGTGGGAGAGCGTGGCGGCACCAACGCCATGAAGATCGTCAAGGTGGGTGAGCTGGTTTAGGGATTTGGGCAGCAACCCTGCCCGATTTAAAGCTGTACCGAACAATTTTGAAACGATAACTGAAGGAGGTCGAAATGGCCCTGGTATCTCTGCGTCAACTGCTGGATCACGCCGCCGAAAACGGCTACGGTCTGCCGGCATTCAACGTCAACAACATGGAACAGGTGCGCGCCATCATGGAAGCGGCCTCCGCCACCGACAGCCCGGTGATTCTGCAGGGCTCCGCCGGTGCCCGCAAGTACGCCGGCGAGCCGTTCCTGCGTCACCTGATCCTGGCCGCGGTTGAAGCCTATCCGCACATCCCGGTGGTGATGCACCAGGACCACGGCGCCAGCCCCGCTGTCTGCGTCAACGCGATCCAATCCGGCTTCTCGTCGGTGATGATGGATGGCTCGCTGATGGAAGATGGCAAGACTCCGTCCTCCTACCAGTACAACGTCGACGTGACCCGCCGCGTAGTGGAAATGTCCCACGCCTGTGGCGTCTCCGTCGAAGGCGAACTGGGCTGCCTCGGTTCGCTGGAAACCGGCAAGATGGGCGAAGAGGATGGCCACGGCGCCGAAGGGGTGCTGGATCACTCCTCGCTGCTGACCGACCCCAACGAAGCCGCTGACTTCGTCAAGAAGACCCATGTGGATGCCCTGGCCATCGCCATCGGTACCTCGCACGGCGCCTACAAGTTCACCAGCAAGCCCACCGGCAAGGTGCTGCGCATCGACCGCGTGAAGGAAATTCACGCCCGCATCCCGAGCGTGCACCTGGTGATGCACGGCTCCTCCTCGGTACCCGAAGATTGGCTCGCCATCATCAACCAGTACGGCGGCGACATGGGCCAGACCTACGGCGTGCCCGTCGAAGAGATCGTCGAAGGGATCAAGAGCGGCGTGCGCAAGGTGAACATCGACACCGACCTGCGCATGGCCTCCACCGGCGCCATCCGCAAGTTCCTGGCCGAGGATCGCAAGAACTTCGACCCGCGCAAGTACTACAAGGCGGCACAGGACGCCATGGTCGGGATCTGCAAGGACCGTTACCAGGCCTTCGGTGCTGCCGGACAGGCCAGCAAGATCAAGCCCGTCTCCCTGGAGAAAATGGCAGGCCGCTACGCCAAGGGCGAACTGGATCCGAAGATCAATTAAGCGAATCATTCGTATCCAACACGAAGGGGCCGCAAGGCCCCTTCTGTTTTTTCGGCGCACTGGGTCATACTCCACGGATGAGCAGCGTGAGAAGCAGGGGGGTGTATTGATGAGAGGCAAAACCGCAGCACTCTACGGTCTGGTGGCACTGACAGGATGGCACATGACTTTGCATGCCGAAGATGCACTACCGGCTGAGGTGGTGCAGTTTATCGAGCAGCGCACCCTATGTGATCACTTTCGTGATGAGCCCTGGCCGGAGGGCGATTCACAGGAAGAACGGGAACGAAGAACATTTCTTTCGACGCAGCTGGAGCAGTTGTGCAAGGGAAGCGATGAACGACTTCGTCTCCTGAGGGAACACTATCGAGGCGATCAGAAGGTAGTGGAGGCGCTGAAGGGGTTTGAGGACACTATCGAAGCGAGGTGATGCGCTCGCGAGGCCGCGAGCAGGTTCAGTGCGCGACCGAGAGCTTATTGCGTTGGGCCAGCAACAGATCGGCCCCCTCCTTGAGCAGGAACTCCTTGAAGGCGTGTGCGACCACCGAAAGGCGCTTGCCCTTGCGGTGCACCACGTACCAGTGACGCATGATGGGTAGCTGCTCGATGTCGAGGATGGCGAGACGGCCGAGGGCGAGCTCCATCTGGATCGAATCGCGCGACAGCACGCCGAGTCCCAAGCCGGCCTGGACGCTCTGCTTGATCGCCTCGTCGCTGCTTACCTCCATGCCGGTGTTGATCTTCACCTGATGCTGATCGAAGAAGCGCTGCATGGCACTGCGTGTGCCCGAACCCGATTCACGCACCAGGAAGGTCTCCTGCTCCATCCGTTGCAGTGGGATCTGCTGGTTGGCGGCCAACGGGTGATCGGGGCGCGCAACGACCACCAGAGGGTTCTCGATGAAGGGCCATGCCTCCAGCTCCATCTCTGCCGGGGGCTGCCCCATAATTACCATGTCCACCTCGTTTTCGGTGAGCTGATGCAGCAGAGTCTGGCGATTGGTCACATCCAGGCTGACCGTGACGCCGGGGAAGCGCTGACAGAAGGTGCCGAGCAGACTGGGAGCAAAGTAGTTGGCGGTGGTGGCGACAGAGATGCGCAGCTTGCCCTGCTCCAGACCGCTGAGATTGGAGAGTACCGTCTCCAGCTCTTCGAGTTGTTGGGCGATGAGGCGGGCGTACTGGTAGACCTCCTTGCCGGTTTCGGTGAGGTAGATCTTCTTGCCGAGCTGCTCGAACAGCGCCACATCCAGCTGGTTCTCCAGCTGTTTGACCTGCATCGAGACGGCCGGTTGGGTCAGGCAGAGCTCCTCGGCAGCGCGTGTGAAGCTGAGGTGTCGGGCGACGGCGGAAAAGACCTTGAGCTGGCGCAGGGTTATATTCATGGGTCGTTGTATAAGCTTTTATATATGAAAGTTCAATCGAAGATAATGAATCGGGCCATATATCGGTATTTCCTGATTGAACAAAACCTAGACCACGAAAGCAGATCGGAAAAGTGGGGTTTTGCCTTATTTTTCCGCCAGTTTGGTAAACTTGCCCACCTTTTCAGCCACAGGTTAGCCAATGGATACCACACGCTATCTTGCCTCGCTCCGTGAGGACATCGTCTTTACCGACACCTTGCGTGGCCAGCACCTCACCTTCCACTCCACCTGGGGGATCTTCTCACCGCGCGAGATCGACTCGGGTACCCGACTGTTGCTCGACTACCTGGAGCTCAAGGAGAGCGACGACTGTTTTGACCTGGGCTGCGGCTACGGGCCCATCGGCGTTACGATGGCGAAGCTGGCACCGAAAGGTAAAACGCTGATGGCCGACAAGGATTTCATTGCTGTCGAGTACGCCAACAAGAATGCACGGGTGAACGGTCTCAACAACTGCGAAGCGATCCTCTCCAACGGCTTCAGCCACGTGGGGGAACGCAAGTTCGACGTGATCTGCTCCAACGTGCCGGCCAAGGTGGGCAAGGAGATGCTGCACCTGCTGTTGCACGACGCCAAAGCCCATCTCAAGCCGGGTGGGTGCATCTACGTGGTGACCATCACCGGGCTGCGCCGCTTCATCGAACGCAATTTCGAGGAGGTGTTCGGCAACTACGAAAAGCTCAAGCAGGGGAAGGATTACACGGTGGCGCGCGCCTGCAAGGAATAACTTAATTCGTAGAAAGGGGGCTATATGTGGCGCAAAATTCTTTTCTTGTCCCTTTTATGCGTCACAGGGGTGTATGCGGCCGAGCCTGAAGATTATTCGTATAAACCAAAGAATGGTTTCATCCCGGACGAAGAGACTGCAATCGCGGTGGCCGTGGCGGTGTGGAAGCCTATATATGGGGTGGCGCAGATCAAGCACGAAAGTCCATTTGTCGCGAAATTAAAGGATGGCGTCTGGTACGTAAGCGGATCATTGCCTGAAGGGTGGGCTGGCGGTGTGGCCGAGGCCGAGATTTCGAAAGCAGACGGTACCATCCTGCGCATAAGTCACGGCAAGTAGCCCGCTACTGCAGCTATTCAACAGGCAGCTAACGTTATAACCGATGTTTGACCCATTGTTTCCGCTGCGTAGCGGTATCTCTGTGTGCCGCAATACAAAAACGATTAAACTGTGGTCCCTGTTAATTAACACCTTTGGAACCTGATCATGAGCGATGTGATTGTCGATACCCACCTGCACAGCCTGAAGAAGATCCAGCGCGGCAAGGTGCGCGACATCTTTGCCATCGACGATCAGAAGATGCTCTTCGTCGCCTCCGATCGCCTCTCGGCTTTCGATGTGGTGCTCCCCACCGCCATCCCCGGCAAGGGCAAGGTGCTGACCGCCATGTCGAACTTCTGGTTCGCACGCACCCAGCACATCGTCGCCAACCATCTTACCGGTATCGACCCCGCCGGCGTGGTGGCGAAGGATGAAGTGGGGCAGGTGGCGGGCCGTGCGGTGGTGGTGCGCAAGCTGAAGCCGCTGCCGGTGGAGGCGATCGTGCGCGGTTACATCGTCGGCTCCGGCTGGAAGGAGTACAAGAAGAGCGGCACCGTCTGCGGCATGGTGCTCCCCACCGGCCTGCGCGAAGCCGACAAACTGCCCGCGCCGATCTTCACCCCCTCCACCAAGGCCGACGTGGGCGATCACGACATCAACATCAGCTTCGAGCGCATGGTGGAACTGGTTGGTCGCCCTCTGGCCGAGCAGGTACGCGAAGTGAGCCTCAAGCTCTACACCTTTGCCGCGGAGTATGCGCTCACCAAGGGGATCATCATCGCCGACACCAAGTTCGAGTTCGGCCTCGACGAGCAGGGGGGCCTGGTGCTGATGGACGAGATCCTTACTCCCGACTCCTCGCGCTTCTGGCCGGTCGACTCCTATGCGCCGGGCGCCAACCCCCCCAGCTACGACAAGCAGTATGTACGCGACTACCTGGAGAGTCTCGACTGGGACAAGACGCCGCCGGCCCCGGCGCTGCCGGACGAGGTGGTGCAGAAGACGGTGGAGCGTTACCGTGAGGCCTTGCGCCGCCTGACGGGCTCA
>DASWUD010000241.1:0-2909 GCA_036401755.1 Gammaproteobacteria bacterium
AGTCGCTCGCGCTGTTGTTGTCCGGACTGTTGCTGCCCTGGGTGGGCCGCCTCATTCAGCGGCGCGGTGCCCGTTTTGCCCTGACGAGCGGCATGTTGCTGGCTGGTGCAGGCTTTTTCACCATTGCCTTCGCTGAAGGAGCAGTCGCCTATCTCACCGGATGGGCCATCAATGGTGTGGCGATGGCGCTGGCGCTTTATGAAACGGCGTTCGCTGCGCTGAGCGAATTGCGCCAGATGCCACTGCGCCGCGCCATCGGCATGGTGACCATCGCCGGTGGTCTGGCCAGCACCGCCTTCTGGCCGCTAACCGCCCTCCTCGTGGAGCAGGCAGGGTGGCGCACCACGCTGATCATGTTCGGCACGCTCCACGTGCTGGTGTTGGCGCCGATGTATCGGCTGCTACTGCCGCCCCTACCACAGGTACCGCCTGTGCCAGTTGCCGCCGAGCTACCCCCACGGGCCAATGTGAGGCGGCGCCTGTGGCTGTTCTCGGCGGCGTTCGCTGCCTTGGCCTTTGTCTCCACCGGACTGGTCGCGCACTTTACCTTGATCATGGCAGGGGTCGAGCAAGGCAGCCTGCTGTTTGCCTTGGCACTCATCGGGCCGGCGCAAATTGCCATGCGCATTATCGATCTCATCGCGCCAGGCGGGCGGAAGATCTTTGCCTTGGGGCTGGCCTCCACCATTGCGTTGTCCATCGCAAGTCTGCTTCTGCTGTTTAGCAATACTCACGTGGTCATTGCCATCGGGGTGGCCATTTTGTTCGGCATGGGTAATGGCGGCATGACGATCGTGCGCGGCATGGTTCCACGCGAATACTTCAGTGCCCAGCATTATGCGGTGACCCTCGCTACCCTCTCGCGCGCCACCCATCTGCTGCGGGCGTTCGCTCCCATTGCGGTGGCCGCAGGATTTGCGGTGTTGGGCGTAACGGGTGTGTTACAGCTGTTCGTCGTGCTGACGCTATCCGCGGTCGCACTTTTTTACCTGGGCTCACGAACGCCTGACGGGTGAGCGAACCCTGCACAGGTAGACCGATTAGCGGCTCGCGGCGTTGATGGCTTCGTCGAATTCGCGCAACAGCTGTTGCAAACGCTGGGTATCGAGGGGGGAGAGTTCGGGAAAGCGCAGCTCGGCCAGGGCGGCGATGTTGCTGGTGGTGGGGAAGTCGATCTGCTGCTCCAGCGCCTGTTTCATCTTCACCATAAAGACCCACTGCAGCCACTGCTCGAAGCGCAGGGTGTCGTAGCAGAAGGGGACGAGGCTTTGCAGTGCCGCGGCGGGGGGCGGCGTGGTCTCCCAGAGACCGACGCGCCGCATCTCCTGCTCGATGGCAAGAAGCAGGTCGGCGACCTGGTGCAGCAATTTATCCATGGTTACGCCTCGAAGGGTTGGTAGCTGATGGCGGTAACGATGAAGCGTGCCCTGCCGCGCGGCAGCTCCACCTCCACCTCCTCGTCGAGTCCCTTCTTGAGCAGCGCCTTGGCCAGTGGTGAGTCGAGGCTGACGTAGCGTGGATCGGCATCGAACTCATCGGGGCCGACAATGCGGCGGATCTGCTCCTGGCCCGCCTCGTCCTCCAGCCGCACCCAGGCACCGAAATAGATGCGCGTGGTGTCAGCGGGTGGGCGATCCACCACCACCATGCCGTCGAGCCGCTTGCGCAGAAAGCGCACGCGCGCATCGATCTCGCGCAGCTGTTTCTTGCCGTAGATATATTCGGCGTTTTCGGAGCGATCGCCCTGCGCGGCGGCCTCGGCGACGGCCTGGCATACCTGGGGCCGCTTGGTGCGCCAGAGAAAAGTGAGCTCCGCATCGAGGCGCTGCTTCCCCTCCGGCGTAATGTATTTCGAGGCCGGTACGGCCGGCGGTCGGTAACGCCCCATTAATTACCGTAGACCAGATTCGGCAGCCATGTGGTGAGGGATGGCCAGAGGGCGAGCATCACCAGGGCGAGGAGCTGGATAACGATGAACGGTGCGACCCCCTTGTAGATCTGCAGCGTGGTTACCTCGGCGGGGGCCACGCCGCGCAGGTAGAAGAGGGCGAAACCAAACGGCGGGGTGAGGAAGGAGGTCTGCAGGTTCATGGCGAACATGATGCCGAGCCAGATCGGGTTGATGTCCATCGCCAGCAGGATGGGCGCGACGATCGGCACCACCACGAAGACGATCTCGATGAAATCGAGAATGAAGCCGAGCAGGAACATCACCAGCATCACCACCAGCATGGCACCAAAGGCGCCACCGGGCAGACCGGTGAGCCACTCCTCCACCAACACATCACCGCCGTAGCCACGGAACACCAGCGAGAAGAGCGAGGCGCCGATGAAGATCAGGAACACCATGCTGGTGACCTGGGTGGTGGAGCGCATCACTTCGCGCAGCATGGTGAGGTTGAGCTGCCGTTGAAAGAGCGCCAGGACGATCGCACCCACGGCACCGACCGAGGCCGCTTCGGTGGGGGTGGCGAGGCCGCCCATGATCGAGCCGAGTACCGCCAGGATGAGCAGCAGCGGCGGGAGCAGCACAGTGACCACCCGCCAGGCCAGCGCGCGGCCACGCAGGGCACGTGCCTCGGGCGGCAGAGCCGGGCTGCTGGCTGGCGCAAAGAGCGCCATGCCGATCAGATAGAGGATATAGAGTCCCACCAGCAGTAGCCCCGGGATCAGGGCGCCGACGAACAGGTCGCCCACCGACACCGTATCGGGCGAGTAGATCCCTTTGCTGAGTTGTGCCTGCTGATAGGAGGAGGAGAGCACATCACCGAGCAGCACCAGGATGATGGAGGGAGGGATGATCTGGCCGAGGGTACCGGAGGCGCAGATAGTGCCGCTGGCGAGCGCCGGGCTGTAACCGCGTTTCATCATGGTGGGGAGCGACAGCAGTCCCATGGTCACCACCGTGG
>DASWUD010000242.1:0-2392 GCA_036401755.1 Gammaproteobacteria bacterium
AAAGGTGAGTTTTGCTCCCTGGGCATCGGTGAGGTGCACATCATTTGCCTCGGCACAGCCGATCTGCACCACTGCCAGCAGATCAACGCCGCCTTGTGCTGCCGGTTGCGCCATCACCACCTTGCCGGCACCCTGGCCGCTTTCCGAGGTGGTGGAGAAGAGTTCGGTGCCGGGGAGAGGCACGCTGTCGCTGTCGAGGTGGGCGCGGAACAGGCGGCGCTTGAGCTTGCCGAGGTATTGCATGCGCGCCACTATCTCCTGGCCGGTGTAACACCCCTTGGTGAAGCTGACGCCGTTGATGAGGTGCAGATTGACCATCTGCGGCACGAACGCCTCCACGGTTTCGGGCAAGACGGTGGGGATGCCGGCATGGATGTCGAGCAATTCCCAGGCGGACTCACCGATGGGTTTGGCCTGCGTGGCGAGTTTCTGCCAGAAACTCTGGATGGCCGTGGGCTCTGCGATGATCTGGAAGCGTGGCAGAGCCCCTGGCAGACGCACGAGAGTGGTCCCGTTGAATGTGGCGGCGCCGTCGGTTTCGGTCGGAGCAGTCAGTCCCACTCCCTTGAGGAGATCTTCGGCGTTGGAGCCGGAGAGACCCAACGTGGCGAGTCGCTCGCTGGCATTTTCCAGTTTCACCTTGCTGATCAGGATGTACATGGCGAGGCGCTTCTGGAATGCAGGTAGCAGCGGGGCGGGCATCTGCATCAGGTAGTCGTCCCCGCGCTTCAGTAAACGGAACGAGGTGAGGATGCGCCCCTTGGGGGTGCAGTAGCTGCTCAGCTGGCTGTGTGTGGCCGTGACCTGGCGCACGTCGTTGGTAAATTGGCCCTGCAGGAATTTTTCGCTGTCGGCGCCGTTGGCACTTACATAACCGAGGTCGGTCAAGGGCGCGATGACATCGCCACTCACGGCGGCGCGGTGTTCGGCTGCGGCATCACCAAAATGGAGCGTACGGCTGCCATCCAGTGTGGCACCGGACTGTTTCAAGGAGTCAAACCACTCGTTTTGCATGGAAGATAATCTCTGTTCTGATTCTTATGGCTAAGCATAACCATTAACTTGATGATGCGCACTGGCAGAGGCAAGTTGGGAACGGCTAAACTCTGCACACCCATGAATCGCCATCCACGCCCCGTCTATCTCAACCTGCTGGAGTTCCGCTTTCCGGCCACGGCTATCACCTCACTGCTGCATCGTATCAGCGGGGTGCTGCTGTTTCTGGCGCTGCCGCTGCTGATCTATGGCCTGGAACATTCACTTCAAGGGGGCGAGGGGATGGCGCAGTTGCAGCAACTCTGGCAATGGCTGCCATTGCGTCTTGCCGTGGCGCTGCTGGCCTGGGCATTGCTGCACCATTGGCTGGCCGGCTGGCGCTTTCTCTTCATCGATGTGGATGTCGGGGTCGATCTTATCAGGGCGCGACTGACAGCGCGTCTTCTCAATGCCCTCAGCCTGACAGGGCTCTTGATATTCGTGGGGCTCGCTCTGTGATCCGCCAGTTGAGTGGTCTGCGTGCCTGGGTGGTGCAGCGGTTGACGGCCCTCTATATCGGCGTCATCACCCCGCCGTTGCTCTGGATGCTTGCCAGCGCCTGGCAACGCGGCGAAGAGGCGTGGCGGGAGCTGTTTGCCCACTCCTTTATCTCCATCGCCCTGCTATTGCTGTTTGTGGCGCTACTGTTTCATGCCTGGGTCGGCATGCGCGATGTGATCCTCGACTATGCCGGACAGCGGCCGGGGTTGCGCTTCATCCTGCTGGTAATGCTCGCCAGCTGGTTGTTGGCATTGGGCCTGTGGATTGCCCGCGTGATGTTGCGAGTGATGCTGTTATGAGTGTGGCACGGCGCAAGTTCGATACCCTGATCATCGGCGCCGGCGGCGGCGGTCTACGCGCCTCTCTGCAACTGGCGCAGGCCCAGGCCACCGTGGCGGTGGTCTCGAAGGTCTTTCCCACCCGCTCCCATACCGTGGCGGCGCAGGGCGGCATCAACGCCGCGCTTGGCAACGTGCTGCCCGACAACTGGCACTGGCACATGTACGACACGGTGAAGGGGGGCGACTGGCTCGGCGATCAGGACGCCATCGAATACATGTGCCGCGCAGCCTCCCATCTGGTGATCGAACTGGAGCATGCCGGGGTGCCCTTTTCGCGCCTCGACGACGGACGCATCTACCAGCGCCCCTTCGGTGGCCAGAGCCAGAATTTCGGCGGTGAGCAGGCGGCGCGCACCTGCGCGGCGGCCGATCGCACCGGCCATGTGCTGCTGCATACACTCTATCAGCAGAACATTCGTGCCAAGACCCACTTTTTCGATGAATATTTCGCCATCGATCTGCTCCGTGACGAGCAGGGCTACATCCTCGGCGCGCTGGTGCTGGAGATCGAGACC
>DASWUD010000243.1:0-20563 GCA_036401755.1 Gammaproteobacteria bacterium
CCGCTGGAGATGCTGCGCGGACTCGACATCGACGGCACCGCGCGCATCGGCAAGCTCAAGGTGATGAACCTGCGCACCGAAGCGATCATCGTCACGGTCAACGCCAAGGAGGGACTGTTCCGCATCCATCCCCTCGGCGCCAAGCTCTATCAGGGCAGCTACAGCGGCAACATCACCTTTGACGTACGTGGCGACAAGCCACTGCTCGGCCTTGATGAAAAGCTGAGCGGCGTACAGGCCGGTCCGCTGCTCAAGGACTTCATGGGCGAGGACTATGTCACCGGCAAGGCGAACGTGACGGCGAAGATCACCGCGCGCGGTCTGGAGCCCTCTGCGATCCGCAAATCGCTCAATGGCACCGCCTCGTTCAGTTTCGAAAACGGCGCGGTGAAGGGGATCAACATCGCGCAGCTGATCCGCGACGGTTATGCGAAATACAAAAAGCAGCCGGGTGCATCGGAGCAGGCCAAGCAGACCGACTTCGCCGAACTGCGTGGCAGTGTGGTGATCCATGACGGTCTGGTGCTCAATGACGACCTCTCTGCCAAGACACCACTGTTCCGCATCGGCGGCAAGGGCAATGTCCATCTGGTAAAGGAGAGCATCGACTACCACGTCGAGGCGGCGGTGGTCGGCTCCCTCGAAGGACAGGGCGGTAAGGAGATCAAGGATCTGAAGGGGCTCACCGTGCCCATCAAGATCAGTGGCACCTTCAGCGAACCGAAGTTCTCTCTCGACATGGCTTCGCTGTTCGATGCCAAGGCGAAGGCCGCCCTCGAAGCGGAGAAGAAGAAGGCCGCAGCGGCGCTCGATGCCGAGAAGAAGAAGGCGGCAGAGGCGCTGAAGAAACGTCAGGATGAGGAGAAAAAGCGCCTCGAAGAGGGGGCGAAAAAGAAGCTGAAAAACATGCTCAAGTTCTGATGAGCAATGAGCCCTTCGCCGCGCGCCTGCTCGCCTGGTTCGATAAGCATGGCCGCACGGACCTCCCCTGGCAGCACGACCCCACACCCTACCGGGTGTGGGTGTCGGAGGTGATGCTGCAACAGACCCAGGTGGTGACCGTCATCCCCTATTACCTGCGCTTCCTGGCGCGCTTCCCCACCCTGGCAGCACTGGCCGACGCCGCGCTCGATGAAGTGCTCGCCCACTGGAGCGGTCTCGGCTACTACAGCCGCGCGCGCCATCTGCATCGTGCCGCACAACTGATTCGCGATCGCCACCAGGGCCAGTTTCCCGCACAGCTTGAGGAGGTGATGGCGCTGCCGGGCATCGGCCGCTCCACCGCCGGTGCGATCCTCGCGCTGGCACTCCAGCAGCGCCACCCCATCCTCGATGGCAACGTCAAGCGCGTGTTGTGTCGCCACCACGCGCTGGAGGGGTGGCCGGGCGCCCCGGCGGTGGAGAAACAGCTGTGGCAACTGGCAGAAGCACTCACACCGCATCAGCGGGTCGCCGCCTATACCCAGGCGATCATGGATCTCGGCGCGACACTCTGCACGCGCAGCCGTCCGCGCTGCGAGCAGTGCCCGCTGCATGAAGATTGTCGGGCCCGTGCCACGGGTGCAGCATCCCGCTTCCCGCAACCCAAACCGCGCAAAGCTCTGCCGATACGCACTACCACCCTGCTGTTGGTGATCGATGAGGCAGGAGAACTTCTTCTTGAGCAGCGCCCGCCCACCGGGATCTGGGGCGGGCTCTGGTCGCTGCCGGAGCTCTCCGCCGATGCAACGCCGGAGGAGTGGAGCGACAAACAGCAGCTTCTGCTCCGGGCGCACCACAGCCATGCACCGTTTCGCCACACCTTCAGCCA
This sequence comes from Gammaproteobacteria bacterium, assembly GCA_036401755.1. Classification (GTDB taxonomy): domain Bacteria; phylum Pseudomonadota; class Gammaproteobacteria; order Thiohalomonadales; family Thiohalomonadaceae; genus DASWUD01. The sequence continues at coordinate 1,811 of DASWUD010000243.1, forward strand.
CTTCCATCTTGACATCACCCCGCTGGAACTGCGGGTTTGCGTCGCCTCCGGTGATGCAGTCATGGAACCTGCCGGGCGGGTCTGGTATAAACCTTCGGCAATTGAGCAACTCGGGTTGCCCGCGCCGGTCCGGCGTATGCTGGAGCAACTGACCCCAACAATGAGGAACCATCAATGACCCGCATGGTGAACTGCGTCAAACTCGGTAAGGAAGCGGAAGGACTGGAGCGCCAGCCCTATCCCGGCGAACTCGGCAAACGCATCTTCGACAACGTCTCCAAGGAGGCATGGCAACTCTGGTTGCGCCAGCAGACCATGCTCATCAACGAGTACCGCCTCACCCCGGTCGACCCCAAGCACCGTGCCATGCTCGAAAAGGAGATGGAGCGCTTCTTCTTTGGTGAAGGCGGCAGCAAACCGGAGGGCTACGTTCCGCCCAGTGCCTGACTTTTTGGCTTGACTTGGCATTCCATAGCGGCTTAAATAGCCGCCTTTCGGCCAGGTAGCTCAGTTGGTAGAGCAGCGGATTGAAAATCCGCGTGTCGACGGTTCGATTCCGCCCCTGGCCACCATACTGTATCTTCCTCAAAAAACCCGCCTTGTGCGGGTTTTTTGTTCTCTGCCCCTCCTCTCCGCAGCACCCCCTGCGCCCTTGCTCGTTCCCCCGTGTTTCTAACGAGCTGTTCTAAATCCTGAAAACACATGGGCTCTCGCAAGGCGCCAAAGATCGCCAAGAGATATTCCGAGAATGAAATTGGGAAAACGCTCTCTTGGCGTCGTGGCGAAGTTATCCCAAGTATCTCGCGGATCGTAAGTGCATCTGCCATCTTTCCCAAGGGCACGCCAAGGTTGATAATCCCATGATGTCAGGCGGTTGCTCCCTCCTCCAATTTTTCACAAAGAGTCCGATGTCAAAACGGCTCGCCATTCTGCTTTTGTCATGGCTTGTTGCCTCTGTGCACGCTGCCAGCGCCGCTCCGGCAACACCGCTCGTGGAGGCGGCGCGCGCCCAAATAGGCGTAACGATTATCTACGATGCAAGTTACAAAGCCCTTAGCTATCCAAACGGCGACGTCCTACCCGATCGGGGTGTCTGCACCGACGTACTCATCCGCGCGCTACGCACGGCGTACCATTTTGATCTGCAACAGCGGCTCCACGAGGATATGCGTGTCCACTTTGGCGACTACCCACAGGCCTGGGGGCTGAAACACGCCGACAGCAATATCGATCACCGCCGTGTTCCCAATCTCCAGGCCTTCTTCAGACGCAAGGGGTGGGAGTTACCCATTTCCGACCAGCCATCGGGCTATTTGCCGGGTGACATCGTGACCAGTCTCATCCCGCCCCACCTGCCGCACATCATGATTGTCAGTGACAGGAAGAGCGCTACGGGTCACCCACTCGTCATTCACAATATCGGCGCCGGCACTCGGGAGGAGGAGATGCTGTTCCGCTATCCCATCACCGGACACTACCGGCTAAAGCTGGCGCGCTCCCATCCTTGACGGTCATTGAACCGTTGCACCCTGCACCGGCATCATCCGCATTGCCCCATCGCTGATTTGACGTAAATTCACACGTTCCTTACGATATCCCGCACTATCTGCCAGTACATAACAACAAAACGGGAGCATAGAATGATCAAACTGTTGAACAAGGAGACCGGTGAGCAAATCGGTACCCTCACCGAGGAACAGCTTCAATATCTCGTAGACGAGCTGGAAGAGGAGAGCAACGACGATCAGGATTACTGGCTGAATCGTGCACAGGTAGAGATCTTCAAGGATAACGGCGCGGATCCCGCACTGCTCCTCATGCTCGAAACGGCCTTGGGTGAGGGCGAGGAGCTGGAGGTTTGCTGGGAGCGCAGCTAACCCGCGATACGTCAGAAAGCAGAAATACATTTCCTCTATTTTCTGCGCACGCCAGAAAAGAGCAAACGCTAGGCGACAGTTTTGCCCCGATGCCGCCTATCCGAATAATATACGGGGCAAATATAAATGGGAGAAATGCATGAACTGGTATATGGAAGTGTTAAAAAAATATGCGAACTTCAGTGGCCGCTCGAGGAGAACAGAGTATTGGATGTTTACCCTGTTCAACATCATCATATCCGTCGTACTTAGCATTGTGGATGGTGTTGTGGGGACTCTCGGCATCCTCAGCATGCTCTATTTTCTCGCCATCCTCATTCCCAGCCTCGCCGTGTCAATCCGTCGGCTGCACGATACCAACCGCAGCGGCTGGTGGCTGCTGGTCGGCCTGATTCCGTTCATCGGTGCCATCGTCCTGCTCGTATTTATGGTGCAAGACAGTCAGCCGAGCACGAACCAGTTTGGTGATAACCCAAAGGCGGTAACGGCCTGACCTGCTCTCCAGCGGGCGGAGACTCCGCCCGCTGGAATTTCCGCAAATGGATTTCAACAATTCGGCGCGCTTTCAACCCTTCACCACTAGGCAACCAAACCACATAATGGATAGAGCGCACGAGCAGCCACCCCTCCCCGCCGGTGATTTTTCCAACTGGCTTCTCCAGGCGCGAAATGCCCTGTTAGGCGACAGCGGTATGGAGGTGGCTTGCGGTGATTGCATCGGTTGCTGTAGCTCTTCCTACTTCATCCACATCCAGCCCCAGGAGACACAGGCGATTGGCCTGATTCGCAAGGAGCTTCTGTTCCCGGCGCCCGGCATGCCAAAGGATCATTTGTTGATGGGGTACGACAGGCATGGACTCTGTCCCATGCTGGATAAGGGCAGCTGCACCATCTACGCGCATCGCCCGCAAACCTGTCGCAACTACGATTGCCGCATATTCAGCGCCGCCGGGATCGCTGCAGGTGATGCGAAGAAGTCGATAATCAACCAGCGCGTGGCGCGCTGGAGCTTCAGTTATCCATCCACTCTTGATCGGCAGCAACATCTCGCGGTCCAGGCCGCCGCAAAGTTCATCCGCGACCATGCTGACTCTTTTCCCGACGGGCGCGTGCCAGACAACCCCAGCCAGTTGGCCATCCTGGCGCTCAAGGTTTACGAGGTTTTCCTGACACGCGATGGCGTGGTAACTCCAGCGGGTGACTCCGCTGCCAATCTCGCCATTGCCCAGGCCATCGTCGCCGCCAGCAGAGCGTTTGACGCGCAGATGCCGGCATTGATACGCGCCCCTAACAGACAAACTTCCTGATTATCCCAAACGCTCCAGCGTCACTGCACTGCCCCACAGCGTGGTAAACAATGGTTGCAGAGCAGCAGGCTCACCGCTGGTAAAGTGGCGCACACTGCCGGCGTTGACGCAGTTGGTAATGGCGTGTTCACGCAGCAGGTGCTCGACGTGGCGGGCGACAGCGGGCCCGGTGTCGATCACCTGGATATGCGGCCCGGTGATCTGTTCGATGAGCGGTTGCACAAATGGGTAGTGGGTGCAGCCGAGCACAATGGTATCGACCTGCTGCTTAAGCAGCGGCAGCAGAAAGCGCTGCAGCATGGCGCGTGTTTCGCTGCCGTGCAGCTCGCCGCGCTCGATTTGCTCCACCAGACCAGGGCAGGGTTGCAGGATCACCTCGGCGCCGGCGCCGTAGCGCTCCAGCAGCGTGGCAAACTTGCTGCTGCGCAGCGTTCCGGCGGTGGCGAGGATGCCGACGCGCCGCGCGCGGCTGTAGGTGACCGCGGGCTTTACCCCCGGCTCCATGCCGACGATGGGCAGCGCATAGTGGGCGCGCAGCTCGTGGATCGCCGCAGCGGTGGCGGTGTTGCACGCCACCACCAGCAGCTTGGCACCGAGCTCAATCAAGCGCTGCGCGATGTAGAAAGAGCGTTCGCGCACCAGCGCGGCGGGTTTGTCGCCGTAGGGGATATAGGCGTTGTCGGCCACATAGAGCAGATGCTCGTGGGGCAGACGTGCGTGGAGATGGCGCAACACCGACAACCCGCCGACACCGGAGTCGAAGACGCCGATGGGGCGCGGATCGGAATCAGCTGCGATTGCTGGGGCAGTCATGGCTTAGTCTGCTCGCTGCTTATTGCGCGCGGTGAGCGCCTCTTGCAGCAACGCCGCGAGTTCACTCTCCTTCACCGGCAGCTGCACTATGCCGTACAGCGGATAGATGGCGTTGAGCTGCGCCACATGCTGCAGCTCGCCCTTGTCGACCAATACGATCACCTTCGCCGTGCTACCGTACTTCACCAGCGAGCTGAGCAGCACATCGAGGTTGCTGATGTTGGTAGCCTGGTAGTAGGTGCTGAAGGCGTAGACGAAGTCGGCGACGATAATGTCGGGCTGCTGCTTCTTGAGCTGCGCGATCGCCTTGCGCTGCGAATCGAGCCGCACCTCCTCGATACCAAGGCGTTGATAGAGCGCCGTGAGGTTGGGGTGACGCGGTGAATCGACGACAGAGAAGAGCAGCGGCATGGGATATCTCGATCACAATGAACGGTGGCACAGCGCCTGTTTCTGCTGGCGCGTCAGCTTCTTGATGGCCGCCTCGCGGCGTGCTGCGGCAGCGCGACTCTCCAGCTGTTCACTGTAGACCAGCACCACCGGGCGGCGGCTGCGGGTATAGCGCGCGCCACTGCGATCATCACCATTGTGCTCGCTGAGGCGGCGTGCCACATCTGTGGTGATTCCGGTGTAGAGCGTGTTGTCGGCGCAGAGCACCATGTAGAGGTACCAGGAGGTGTTGGCGGCGGTGGTCATTGGCGGCGATTTTACCTCATGACCGCAGCTGCAGTATCCCCTCTCCCTCAGGGATTTATGCCCGCAGGTAGAGGGTTAGGGTGAGGAGAGTCTATTGCCTCAATGCCTTATAAAACCGCAAAAATCTGATCCCCTCTCCCTAACCCTCCCCCGAAGGGGGAGGGGACGCGCGGCTGTGCAGTGTCGCTACACGGTTAGCTATGCACCAACACCGCAAGGCGTGCATCTGGCTATCCCCTCATGGATTTATGCCCGCAGGGTAGAGGGTTAGAGTGTGGGGAGTTGATTATCTCTAACTAAAAATATTGATCCCCTCTCCCCAACCTTTATGCCCGTAGGGTGCCCTCCCGGTGGGAGAGGAGGATTACGCGCTGTTTCTACAAATGACATTTGCGCATCCCTTACCAAACCTTGACGATTTGGGTAAAGTCACACCCCATCCACTTTCAGACACGAGACATCCATGGCACGCGACATCATCCAGACCGACAAGGCACCCAAGGCGATCGGCACCTACTCCCAGGCGGTCAAGGTGGGCACCACCGTCTACCTCTCCGGGCAGATCCCGCTGGTGCCGGAGACGATGGAGGTAGTAGCAGGCGAGATGCGCGCACAGATCGTGCGTGTCTTCGACAACCTGCAGGCGGTGTGCGTGGCGGCCGGCGGCTCGCTCAACGACATCGCCAAGCTCAACATCTTTCTCACCGACCTGGCGCACTTTCCCCTGGTCAACGAGGTGATGGCCAGCTACTTCAGCCAGCCCTACCCGGCACGCGCCGCCATCGGCGTCGCTTCACTGCCGCGCGGGGTGGGCGTGGAGATGGACGGCATCATGGTGCTGGGCGGCTAACGACACCAGGGTCGCGGCATGCAGCTCATCCCGCCTCTGCTGCGCACCCCCTTCGCGGCGATTGCCGCGCTGTTCATCGCCCTCACGCTGCTTGAGTACGCCACCGACGGGCTGCTCAGCAACATCGAACACCCCAGCAGCGACTTTATGCTGCGCCAGATCGCCAAACACAATCCACCCGATCCCGACATCGTCATCGTCGACATCGACGAGCGCAGTCTGGAGTTGATGGCGCCGCTCGAAGGGCGCTACCCATGGGCGCGCTCGGTGCATGCCGAGCTGGTGGAGGGGATCGCCCGCCAACAACCCAAGGCGATCGTATTCGACATCCTGTTCAGCGACTCCGATCTGCTGCGCCCCGATGCCGACGCCTATCTGGCCGAGGTGGCACAGTCACACGACAACCTCTTCTTCCCCTTCGTGCGCCTCGATGCCGTGGCCGATGCGAGCGGCCTGCCGCTCGATGAGTACGGCGCGCAGCTCGGCTTCCAGCGCACCCCCGGTGCCGCGGCGGGGTCGCGCGCCGCGCTGTTGCTGCCCATGACGTCGCTGCTCCACAACCTCGGCGCCATCAACTTCAGCGCCGATGAGGATGGCGTCGGCCGACACTACCCGCTCTATTTGCAGGCGCACGGCTGGCGTCTCCCCTCGCTGCCGGCGCGCGTTGCCACCGCACTCGGTTTGCCCCTGCCCGACCACGAGATCCTCACGCTCAACTGGCACGGCACAGCGCTCAGCTATCCGCGCCGCTCCTATTACGACATCTATCACGATCTGACCCTAAGCGAGCCGCAGCGCTCTGCCCACGAGTTCACCGACAAGATCGTCATCATCGGCGCCACCGCCACCGGCCTGCACGACCTGCGCGCTACCCCACTCTCCAGCCAGCATCCCGCAGTGGAGATCCTCGCCACCGCCATCGACAACCTGAAGAATCAGGATCCGCTGCGCGAAGTCCCGGTGCCCTATCGCATCGCGCTGACACTGCTGTTGCTTGGCCTGGTCTTCCTTGCCTTTGCCCGCAACCTTGGGCCGTTGCCCATCGCCATCGCCCTGCTGCTGGCGACACTGCTGCTCTCCGCCCTCAGCTATCTGCAGCTGCAGCAACGCTGGCTGCTGGCGGTGGTAACACCGCTGCTCATCACCTGGGGATATTTCGGCGCCGCCGCGCTCTATGCCTACTGGCAGGAGCGCAAGGTGCGTGAACGCTCAGTGCAGATCTTCAGCCGCTTCCTCGACCCGCGCGTGGTTAAAGAGCTGGTGGCGCGCGGCGAGTCGGCATTGTCGCTGAAGAGCGAGAGCCGCCAGCTCACCGTGCTCTTCTCCGACATCCGCGGCTTCACTACCCTCTCCGAGCAGCGCACCGCCGAGCAGGTGGTGGAGCTGCTCAACCACTACTTCAGCCAGCAGGTGCAGGCGGTGTTCCACCACAACGGCACCATGGACAAGTTTATTGGCGACGCCATCATGGCCTTCTGGGGCGCGCCGGTGGATGATCCGCAGCAGGCCGACAACGCGGTTGACGCCGCGCTGGAGATGTCCGAGGTGCTGATCAAGTTCCGCGACTCGCTGCCGGAGGAGTTGCGCGATTTCGATATCGGCATCGGTATCCACAGCGGCCCGGCGGTGGTCGGCTTCATCGGCTCGGAAAACCGCCTCGACTACACCGCCATTGGCGACACGGTCAATCTCGCCAGTCGCATCGAGGGGCAGACCAAAGGGGTGGCGCGGGTGCTGGTGTCGGGCGAGACGCGCGCCCTGTGCAGCACACGGTTTGACTTTGTCGACCACGGTTCATATAAGGTGAAGGGCCGCAGCCAGGAAGTCCGGCTGTTCGAGCCGGTCCGACGCAACTGAAGGAGAGTGAGATGACGGTTTCCCGCTGGTGGCTGGTGCTGCCGCTGATGACAGCACTGCCGGTACTGGCCCAGACGGCCACGCTGCTGCGCGATAGCGAATTGAAGAGTGAACCGTTTAGCAACGCCAGCCGGGTGACGGCCATGAAGGCGAAGCAGACCATCGAAGTCGGCGAACGCCGGGGCGGCTGGTACCAGGCCAAGACCTCCACGGGCCAGACCGGCTGGGTGCGACTCACTGCGGTGCTGCTCGGTAGCGGTCAGGCCAAGGGTGACAGCGGCCTCGCCTCCACCGCCCAGTTTCTCCAGAGCGGCCGCTCGGGCAGCAGCGGCGTCACCGCCGCCACCGGTATTCGCGGCCTCGATTCCGCCGACGTGGTCAATGCCAAACCCGATCCCGAAGCGGTCGCCAAGCTCGACGGGCTCCAGGTGGGCAGCGACGAAACGCGCCGCTTCGCCGCCGAGGCCAACCTCTCGTCACAGAAGATCGGCTATCAGCCGGCTGCAGGTAAATAGTCATGCACCTATCCCTCACCAGGATCATTTCCAGCTGGGGCGCCGCCCTGTTGCTGCTGGCGGCCGGTAACGCCCACGCCGACCTGTTCGGCGGGCTCAGCAAGGCCCTGCAGGAGAGCGGCAACTCGAAAGCCGCCAAGATCGGCTCGGTGCTCAACACCAGCAAGAGCGCCTTCGGCGAGGTCAGCGAAGAGCAGGAGCGTGACATCGGCCGCCAGGCGGCCGCCGTGCTGTTCGGCGCCGCGCCGCCCCTCGACAACGATGCCCTGCAACGCTACGTCAATCGGGTGGGCAACTGGGTGGCGCTGCAGGGCGAGCGGCCCAGGCTGCAGTGGCGCTTCGCGGTGCTCGACGACAACGATGTCAACGCCTTCGCCGCCCCCGGTGGCTATGTCTTCATCACCAAGGGGCTGCTGCTGACCATGCAGAGCGAGGCGGAGCTGGCGGGCGTTCTTTCCCACGAGACGGTCCATGTGCTGCGCAAACACCACCTGGCCGCCGTGCAGAAGGGGGCGCGCCTCGATCTGGCGGGTCTCGCCGCCGGTCAGGCGGTGAAAAATGACCAAAATCGCGCCCAGCTGGAGAAGCTCACCGGAGGTTTCAAGGAGCTCTACTCGCGCGGTCTCGATAAGGAGGATGAGTTCGAGGCGGATCGCATGGGTATCGTTATCGCCACGCGCGCCGGCTACGACCCCTACGGGCTGCCGGCAGTGTTGCAGACCCTCGGTGCCATGAATCCGCAGGATGGCGCACTCGCCTTCATGTTCAAGACCCACCCGGCGCCGGCACTGCGCCTGGAGCGCCTGGCGCCGTTGCTCACCAAACTCGAACCCTACGCGGCCCAACCGGCGGTGGGCGGCCGCTTTGCCGAGCAGCTTGCTACACTAAAGAAGTAGGAGTGATGTAGGGTTCCCTTTGCATCAAAGGCACTGTCGCCATATCGTACAGAGAAACTGGCGGGCGCAGGGGGAGGGTGATCACTCCTCGTTACATCACAATCGACATCCCGATGCACCCTGCCTCGTGTGACGAGATTGCCCTATGAAGCGCGCTGCCTTGGAAAGGAGCCCTGCTAATGGCGCCGACAAACCGCACCTTAACACTCATCATATGGAGCGAGGCGCTGCTGTTCCTGCTCCCGTCGACCGTACTCTTCATCGCGGGCTTTATCTTCTCCATCCTCGCCGCGTTTAGTGCCAATAAGGGCACCTTCACTCCGGCCTTTCTGGCCATTACCGCCTTTCTCCTGCTGCCCGGTTATGGCCTCTATTCACTGTGGTGGCTGGTCGTGAAGATCAACAAGGTTGCTGCGCATCAGGTGCCGAGGTTCATCTGGATTGGTGTCGCAGTAGGCGGTTTGCTCGCTTTGCTGTTCGCTCTCCCTTTTTTGATCTCCTGGCTTGCGCCAGCAAAGCCAATGATTTCTGCTATCAACAATACAACGACACTATTTTTGTTTGGTGGCGGGCCATTGGTGGTGGCGCTAACGCTATTAGCACTCGTTAGGCCATGGCGGTCCAGCAATGGCTAGCTCGTCCACTGAGTCTCGGTGTATATCGGATTTGACAGGTTATGCCTCATTCGATCTGACTTGTGCAGCGGCGCGCTTCAGCTCTAACTTTAGAGGAAATTAAAATGCGGTTGCTTGTACTTATCTTTTCCCTACTACCTGGATTAGTTATTGCCCAAACTCTTTGCCCAGCATCCTTTGAACAATTTCTGTCCAAATTCGAATTGGACAGGACTTTTCAACAGCAAAATATTCTTTATCCTCTAAGGTATTCATTTATCGATCTTAGTGCGCTACCAGAACCAAGGGCAGTGTTCAAATCCCTTTCAAAAACTGAGGTGGCCACACGCAGCGACCCGATCTATCCGTCAGTGGCCCATCAAACAGAGTTGCACCTAGAAAAGAAAGTAAATTTGGAGTCAACAGCACACGCTGCGGTTCGGTTTCGGAAGCCTGACACGGGATACTTGCTGATATACCGTTTCAAACAAATCGGGGGATGCTGGAAGCTTGTTGAATTCGAAGATGCATCAACATGATACCCCCTAACAACCACATCAAGAACGCTCACTCCCGCACGCCAGGACTCTGCTGCCGCGGCGCTCCTTGTGTGGGCCATTAGGGCTGGATGCGCCATGAACATCTACTCGGGGACCATGGTTGTCAGGTAGTTTATACTTGCCTTTCAATGCGTAATCCTCTTCCCCATGCCGCAAACCGATAGCGCCGCCACCCTGCCTGTCACTAGCCTCAAGGGGATCGGTCCGGCGGCCGCCAAGAAACTGGAACGGCTCGGCCTGCGCACGGTGCAGGACCTGCTGTTTCACCTGCCATTTCGCTATCAGGATCGCACCCGGATAGTACCCATCGGCACGCTGCGCCCCGGTGACCAGGCGGTGGTCGAGGGAGAGGTGCAGCTCACCGAGGTGAAGTTCGGTAAACGGCGCATGCTGCTGTCGCGCATCAGCGACGGCACGGGTTCCATTACCCTGCGCTTCTTCCACTTCAACGCCGCGCAACAGGCCAACCTGGCACGCGGTACGCGGCTGCGCTGTTTCGGCGAGGTGCGCACCGGCAGCGTGACGCTGGAGATGGTGCACCCCGAATACCGGCGTATCGACCACGACGCACCCGTGGCTGTCGAAGAGCACCTCACCCCCCTCTATCCCGCGAGCGAAGGGGTGCATCAGCAGAGTTTGCGCCAGCCCATCAGTCGTGCGCTCGATCTGCTCACCGCCGACACGGCACTGCTGCACGACTGGCTCCCTGAGACGCTTCGCGATGCGCTCCAGATGCCGTCGCTGCACGAGGCGCTCTTCTACCTGCACCGCCCGCCGCCCGATGCGCCGCAGGCGCTGCTCGCTGAGGGGCTCCATCCGGCGCAGCGCCGCCTCGCCTTCGAAGAGCTGCTGGCGCACCACTTGAGCCTGCAGCGGCTGCGCCAGCGCCGCCAACAAAAGCGCGCCTTCCCCTTAGCAGGTGATGGCTCACTCACCGGTCAGCTGCTGGCCACGCTGCCCTTTGCCCTCACCGCCGCGCAGCAACGGGTGGTCAGTGAAGTTAGCACCGACCTGAAGCAGCCACACCCGATGCAGCGGCTGGTACAGGGCGACGTCGGCTCGGGCAAGACCATCGTGGCGGCGCTGGCGGTATTGCAGGCGGTGGAGAGTGGCTATCAGGCGGCGGTGATGGCCCCTACCGAGCTACTCGCCGAGCAGCACTACCGCAACTTTGCCCAGTGGCTGTCACCGCTTGGGGTGGAGTTGGCGTGGCTCGCGGGCAAGGTGAAGGGCAAGGGGCGCGGCGCGATGGTCGAGGCGCTCGCCACGGGCAGCGCGCGTGTCGCCATCGGCACTCACGCGCTGTTCCAGAAGGAGGTGAGCTTCGCCCGGCTGGGGCTGGTGATCATTGACGAACAACACCGCTTCGGGGTGCATCAGCGGCTGGCGCTGCGCGACAAGGGCATGAGTAATGGCGTCTACCCGCACCAGCTGATCATGACCGCCACGCCGATCCCGCGCACGCTGCAGATGACCGCCTACGCCGACCTCGATGTGTCACTCATCGACCAGCTGCCGCCGGGGCGCACCCCGGTGGAGACGGTGGCGATGGCCGAAGCGAAACGCGGCCAGGTGGTGGCACATGTACTCCACGCCTGCCAACAAGGGCGGCAGGCCTACTGGGTTTGCACCCTGATCGAGGAGTCGGAGGCGTTGCAGTGCCAAGCCGCCGAGGAGAGCGCCGCCTTACTGCGTGAAGCGCTGCCCGGCCTGCGCATTGGGCTGGTGCATGGCCGCCTCAAGCCCGCCGAGAAAGAAACGGTGATGGCGCAGTTCAAGGCGCACCAGCTCGATCTGCTGGTGGCGACCACCGTCATCGAGGTGGGGGTCGACGTACCCAACGCCAGCCTGATGATCATCGAAAACGCCGAACGGCTCGGCCTGGCCCAGCTCCATCAACTGCGCGGCCGCGTCGGGCGCGGCGCCGCCAAAAGCAGCTGCGTGCTGTTATACAAGCCACCTCTCTCCGAGACGGCACGAAAACGGCTGCAGGTGATGCGCGAAAGCAACGACGGCTTTCTCATCGCCCGCACCGACCTGGCGCTGCGTGGACCCGGTGAGTTGCTCGGCACGCGCCAGTCGGGGGCGTGGCAACTGCGCATCGCCGATCTGTTGCGCGACGAGGAGTTATTGCCGCAGGTAGCGGTAGTGGCCGAGGAGATGTTGGAACTGCAGAGCGCGAGTATCGCGCCGCTCATCGCGCGCTGGTTGCATAAGGGGGAGCGATTGGGCGAGGTTTAATAGATTGCTGGTAACGGCCATTTAATCCCAAAAAGGGAATCGACTAGCAACGACCTCTTGCGTAGCGACAATCTAAAAAAACGGGGCGCCGTAGCGCCCCGTCAAACCGTCCTACTCAACTAGCTAGAACTATTACGGTGCAGTGATACCGTTGGTGGTCAAGGTCTGGTTGCCATCGTAGTCACTAGTCATGCCTACGTTGACACCAAACTTATCACCACTGGTGAGGTTACCTGTGAAGCTGATATTCAGCGTCAGCGTCTTGCCATCCGCGCTCAGCACACCATAGGTCGCACTTGAGTTGACGATGGTGGCCGCGGCAAGCGTTGCTGGGAAGCTGGCAGTGATCTCCGATGCGCTCAACTGCGTCGCCGACGCCGCCCCAAAGGAGGCCACGAGGTCGATGGCGTGGTTGGACTTGTAGGTCACGGTAAAGACACCCGCGACGTTGGTCGTCACAAAGCCCGCCGGAGTTTCCGACTCCAACGCCATCAAACCAACAGCATTGTAGAACGCGAAATTCACTGGAGCCACGCCAGCATTGACCGTTGCCATATCGTTACCCTGGAGGTCTTCGATATTGGAATAAACAACGATACCGTGAGTAGCGCTCGTAATGGCGCCTTCATCATAGGTACCGACGTTAAATGTGGCCGCCCAGTTGATATCGCCACCCCAGTCCTCATCGAGGATGCGCAGCGTGGTCTTGTCAGCCTGGGCATTGAACGCACTGACAGTGGTCTGGCTCAGGGTGATCGGGTACGTCACTGATCCGTTGGCATTGCTGATAAGCAGCGTATCCCCCACCTTCGGTGCGATCGACTCGTTGAAGGTCAGCGTCAGGCGGTCACCCTGATAGACACCGCTGGTCACCATCGGCGGCATCAGGTCGCGCACGATGACCTTGGCGTTGCTGCCCACATTGGGCGTGGCCGCAGCATCGGTAACGACATTGCTGAGGTCGATCACCTTGTCATGGTCGGTGTTGGCCAGGGTCATGATGTTGGCCACATCGACATTGACCAGGTCGGCGTTGACGGTAGAACCATTGTCCGTCACGAAGACGTCGTTATGTGCCGTCCAGCCACCCAGCAGACCAGCGGTACCGTTGTAGCTCGGTGCAGTGCCGGTCAGGACGATATCCTCGGAGAAGGCGATACCGATGGTGCGGCTCAGATGCGAGGCGAAGGCTGCATAGGCGGTCGCATCGTAGACCCCCGGAGTGGTGATATAGGGCAGGCCCGAAGCCGCATCAACCGTGTTGTAGTCGAGGAGCTCATCCTGCAGCACATCATCACCTAGGGGTAGGTTGGCGCCGCTGGTATTGATGTTGTCGAGCAGCCCCATGGTAATGTTCAGGTAGGGGGTACCGTTGGTGATGCCGCCCGGCTGGGTCAGTTCGCCGCCATTACCGAAGTCGCTGCTGATGCCCGAATCGAGGGTACCCAGGCCGTAGGAGTTCTGCAGTACGGTGGTCGGCTCGACATTGTCCTGCAGCGTTACAGCAACCGCGGTGCCGGAGAAACCAAAGTCATCATAGGGGGTGATGGTCAGCATATCACCCGGGTTGACATCGCCGAGCACGATGGCGACCTGGCCCTCTTCGGTGACGAAGTACTTGAGGTTGCCGTCCGCATCGGTAGTACCGTCAGTCTCCATGTTGGGAGTGACGATGTCGAGGGAGACGGAGTGCGGCGCGTTGAGGCGGGTCACTACGAAGGTGTAGTAGGAAGCGCCGGAGGAGGTGAAGGTCACCTGGGCATTGTCTGTATCCACAACAACAGCCTGCCCAGCAATGGCGCTCGCCAGTGCGCTGAGACGCTCGGCGGCATCGCTGCCACTCACATTGTCGTCGTTGTCAGCCGAGTTCATCTGCTGGAAGACGTTGGTGGCAGCGTCGGCATCCCACACGTCGTTGAAGGCGGGATTGAGGCTCTGCACCGCCGCCATGTCGTCCTGGAGGCCGAATGCATCGGTCTCTTCCTGCGCGGTGTTGGTCACGGCCAGTGCGTTGGTGTTGGTGTTGCCCCACGCCTGCATGTCGAGGCGCAGATAGACGGTGCCCACCGCGGAGGCGTCCTGGTCTACGTCGTAGGTGAAGGGATCGGTGATGCCGGCCGGCACGTCGGTGATGAGGTTGCCGGCCAGGTCATGCAGGTCACCCTGGGCGATGTAGATCTTGAGATTGGCGCCCGACTGGAACGGCTCGGAGGTGGTGAAGGTCACTGACTTGCCGTCGGCGGCAATGGTGCCCACTCCGCCCACCACTGGGACGTAGACATTGTTGGTGGTGTCGCGCACATACATGGCAACGTCAGTGCCCGCGCCGGTCATCACTTCACTGAAGTTGATGGTGACACCGGTGGTACCGTCCACATCCTTGGCGAACATGTTGTTGGCAGCAAGGCCATCGACGCTGATGACGTAAGGATCGATGTCGTCCAGTGCGGTGATCAACTGGGCGCGTACGTTGCCGACGACGATCTCGTCGACTTCGTCATCGGTGGTGACGCCCTTGCCAGCCAACGAGGAATTGGCATCCACGGCGGTAACGCTATAGCCACCCACCACAAAGCGCAGGTCGGAGTCGTTCGGCACACCGGTCAGGGTGAAGTTACCATCAGCACCTGATACGGTAGCAAACGGGATGGTGGCGTACGAGGTGGTCACACCGTTCTGCTGCTGTTCCTGGTTGACGCCGTTGACGGCCACCATGTCGAGCGCAATGCTGTGGTTGGTGATGAGCTCACCGGTGGCGGCATCACGCAGGGTACCCTGCACGGTAGCATCGAGCTTTGGCAGCACGGCGGTGCCGGCCGAGGCGGAGTAGCCGGAGATGAAGGTGGTGACCTGATTGGCAGTCTGGTCGCCGGTAGTAGCGGTGGAGTTACCCTGTTCGTCGATCTGCGCCTGCGGGGTCACGGTCACCGTAGCGCCCAGATAGCCGGCTTGCCCTGCGGCAGGAGCGGGAGGAATGATGCTGATCTGGATAGCCTGGGTCTGTACGCCATCCAGCGAAGTGGTGCTCACCACCGCCACATCGTTGAACTGGTACTGACCACCGGCATTGGTGGTGGTCTTCTTGGCGCCGAGATAGACCGTCGCGCCGACGAGCGGATTGCCGTTGGTGTCCTGCACCACACCCATCACGGTACCCTTCGGGGCGGTTACCGACGCATAGGTGCCGCCGACCTTGGTATTGTTGGTGGTGGTTTCATCCCCATCGCCCACGCAGCCATGCATCATGGTGGCAGCGGAGAGCATCAGGGCTACGCGCACTGCCGTAGCCAAAGTATTTTTCTTAAACATGTCAACTCCTTCGTTATTAATAACAACGTCCACTACAAAACGCCGTCTTCGCTAGCAAGAAAACGGGTACCTGAACTGCTATGTATCGATAGCATTCATGTTCTTCAGCCAAGGCTTGAATGTCTCCATCACATGGAGTGTTCAAGCCCTTTTTAACCATGATTTTTAATGGTGAGATCATCCCGCCTTTATGGAAATTGGTTAATAGCCGTATTGTGCTGCTGATTTATTCGGATTGACGGTCTTCGCCCGCTGCGGGGCATTCGCAGCATTTCTGCGGGCCAAGGTCGAGGCGCTGCCTACAGCGTACTCGGTAATCATGTTGACATGGTTCGGGCCGGTCGTATGGGCGCAGGCATGCGCCTGGACGACACCGAGGGTGTGCGGGAGAAATCCAATCAGAGAGTATTCACTTGGAGCAATCGCTTGTTGTGATTGCATAGCTACACCGTCCATGTAATTCATTTTTCTCTTTGTCGATTTATTAGGCATCATCGAGAACGGCAAGTCAAGAACCACCCAGCACCACGTCTATGTCCACCGCCAGGATGGCGGTGCTCATTTCGAGCAGCCGATTAATTCGTTAGTAAAATACTCTGGTATAAACGTATCAACCAATACCCTGTGTCGAAAACCAACTAACCAGAAAGAAAGCACCATTCGTTAACATTTTTTGTTCGCCAACGAGTACGACAAACATTACAGGTCAGGCGCCGCTTTTAATACCCCCCATTTGTGTCGCGACTGGTCCGCCCCACGTTTGTGTCATATATACGTATCTGCTGCCGTTTGTAGCTCTGCGACGAAACCTGTGTCGTATAACCAACACTGACATGACAGCGCATGACATTCCTTACGCTGTCCACTAGAAGGAGGCTGACTGATTTACTCAATCCGCTGCATCTTTAGCTGCATTGGTAACTTTCGGGTGTTTAGACTAAATCAAAAGACATGGGGACCTCTGCGTCATGTATGCACACCCAAGTTACTTGTCATCACTCACCGGGTAGAGGCATACATTGCGCGCAGGCGCCCAGTTGCTCTTCATACGTGGACAGAAGCTGGGGTTTGCTCCGTTTCGCGATAGTTTCACCAAAACGCAGATACTCCTGACGAGCCTCTGACTGAGCGTGACAGCGGCAAGTGTCGATATTCTCGAAATTCGCCAGCAACACCTCCACAACCTTTCGGTCAAGAACCTTACGCTGCGCCAGATCCTGCAGTTGTTGTATCACGGCAACCTTGCCAAGGCTCTTTCGATAGGGGCGATCTTCAAGCAGGGCTGTAAAGACGTCCGCGATGGCGATAATGCGTGCCCCGAGCGGGATCGCCGCGGCGTGGTAGCGCCCCGGATAACCATTGCCGTCAAGCCGCTCATGGTGCATCGAGGCCCAACTTCTGATCTCCTTGAACCCCTGCAGGGGCTCGAGGATGCGGTGGGTATGGTAGGCATGCGATTTGATGGTGCGAAACTCGGCACTGCTCAGCTTGCCCTCCTTTTGCAGAATTTCGAGCGGTATCACCAGCTTGCCGACATCATGCAGGTAACCGGCTAGCCTGATATTTCGACATTCGACTTCGGAAAAGCCGACCAGGCTCGCCAGTTCTGTAGCAACGCTGGCTACGCCACTGGAGTGCGTCGCCGTGAAATGGCTGCGAAAATCGACGACCCGTGCGACGAATTCGGCGAGCTCGAGCAGATCATTGTTATCCAGCTCCACCGAATGATTCCGGCAACTAGCGACCAGCTCACGCTCCAGTGTCGGCGATACCACATCCAGCCAGAAACTCTCACGCCAGGCCAGCTCCGCGAAGGCATCGACATGGTCAGGGTTAAATCGTGTACCGGAATCACGTGCAATAGTGGCGACAATGCGGTCAACCTGTTCCAGCACAGGTTGACCCTTGTCGATCAACACCTCAATTCGATCTGCCAGATGTAACAGCATCGACTCCATCGCGACAGAGTGATGCTTCTCGTTGGTGCAGCGTTGACTGTACTCCCTATGGTGGTGACGTATTATTGTGGCGGCCACGAAAAAATGACGAAATTTGTTAAGCAGCAGATAGCCGGCCTCACAATGAGTATTGTCTTCTGCTTCATCGTATGAGCTCAGAAGATTGCGCTCGCTTACTGAAAATGAGCCTATGTCATGCAACAGACCGGCGATGATCAGATCGTGTTGGGTCTTTAATGGCACACGCATCTCGCGCGCGATTTGACTGGCGATGTAAGCTACTCGTTTATGATGGCAGGCAACGCGTGCATCCATCTGATCAACGGCACTGGCGATGGCTATGACGAAATCGAGCAGAGTGATCGGATGGGTGGCGTACATCAACAACTCACTGTCTTGTTTTTTTACTTGATCAGAACTTGGGACTCCTCGGCATTGCCATATGCAATGCGCACGACAGGCGTCCGGTTAACCGTATAAATACCTGTATGGCTTCAGGAGACTTTTATTCGTCAATGGTGGGCTGGTGCAACACCAACCCTCATTGATCTGGGTCAAAAGACAGTGCAGTGATAGGCAGCCGAACCGAGCGGAGATCACCGCAGCTAATGAGGTATGTATTTCTTGCTGTTTTCTTGAGAATAAATATCAATACACTCAGCGATGTCGAGAAGGGTTTTGAGCATTTACGTTCCGTTTCGTAGTCGCTGTCACGCTGACCACGCACATTATTTTAATGGCCGAAGATCACGCCGATACCGAAATGGAAACGGGGGGCGCTCGATTCTCTGCCGTCGCGCGGCCAAAGGTATATCTCATCGGACTGCACCAAGGGGAAGGTATAGGGCGCCTCGCCCACCTTGCCCTCCATCACCTTTTCGATTTTGCCACTGATGGTGACCTGACGTCCCGGGGCGTAGTCCACCGCTTCGAGGTAATTGGCATTGCGGACGATAAAGCGGCCCTGTTCACTGCGGCTAATATCGGGGCGCTGCCAGCTGTCCAGCGGATAGGAGAGGATCTCCATCTCGGTATAGCTGGGCTCGTTGCGGGTGACGATGATGACTCCGCCCCACACCACCCGCGCGCCACCATGCGCAGCTGGGGCCGCCGCCGCCTGACTGGCCGTAAGGTTTGTCTCTACCTGGCTGGTGTCATAGCGCGGCCCGCTGGCACAAGCAGTCAAGCCGAGCAGGAGTAATGCTGTAAGGGCATGGGGAACATATTTCATTAGCTTGCCTTTTATGGATAGGGATAGCG
>DASWUD010000244.1:0-32940 GCA_036401755.1 Gammaproteobacteria bacterium
GAAGAATGTGCTGGCCAAGTGTATTGGCAGCAACAACCCAATCAATGTTGTGCGCGCTACGATGGCTGGACTCACTGCGATGGCCTCTCCGGAGCAGGTCGCAGCCAAGCGCGGCAAGACGGTAAAAGAAATTCTGGAATAAGCCATGGCTGACAAGAAAATCAAGGTAAAGCTGGTACGTAGCATCTTCCATCGACTGCCTTCTCACAAGGCCTGCGTCAATGGTTTGGGGCTGCGCAAAATGCATCAGATTGTCGAGGTCGAAGATACTCCGGCAAATCGGGGCATGATTAACAAGGTCTCGTACCTGCTGCAGATCATCGAGGGCTAAGAAAGATGCGTTTGAATACTCTCAAACCCGCTGAAGGTGCCAAGAAACCCGCCAAGCGCTTGGGGCGTGGCGTCGGTTCTGGACTCGGAAAAACCTGCGGACGTGGCCACAAAGGACAGAAGTCACGTGCTGGTGGTTTTCACAAGGTGGGCTTCGAAGGCGGTCAGATGCCTCTGCAGCGCCGCTTGCCGAAGATTGGCTTTATCTCTCTGACCGCAGGTAAGGTGGCTGAAGTACGCTTGCACGAGCTTGAAAAGGTCGAGGGTGACGTGGTCGATCTTTTGGCGCTCAAGGCGGCCAACATCGTTGCCCAAGATGCCGTTCGTGCCAAAGTGATCAGCTCTGGCGCCATCACTAAGGCTGTCACCGTGCGCGGACTCGGTGTAACCAAAGGTGCGCTTGCCGCAATCCAGGCTGCCGGCGGAAAGGTCGAAGAGTAAGTGGGCGCGATGGCCGCAGCCTCAATCGGTGGTGGGAAGTATGAAGAGCTGAAACAGCGCGTACTGTTTCTGCTTGGAGCACTTCTGGTCTTCCGAATTGGTGCTCATGTTCCTGTTCCGGGAATCGATCCGGTTGCTCTCGCAAAGTTGTTCGAGTCGCAGCGTGGCACGATATTGGACATGTTCAACATGTTTTCTGGTGGCGCGCTGCAGCGTTTCTCAGTGCTTGCACTGGGGATCATGCCGTACATCTCGGCCTCCATCATTGTGCAGCTTCTCACTAAGGTGTCGCCCAAGCTGGAGCAGCTGAGCAAAGAAGGGGCTGCCGGGCGTCGAAAGATCACCCAATACACTCGCTTTGGAACGCTGGTGCTGGCTCTTTTCCAGGGGCTGGGCGTGGCCGTGATGTTAGAAGGCCAGCTCGCACCGGGTAATCTTCCGGTGGTAATCGAACCTGGTTTCCTCTTCCGGATGGTTAGTGTGGCTACTCTGGTGACGGGCACCATGTTCCTGATGTGGCTGGGTGAGCAGGTGACAGAACGCGGTATCGGTAACGGTATCTCGATGATCATTTTTGCCGGTATAGCTGCAGGGTTGCCAGCGGCAATCGCAAATACCCTTAGCCTGGCAAGCACCGGTGAACTGAGCTACGCAGTGATCGTTCTGATTCTTGCTGTGGCACTTGGGGTCACCTGGTTTGTCGTGCGTATAGAGCGTGGCCAGCGACGTATCACAGTGAATTATGCGAAGCGACAACAGGGGCGCAAGATGTTTGCAGCGCAAACCACCCACCTGCCGCTCAAGGTGAACATGGCTGGGGTGATTCCGCCGATCTTTGCATCGAGCATCATCCTCTTCCCTGCAACGCTCGGTCAGTGGTTTGGCAATCAGGAAGGATGGGGCTGGCTTCAAAGCCTGGCAGCAACTATCTCCCCGGGTCAGCCGCTGTATCTGGCGCTGTATGCCACAGCGATCGTCTTCTTTTGCTTCTTCTATACGGCGTTGATGTTCAACCCGAAGGAGACCGCTGACAACCTTAAAAAGTCTGGGGCATTCATTCCCGGGATTCGGCCGGGTGACCATACTGCCCGCTATATCGACGGGATTATGAGTCGTCTGACCTTGGCCGGCGCTGTCTACATCACTCTGGTCTGCCTTCTGCCTGAATTTTTGATAAGAAGCTTCCATGTGCCGTTCTATCTTGGTGGCACCTCGCTGCTGATCATTGTGGTTGTAACAATGGACTTCATGGCACAGGTGCAGGCGCACATGATGTCGCATCAGTATGAAGGATTACTCAAAAAGGCCAACCTGAAGGGTTACGGCCAGACTGGCCTCAATTGAGCCAGTAACAAGCTTAATTTTTTGGAGAGAAAGAGATGAAAGTACGTGCATCTGTAAAGAAAATGTGCAGAAACTGCAAGATTATTCGTCGAAACGGCGCTGTCCGCGTTATCTGCACCGACGGTCGCCACAAGCAACGTCAAGGCTAATTCCTGGCTCGCCCCTTTTGGGGCTTGATCAGGAGCGTATTACCATATACCATGGCGCGTTTTCGCCTCATGGCATTATTAGTTTCAGAGATTTGTTGAGGGAGTGGCTCGATGGCCCGTATTGCTGGAATCAACATCCCGGTACATAAGCATACCGTCATTGCACTGACGGCAATCTACGGCATCGGTCGTACCCGTGCCCGTGAAATTTGCGCCACAACGGGCGTCAAGCCTGAGGTGGCGGTTAAGAATCTGACCGAAGCCGAGGTCGAGCTGCTCCGCGGAGCAGTAGCCAAGTACACGGTTGAAGGAGATCTCCGTCGTGAGGTCTCAATGAACATCAAGCGCTTGATGGATATGGGCTGTTACCGTGGTATCCGTCATCGCCGAGGTCTGCCCCTGCGCGGGCAACGCACCCGTACCAATGCACGCACCCGCAAGGGCCCGCGTCGCGCTGTCAAGAAATAAGATTCAGTTAGGACTCTACTAGCATGGCAAAGGCGAGCACTCGCGTTACCCGCAAGAAAGTTAAAAAGAATGTTGTCGATGGTGTTGCACACGTCCACGCATCTTTTAACAACACTATCGTGACCATTACAGATCGCCAGGGTAACACCCTGTCCTGGGCCACCTCTGGCGGATCTGGCTTCCGTGGCTCCCGTAAGAGCACCCCGTTTGCTGCCCAGGTGGCAGCTGAAAAGGCAGGTGCAGTAGCCCAAGAATATGGCATGAAAAATATGGAAGTGTGGGTGAAGGGGCCCGGCCCAGGCCGCGAGTCCGCTGTCCGTGCGCTCAATAACATGGGCTTCAAAATCACCAACATCACCGACGTGACGCCAATCCCGCACAATGGTTGCCGTCCGCCGAAGAAGCGTCGCGTTTAAGGCCGGAGGATTTCGAAAGTGGCTAGGTATATCGGTTCCAAGTGTCGTCTGTGCCGTCGCGAAGGCGAAAAGTTGTTCCTCAAAGGTGAAAAGTGTCACACGGCCAAGTGTGCAATCGAAACACGGCCGTTCCCTCCTGGCCAGCATGGCCAGAAGCGTGCACGCCTTTCTGATTATGCGCGTCAGCTGCGTGAAAAGCAGAAGCTGCGTCGTGTTTACGGAATCCTGGAAGGCCAGTTCCGTCACTACTACGAAGAAGCTGACCGTCGCCGTGGCTCTACCGGTGAAGTTCTTCTGCAACTGCTGGAGTCCCGACTCGACAACGTCGTTTTCCGCATGGGGTTTGGCGCTTCTCGATCAGAGGCACGCCAGCTGGTTCGCCATAACTGTGTCGCCGTGAACAACAAGCGCGTCAATATCCCCTCCTACCAGTTGAAGGCGGGTGATGTGGTATCGGTTGTGGAAGGCGCCAAGAGCCAACTGCGCATCAAGGCGTCGTCCGATTTCGCCCAGCAGCGCGGCATGCCAGACTGGCTTGATGTCGATGCCTCCAAGATGGAGGGGGTATTCAAGGCCGCGCCAGAGCGCAGTGAGCTTCCTGCAGAGATCCAGGAACAGCTGGTGGTCGAGCTATACTCGAAGTAATTGATTGTCTCTTGTGACCTGCTTGGCAGGTCACAAGAACGTTGGAATAGTGTCGCTTAGGACTTAGAGAGGACTGTTCATGCAGGGCTCAAATATCGACTTGCTCAAACCCCGTCTTGTTGGGGTTCAGAAAATCAGCGATACCTGTGCGAAGGTGACCCTGGAGCCGCTGGAGCGCGGTTTCGGTCACACCTTGGGCAACGCTCTACGCCGCATACTTCTCTCCTCGATGGTCGGTAGTGCCATCACCGAGGTGGAAATCAATGGTGTCCTGCACGAGTACACTGCGCTCGAAGGTGTGCAGGAAGATATCATTGAAATCATGCTGAATCTCAAGGGCGTTGCGATTCGGATGCATAACAAGGCTAGTGCCACACTAGAGCTTTCCAAGAAGGGGCCTGGTGTCGTCACTGCTGGAGACATTATGCTCGATCATGATGTCGAGATCACCAATCCGAACCATGTGATTGCTCACCTCACCAAAGCGGGTGAGTTGAAGATGTCCATCAAGGTCGAACAAGGACGCGGCTATCAGCCTTCCAGCCAGCGCTTCTCGCCTGACGAAGAAACACGTCCGATCGGCCGCTTGATGCTCGACGCCTCTTTTAGTCCGATCAATCGCGTGGCCTACGTCGTGGAACGTGCTCGTGTCGAGCAGCGCACTGACCTCGACAAACTGGTCATCGAAATCGAAACCAACGGCACCATCGAGCCTGACGAAGCGGTGCGCAGAGCCGCTACGATCCTTCAGGATCAGCTTTCGTCATTTGTCGAGTTGAAGGGTAAGCAAGCTGCGACTCCGGCGACAGTAGAACCTGAAATCGATCCGATCTTGCTGCGTCCTGTCGATGATCTGGAGCTGACGGTTCGCTCTGCCAACTGCCTCAAGGCCGAGAACATCTACTACATCGGTGATCTGATTCAGCGCACCGAAGTCGAGCTGCTCAAGACTCCCAATCTGGGTAAGAAATCACTTACCGAGATCAAGGACGTTCTCGCCTCTCGCGGTCTCTCTCTAGGCATGCGCCTGGAAAACTGGCCGCCTGCTAGCCTCAAGGGGCAAGGCGAGAGCAAGGCGAGTGCCTGATACCGCTTCACCGCAATAGTAACTAACAGCGTTTTTAAGGAATTACCATGCGTCATCGTCAATCCGGCCGCAAACTCAATCGCGATGCCAGCAGCCGTAAGGCCCTCTTCAAGAGCATGGCCGCGTCTCTGTTCCGCTATGAAATTATCAAGACTACACTCCCCAAGGCCAAGGAGCTGCGTCGTGTCGCCGAGCCGCTTATTACCCTGGCAAAGGGCGACAGTGTCTCCAAGCGTCGTTTGGCATTTGCCCGCCTGCGTGACCGTGATGTCGTCACCAAGCTGTTCAACGAACTGGGACCACGCTATCAGGCTCGCCCGGGTGGGTACCTGCGCATTCTCAAGTGCGGTTTCCGACCCGGCGACAAGGCCCCGATGGCAATCGTCGAACTGGTTGATCGCCCCGACATGGGCGCAGAAACTGTAGAGACTGTCAGCGAGTAATTACTGCTGCCGCTTTAGAAGAAAAAGGCCGGGTGATCCCGGCCTTTTTGTTTAATCGGCTTACGGCGCTGGATAAGGAGAAACCTGACCGTGATCGTGCTGTTTACAGATTTCGGTTGGAACGGCCCGTATGTCGGTCAGGTCAAGGCACGTATCCTGGAACGGACGGTACGCCTGCCAATCATCGATCTGCTCCATGATGCGCCTTGCTATGATGTACGGCGTGCCTCTTATCTGCTGGCAAGCTACGCATCGGCCTTTCCTCAGGGCACTCTTTTCGTTGCAGTGGTTGATCCGGGTGTTGGTAGCACCTCACGCGAGCCGGTTTTGGTCGAGGCGGATGGTAAGCGTTTTCTCGGACCGGGTAACGGTCTGTTCGATCAGCTGATTACACAATCACAGCACTATCAGCAGTGGCGCCTGGTTTGGCGTCCCTCACAATTAAGTGCAACTTTTCACGGGCGCGATCTCTTTGCACCAGTGGCTGCCATGCTGGCAGAGGGTACTCCCATCACGACCGTCGCTGAGCCGATGACGTGGCAGTCGCAAGGCTGGCCGGAAGATCTCAACGAAGTGATCTACATTGATCCCTACGGTAATGCCGTTAGTGGCATGCGCGCGTGTCAGTATCCGCAAGCCATGAAGCTGGCAATCGATGATGTGGTCCTTGAGCGCCACCACACCTTTGCCGATGTACCAGCCGGCGCCCCCTTTTTCTACGAAAACGCCAATGGTTTGTTGGAGATAGCCATCAATCAGGGGCGGGCAGCGAGTCAATTACACCTGACGATTGGCAGTCGGATCACGCTGCTCTGACGGGTTGTCGGCCTATCGCTTCAGCAACGGCGCCAGGAATCTGCCGGTATGCGATTGCTTGCAGGCTGCAATATCCTCGGGCGTGCCAGTCACCACGATAGTGCCGCCCTTATCACCGCCCTCGGGTCCGAGATCGATTAGCCAGTCAGCCGTTTTGATGACGTCGAGGTTATGCTCGATCACCACGATGGTGTTACCGTGGTCGCGCAAGCGATGCAGCACACCGAGCAGTTGTTCGATATCGTGGAAGTGGAGTCCGGTGGTGGGCTCATCGAGGATGTAGAGGGTGTCACCGGTATCGCGCTTGGAGAGCTCCTTGGCCAGCTTGACGCGCTGTGCCTCGCCACCGGAGAGAGTGGTCGCCGATTGGCCAAGTTTGATATAGGTGAGGCCGACATCGATGAGTGTCTGCAGTTTACGCGCGATGGTGGGCACCGCATCGAAGAATGAACGTGCCTCCTCGACGGTCATCTCCAGCACTTCATAGATATTCTTGCCCTTGTAGCGCACCTCTAGGGTTTCACGGTTGTAGCGCTTGCCCTTGCAGACATCGCACGCTACGTAGATGTCGGGCAGGAAGTGCATCTCCACTTTAATCAAGCCATCGCCCTGACATGCCTCACAGCGCCCACCCTTCACGTTGAAACTGAAGCGACCTGGATTGTAACCGCGCGCCCGCGCCTCCTGTGTACCCGAGAAGAGTTCTCGGATCGGCGTGAACAAGCCGGTATAGGTGGCGGGGTTGGAACGCGGGGTGCGGCCGATGGGGCTCTGGTCGATATCGACCACCTTGTCGAACTGCTCCAAGCCGACGATCTCGGCGCACGGTGCCGGATCTTCACCGGTGCCATTGAGTGCGATCGCTGCATGTCGGAACAGTGTGTCGTTAATCAGAGTCGATTTGCCCGATCCGGATACCCCGGTGATACAGGTCATCAAGCCTAGCGGGATATCGACGTTGACGCCCTTGAGGTTGTTGCCGCTGGCGCCACGGATCTGGAGTAGCTTGCCCCTGTCGATGGGAGTTCGGTGTGAAGGTACCTCAATGCGCCGCTTGCCCGACAGATAGCTGCCGGTTAGTGAGTGTTCATCGGCCATAATCTGCTGCGGGGTACCCACCGAAACCACCCGACCACCATGCGTGCCTGCACCGGGGCCGATATCTACCACATAATCGGCGTGGCGGATCGCATCTTCATCGTGTTCAACGACAATCACCGTGTTGCCGATATTGCGCAGGTGAAACAGCGTATTGAGCAAGCGCTCGTTGTCGCGTTGGTGCAGGCCGATGGAGGGTTCATCGAGGATGTACATGACCCCCACCAACCCCGCGCCGATCTGGCTGGCCAGACGGATGCGTTGCGCCTCGCCACCAGAGAGCGTGTCGGCGCTGCGATCGAGGGTGAGATAGTCGAGCCCCACGTTGACCAGGAAGGTGAGGCGCTCGGCGATCTCCTTGACGATCTTGGCGGCGATCTCGCCGCGCCAGCCGGGCAGGGTCAGCGCCGTAAAAAACTCTAGAGCGCGCCCCACGGGCATCGCGCTCACCTCCGGCAGAGTTTTGCCGGCGACAAAGACATGGCGCGCTGCCGTATTGAGCCGCGTGCCGTGGCAGTCGGGGCAGGGCTGATAGCTGAGAAATTTGGCGAGTTCCTCGCGCAGCATCACCGAATCGGTTTCACGATAACGGCGTTCCAAATTGGGAATGATCCCCTCAAAGACGTGCACACTCTTGCGGCGCGCACCGCGCTCACCAAAGACAAAGCTGATCTGCTCCTTGCCGCTGCCGTAGAGAAGTACATCACGGACCTTCTTGGACAGTTTTTCAAACGGCTTGTCGATGTCAAAGCCGTAGTGATCCGCCAGTGAGTTGAGCATTTGGAAGTAGTAGGCATTGCGCCGATCCCAGCCGCGAATGGCGCCGCTGGCCAGACTCAAATCGGGATGGGCCACCACACGCGACGGATCGAAAAACTGTTTGCTGCCGAGGCCATCGCAGGTGGGGCAGGCACCAGCCGGGTTGTTGAAGGAGAAGATGCGCGGTTCCAGCTCCGGCAGGGAGTAGCCGCAGATCGGGCAGGCGAATTTCGCCGAGAAGGTGAGCTCCTCCTGCTCCCCATCCATGAAGGCGATGCGCACCACCCCATCGGCAAGGCGCAGAGCGGTTTCAAAGGAGTCGGCGAGACGCTGTTTGATATCATCGCGTACCTTGAAGCGATCAATGACCGCTTCGATAGTGTGCTTCTTGCGCAGCTCCAGTTTGGGTGGGCTATCGAGCTCATATACTTCGCCGTTAATGCGCGCGCGCACAAAACCCTGGCCACGCAACTCTTCCAGCAGTTGTACGTGCTCACCCTTGCGGTCCTGCATCACCGGGGCAAGCAGCATCAGGCGTGTCCCTGCGGGCAGCGTCATCACCTGATCGACCATCTGGCTGACGGTCTGCGCTTCCAGCACCGTGTCGTGCTCGGGGCAGTGCGGCTCGCCGGCGCGGGCGAACAGCAGGCGCAGGTAGTCGTAGATCTCGGTGACGGTGCCGACGGTGGAGCGCGGATTGTGCGAGGTCGATTTCTGCTCGATGGAGATGGCCGGCGAGAGCCCCTCGATGTGATCCACATCGGGCTTCTCCATGATGGAGAGGAACTGGCGTGCGTAGCTGGAGAGCGACTCCACATAGCGCCGCTGTCCCTCTGCGTAGATGGTATCGAAGGCGAGCGACGACTTGCCAGAGCCCGACAGGCCGGTGATGACGATCAACTTGTCACGCGGCAAGTCGAGATCGATATTCTGCAGATTGTGGGTGCGTGCACCACGAATCTTGATGGTGTCCATGCTGGTTTCCGCCGGAAAATCGAACCTGTTAATATACGCCGCTTGCAACCTCTCACGCAAAGCCGTGTCTACTCTTCCTGTTCGGACCACTACCGGGATGCAACACGATACCTATGGATAGTATGACGTCTCTCGAAAGGCGCGCCGCATATACGTTGGCAGCCATTTTTGGCTTGCGCATGCTCGGGCTGTTTATGATCCTGCCAGTCTTTGCCCTTTATGCTGAACACCTCGGCGGCGTCACGCCCACCTTGGTTGGCGTGGCCATTGGCGCC
Source organism: Gammaproteobacteria bacterium (assembly GCA_036401755.1). GTDB lineage: Bacteria > Pseudomonadota > Gammaproteobacteria > Thiohalomonadales > Thiohalomonadaceae > DASWUD01. The sequence goes on from DASWUD010000244.1 coordinate 9,247, forward strand.
TATGGTCTGAGTCAATCAGTACTCGGCATCCCCTTTGGTATGGCTTCCGATCGTGTGGGACGCAAGCCGGTGATCATCTCCGGTCTGCTTATTTTTGCAGTCGGAAGTGTGGTGGCCGCTCTTTCCACCACCATCCATGGGGTCATCGCCGGACGCGCCCTGCAGGGGGCCGGGGCGATCGCCGCTGTGGTAATGGCCACACTCGCCGATCTGACCCGCGAGGAGCAGCGTACCAAGGCGATGGCGGTGATCGGCATGACCATCGGTGTCTCCTTCATGGTGGCCATGGTGGGCGGCCCGGTGCTCAACCACTGGGTGGGTGTTCCCGGCATCTTCTGGTTGACCGCGCTGTTCGCCCTGCTGGCCATTCCGGTGGTGCTGCTGTTGGTTCCTACCCCCAAGACCACCCGCCTCCATCGCGACACCGAACCGGTGCTCTCCCAGTTTGGGGCGGTACTGCGCAACGCTGAGCTGTTGCGTCTCAACCTCGGCATCATGGCGCTGCACGTGGGCTTGACCGCCACCTTTACCGCTCTGCCGCTGGTACTGCGCGATGCCGGGCTGCTGCCTGCTCACCACTGGCAACTCTATCTGCCGGTGATGGTACTGGGGATGGCCACGGCGATCCCCTTCATCGTCGTGGCGGAGAAGAAACGGCTGCTGAAACAGATCTTCCTCGGGGCGATCGCGCTGATGGCCCTCAGCGAGGCGGGGCTGTTGATGCTCTATCGCCACATTGATGCCATCGTGGTGTTGGTAGGGGCTTACTTCATCGCCTTTAACCTGTTGGAGGCAACCCTGCCGTCGCTGGTCACCAAGTTTGCCCCCGCTGAAGGGAAAGGGACGGCCATGGGGCTCTACTCCAGCTCCCAATTCATAGGCGCCTTTCTGGGGGGCTGGGCCGGCGGTGCCTTCCACGAAGCCTATGGTTTTGGCGGCGTATTCGCCTTTGCCGCGGCGGTGTTGCTGCTCTGGCTGGTGGTGGCCTCCGCCATGGGCCAGCCGCGCTATTTGGCCAGCCAGCTGATTTATGTCGGCACGATGGCAGCCGACCAGGCCCGTCTGGCGGAGAGCGCTATCGCCGGTGTGAGGGGCGTGGCGGAGGTGACGATAGACGGTGAGGAAGGGGTCGCGTACCTCAAGGTCGATAACCATGCACTGGATCGGCTGGCGCTGGCACAGTTCGCTACGCCGCGCCCCTGACTCCTTGTTACAATGAGCGGACCTGCCACAGGGAGCGGGTGGCTTAACAGATCACGAAAGCGGGGGATAACATATGGCACGCGGGGTTAATAAGGTAATTCTGGTCGGCAATCTGGGTAAAGACCCGGAGGTCCGTTACACCGCCAACAGCACGGCAGTGGCTAACGTCACCATCGCCACCAGCGAGCAGTGGAAAGACAAGCAGAGTGGGCAGACGCAGGAACGTACCGAGTGGCACAACGTTGTCTTCTACAATCGCCTCGCCGAAATCGTCGGTGAATACCTGAAGAAGGGCTCACAGATCTACGTGGAGGGGAGCCTGCGCACGCGCAAGTGGCAGGACAAGGAGGGCAAGGATCGCTATACCACCGAGATCATCGCCAGTGAGATGCAGATGCTCGGCGGTCGCGGTGCGGGCGGTGGCGGCACTGCAGAATATGGCCAAGAGTACTCGGGCGGCGGTTCGCGCAGTGGCGGTTCCAAGGGGGGCGATTTCGGAGCAAGCAGCAAGGCACCGGCTGGAGGCAGTAATTTCGACGATTTCGACGACGATATTCCCTTCTAGGATCGATTCGTATTGATGCAAAAGGCCTGCTCGCAGGCCTTTTTATTTTGGATGCACAATAAGGCATATCCGATGCTGTACCGCGGCGCCGCGATTGTTCCATCAGGGCTGGTGACGGCGCTATGAGACAACACTGACTTTAGGAAAAGAGTCGCAGAGAAAATAGTCGGTTGTCATCGACAACCGCCTTTTTAGTATCTGGTCGGCGTGAGAGGATTCGAACCTCCGACCCCTTCGTCCCGAACGAAGTGCGCTACCGGGCTGCGCTACACGCCGAAAATAGTGAGTTAATGACTGCGCGAAACCGCGTATTGGGCGAGGGCGATGAGGGCTTCCTTGTACGGCGAATCCGGGAGGATCGCCAGTTGGGCAATTGCCTTGTCGGCCTCGATTTGCGCAGAGCGCGAAGTGTACGCGATGGCGCCGGTGGATTCAATGGCGGCGATGACTTCTTCGATGCGATCCTTGCCGCCATGTTCGATCACCGAATGGATCAGCTCACGCTGTGCCTCGTTGCCATAATGCAGCGTATAGAGCAGCGGCAGGGTTGGTTTGCCTTCCGCCAGGTCGTCGCCGATGTTCTTGCCCAGCTCTTCTGACGAGGAGCTGTAGTCGAGGGCATCGTCGATGAGCTGGAAGGCGGTACCGAGGTACATGCCGTAGGCGGCGAGCGCCTGTTCCTCTTCAACGGGACGTCCGGCCAGCACCGCGCCGAGCTGGGCCGCCGACTCGAACAGTTTGGCGGTCTTGCTGCGGATCACGTCGAGATAGACCTCTTCGGTGGTCTCGGTATTGTGGATGTTGAGCAGCTGCTTTACCTCACCTTCGGCAATGGTGTTGGTGGCCTGGGCGAGGATCTCCATGACGCGCATATTCTGCACGCCGACCATCATCTGGAAGGCGCGCGAGTAGAGGAAGTCGCCCACCAGCACGCTCGCCTCGTTGCCCCACACGGCGTTGGCGGTATCACGGCCACGGCGTAGTTCCGAGGCGTCGACCACGTCGTCGTGGAGTAGGGTGGCGGTATGGATGAACTCGATAACCGCAGCCAGCTCGTGGTGGTCTGTGCCCTCATAGCCGAAAGCCCGGGCCGAGAGCAGCACCAGCACCGGACGCATGCGCTTGCCGCCGCTGTTGATGATGTAGTGGCTGATCTGGTTGATGAGCACCACGTCAGAGTGGAGGCGCTGCCGGATCAGGGCATCGACCGCCTGGCGATCATCGGCAACGAGCGTATATACGGCCTGAATATCCATTAAAATCGTCAAACGGCAGCAAAGCCGCGCATGCTAGGGGGGTTGGCTGGAGACTGTCAAGGCAGCCCCGGGTCGTCCGATGATCATTTGTTGGAACGGGGCGTATTATGGGGTTTGACCTGCGACTTGGCAAACGCTAGAATTGCCGGTCTTTCGTATAAGCGAACACAATTTTATTGTTTTTGGAGAAGCGGCATGTACGCGGTAATCAAGACCGGTGGCAAACAGTATCGAGTAACCGAGGGCCAGACCCTGCGTGTTGAGAAGCTCCCCGTGGAAGCGGGCGGCCAGGTGGAACTGACCGAAGTACTGATGGTTGCCAACGGCGACGACATCAAGATTGGCGCCCCCTTCCTGGCGGGCAGCAAAGTAACGGCTACTGTGCAGGCACACGGCCGCGGCGAGAAGATCCGCATCATCAAGTTCCGCCGCCGTAAGCACTATCGCCGTACCCAGGGGCATCGTCAGGACTATACCGAGCTGAAGATCACCGGTATCAGCGGCTGAACAAATCTAGAAAGGTAACGCAGAAATGGCACATAAAAAAGCTGGTGGTAGTACTCGTAACGGCCGCGATTCACAGGCCAAGCGCCTTGGCGTGAAGCGTTTCGGTGGCGAAAGCGTCATTGCCGGTAACATCCTGGTTCGTCAGCGCGGCACCCGTATGCACGCGGGCCTGAACGTGGGTCTCGGCAAGGACGACACCCTGTTCGCCAAGGCTGACGGTAAGGTCGTGTTCGAGACCAAGGGCCCGAACAACCGCACCTTCGTGAGCGTCATCGCCGAGTAAGGCGAGGGCAGCATGTTCTATCGAAAAAGCCCCGTCATGGACGGGGCTTTTTCATTTGTGCACAAACGCGGCGGGTTCGCTGCGCGGTTCAGAATTTATGAAGTTTGTCGATGAAGTGAAAATCCGCGTCGAGGCGGGCAAGGGCGGCAACGGCGCGGTCAGTTTCCGCCGCGAGCGTTTTCTGCCGTTCGGCGGCCCCGATGGCGGCGACGGCGGCGATGGCGGCAGCGTCTTTCTGGTAGGCGATGGCTCGCTCAATACGCTGATCGATCTGCGCTTCACCCGCTCTTTCAAGGCCGAAAACGGCCAGGGCGGCTCCGGCCGCAACTGCACCGGCCACGCCGGCAAGGACCTCTACATCCAGGTGCCGGTCGGTACTATGGCCTACGACATCGACACCGAAGAGCTGCTCGGCGATGTAGTTACGGCAGGGCAGACGCTGAAAGTGGCCCAGGGCGGCTTCCATGGCCTCGGCAACACCCGCTTCAAGAGCAGCGTCAACCGCGCGCCGCGCCAGTCGACGCCGGGCACGCCGGGCGAACTGCGCATGCTGCGCCTGGAGCTGAAGGTGCTGGCCGATGTGGGCTTGCTCGGCCTGCCCAACGCCGGCAAATCCACCTTCATCCGCGCAGTCTCAGCGGCCCGACCCAAGGTAGCCGACTATCCCTTCACCACCCTCCATCCCCACCTGGGTGTGGTCAGCGTCGAGGAACACAAGAGCTTTGTCATCGCCGACATTCCGGGCTTGATCGAAGGCGCAGCCGAAGGGGCCGGTCTCGGCATCCAGTTCCTGCGCCATCTGGCGCGTACCCATCTGTTGCTGCACATCGTCGATGTGGCGCCGTTTGACAGTAGCGATCCGGCCGAGTCGGTGCGTATCATCGAAGGCGAGCTGGCCAAGTTCAGCGAAGAGCTGGTGCTGCGCGATCGCTGGTTGGTGCTCAACAAGCTCGACCTGCTGCCGGCAGAGGAGCGCGAGGCGCGCTGCAATGAGATCGTCACGAAGCTGCAGTGGCAAGGGCCGGTGTTCCACATCTCCGCCATCAACAAGGAGGGGACGCAACCGTTGGTCTATCGCATCCAGGAGTATCTGGAGGAGCAGCGCGCCAAGACCGAGTCCGGGAGTGATACATCGGCGAGCGAATCAGAAGAATAATTTCAATCACACGTAACGATCATGAACCGCCAACAGATAGGTCAGACCAAACGCTGGGTAGTGAAGATCGGCAGTGCGCTCCTCACCAATGACGGGCGCGGCCTCAATCTCGAAGGGATCTCGCAGTGGGTGGAACAGATGGCCACCCTGCGCAAGCGCGGTATCGAGATCGTGCTGGTCTCGTCGGGCGCAGTGGCGGAGGGGATGAGCCGACTCGGCTGGAGCAAACGCCCCCAGGCGCTGCATGAACTACAGGCCGCCGCCGCCGTCGGCCAGATGGGGCTGGTACAGGCCTACGAATCGCGCTTCAAATCCTTCGGCCTGCACACCGCACAGATCCTGCTCACCCACGACGATCTCTCCAACCGCAAGCGCTATCTCAATGGCCGTTCCACTCTGCGCACTCTGCTGGAGCTGGGGGTGGTGCCGGTGGTCAACGAAAACGACACGGTAGTCACCGACGAGATCCGCTTCGGTGACAACGATACCCTCGGTGCACTGGTGGCCAACGTCATCGAGGCCGACCTGCTGGTGATCCTCACCGATCAGTCGGGCATGTACGACCAGGATCCGCGCGGCAATCCTGCAGCAAAATTGCTTAGCGAAGTGAACGCCAGTGACAGCCGCCTGGAAGCGATGGCCGGCGGCAGCTCCGGAGCACTTGGCCGTGGCGGCATGCTCACCAAGGTGCGTGCCGCGCGCCTTGCTTCGCGCTCCGGCGCCGCCACGCTCATCGCCTACGGCCGCGAGACCGATGTGCTCAACCGGCTCTATGCGGGCGAGACGCTCGGCACCCTGTTTATTCCCGACGTGGAGCCGATGGTGGCACGCAAGCAGTGGCTCGCCGGTCACCTGCAACTGCGTGGCAAACTGATGCTCGATGCCGGCGCGGTGCATGCACTCTGTGCGGGGGGCAAAAGCCTGCTCACCGCCGGCGTGCGTGGCGTGGAGGGGACCTTCCTGCGCGGCGAAATGGTCTCCTGCACTGATGAGGAGGGGCGCGAAATCGCGCGAGGACTCGCCAATTACAGCTCAGACGAAACGCGCAAGCTGATGGGCCACCCCAGTGGCCGTATTCAGGAGCTCCTTGGCTATGTCGACGAGCCAGAATTGATCCATCGCGACAATCTGATCATCGTCTGATTTGAAGTGATGCGCGTCAGCGCCCCGGCTTTTTATGGGAGAGTAGGAAGATTGCCATAATTCAGTTTGCGTTTCATGGATTTCACGCGGATGCGGCAACATTGTTGAATGCGAGGGATATATGCGTAAATGTGTAATTGCCTTGGGCGTATTAATTTATTCAGGGGCCGCTAGTGCAGGGAGCGCAACTGGAAAAATTGCCACCATCTTCGTTGCGGATAACAGTAGTGCTGTTTTATTCACGCTTGCCTCCCAGATAGAGAACTCCCCCAGATGCAATGAGGAACAGCGATTTTCTCTGGACTTGAGCAAACCGGGTGGAATGGCTACCTACATGGCACTTCTTGCGGCAAAGAGGGAGGGATACGAGGTACGCGTAGAGGGATTAAATACCTGTACCAATGAATGGAAGTCAGAAGATATCAAGAGTCTTGTTTTACACTGATAACACACGGCGATGAGTTCCCTTGCTCTGTGCTTGTCGAAAAGAGCATAACGGCACTTCCCTCTGCAACCGACGGTGTCTATTCGGGTAAGCCCTCCTCGGGCTCTTCCGGTTCCTCCGGCTCTTCCTCTTTGGGATACAAGCGATCACGGTTCGGGTCGCGGATCTCAGTCAGAGGTTCATCCCAGTCTTCGCTGGTGGTATCGGTGATCTCTGTGCCATAGTCGTCACTTTCACCCACCTCGATGGGACCTGACCAGTTTTCTGGGGGCTCACTGAGCTCGACGTCAAGTTCTTCCCACTCATCGAAGCTCAGTGCCTCAAGATCGCCATCAAAATGCTGGATTTCGATGATATCAGCCTCCTGGTCAACATCCACGACCATGAACTTCTGGCCCTTGCCTGCGTAGTAATACCAGTTGTCTACGATGGGATCGCTATCTGTGGCCATGGCATTCTCCTCAATGTGGATAGAAATGATCGTTCAGGGGAGATAGGGAAACTCTTCTACCTCCTCATCACCCCGTCTGGAGAGCAGGTTTCGACAGTATTCGGCCTCGTCAGTGGCACAGCGCAGGATCAACACGTAGTGTCCCTGTTCGATGGCCTCGTGCAGATGGTGCAGTTTCTCTTCGGGTACGCCCAGCTGATGAATAGCCACGGTAATTTCGGATAGCGCCGCGGCGCCAGCCATGGTCCCGCCGGCCAGTGCTGCGCCACTGATCGCCCCGGCGATCGCCTCGACGATGGGGCCGGCAGCGACAATGGGCCCGAGGCCTGGCAATATGAACATGCCAGCTGCGCCCGAGAGCAAGCCCCACAGGCCGCCCCAAAAGGCTCCCATGGTGCCCCAGGATTTCATTTTCTCGCCGACGCTGTTGTAGGAGATGCCCAGCAGGTCATCGCCCGATGAGCCGGCGCGTCCCAGCATGGAGAGGCTGTCCATCGGAAAGTCTTGCTCTATGAGTTCTTCGACCACCTGCTGCGCACGTTTCTGATCGCGCACAACGGCTACGAGGAGGCGCCGTTTCTGACCGAGTTTGATGTCGCTTTTTTTCATAAGGTTATTCCTGTCGTATCGACGGACTTAACGCCCAGCGACGAGTGGGTTTGATTCAGGGACATGAGGCGAGCCTCCACCTGAGTAGACAGGGTTTAATCAATGATAGACGTGGCTTGCCCTGTTCTCTGTAGAACAGTGGAAGAGCGGCACTCTCTACACCGTTTTGCCACTTGGAGGGATTGAACTTGTGGCGAGAGGCTGTATCTTATGCAGCGGAGTCGGCCAGACAGTCGCTGCCCCCTGACGGGGTGGAGGAAAGTCCGGGCTCCGCAGGGCAGGGTGCCAGGTAACGCCTGGGCGGCGCGAGCCGACGGAAAGTGCCACAGAGAAGATACCGCCGATGGCCCCGCAAGGGGATCAGGTAAGGGTGAAAAGGTGCGGTAAGAGCGCACCGCGCCGGTGGTAACACACGGCGGCACGGAAAACCCCACCCGGAGCAAGACCAAATAGGGGAACAGGCGGTGCAAGCCGCCACGTGTGGCCCGCACGGTTCCCGGGTAGGTCGCTTGAGGTGCCTGGTGACAGGTGACCCAGATGAATGGCTGTCCACGACAGAACCCGGCTTACCGGCCGACTCCTTTTTCTAACATATACCTCCCGAAGCAAGCCCTAACCTTAAACCTATTTCTAGGTTGATTTTACAACCCATTGATTATGGTGATTTCCTGCCATGGAAGGCATGTGGCTTTGCATGCACTTTTGCCTCTAAGTCACTGTGAAATAAGAAAGATTTACCGTTAGTAGCTTGACAGTGGGAGGAGGTGCTACCTATAGTGGGACAAGGTGGATAGAAGTGGATCAAAGTGGGATAGGAATTTCCCAAAGGGGGGTTAGTGTTCCGGGGAGTCACAGAGCTCAGTCTTGACGCAAAGGGGCGTATGGCGATGCCAGCACGCTACCGCGAGCGTTTGCTTGAGCAGTGCAATGGCACCCTGGTCGTTACCATCGACACCCAGGAGAAATGTCTCGCCCTCTATCCTCTTCCCGAGTGGGAGATCATCCAGGCCAAACTCGACGCCCTGCCCAGCCTCAATCCCCAAACCGCCATGATGAAACGCCTGTTGATGGGCAATGCTACCGATGTGGAGATGGACGGCAGCGGCCGCATTTTGGTGCCACCCACCCTGCGTAAACATGCAGGCCTGGAGAAGCAGCTGGTGATGATCGGCCAGGGCAAGAAGTTTGAATTGTGGGATGGCTGTCAGTGGGAACAGCGGTCAGCCATCTGGCTGGAGCAGACCGCGCAGGGCATGGAGACGCTGCCTCCGGAATTGCAGTCGCTCTCCCTGTAGCCATGGCACAGGAGGAACTGACACATCGCCCGGTGCTGCTGAACGAGGTGCTGGAGGCGCTCAATATTCGGTCCGACGGTATCTATCTCGACGGTACCTTCGGACGTGGCGGTCACGCTCGGGCTGTGCTGACACGGCTCGGGCCACAGGGACGGCTGCTGGCGACTGACAAGGACCCGGCGGCGATTGAGACGGGACGGAGACTGATGGCGGAAGACGCAAGGTTTGGTATCGTGCAGGGGAGTTACACCATGCTCGGTCATGAGGCGAAGCAGCGCGGTTGGGCGGGGAAGGTGAGCGGTATCCTTCTCGACCTGGGCGTCTCTTCGCCGCAACTCGACGATGCCAGCCGCGGCTTCAGTTTCCGCAGCGACGGTCCGCTCGATATGCGTATGGATACCACTGCCGGCGAAAGTGCCGCCGCGTGGCTGGCGCACGCCGCGGAGCGCGAGATCGCCGACGTGCTGTTCGAGTATGGTGAGGAGCGCCATGCCAAGCGCATCGCGCGCGCCATCGTCAAAACGCGCGAGAGCGAAGGGCCGATCCAGACCACTGGCCGCCTGGCCGAAGTGGTCGCAGCCGCCAATCCGTCGTGGGAACGCGACAAGCATCCTGCCACCCGCAGCTTTCAGGCGATCCGCATTCACATCAATGGCGAGCTTAATGAGCTAGAGCAGTTTCTGCCCCAGTGTATTGAGCTGCTGGCCCCCGGCGGGCGGCTCGCCATCATCAGCTTCCACTCGCTGGAGGACCGCCGCGTCAAGCGCTTCATCCGCGACGAGGCGCGTGGTGATGATTTCCCTCCCGATTTGCCGATCACCGCCGATCAGCTTCACGCGCGGCTGCGCCCGGTAGGCAAGGCGATCTACGCCGGTGCCGACGAAGTGCGCGACAATCCGCGCGCCCGCAGCGCCGTGCTGCGCGTCGCCGAGAGGTGCGCCTGATGGGCAAGATGTCGCTCACCCTGCTGGCTGTGGCGGTGTTCGTCAGTGCCATCGCTGTGATCTATTCCATTCATCAGTCGCGCAAGCTGTTTGTGCAGTTGCAGTCGCTGCAGGTACAGCGTGACGAGATGGATGTGGAGTGGGGACGGCTGCAGCTGGAGCAGAGTACCTGGGCCACCGATGCGCGCATCGAGGAGCTGGCCCGCCGCAAACTCGACATGATAATCCCGGCAGCCGGTGCCGTAGTGATGGTGAGGCCATGAGCGACGCTGCGCCTCCCCAACTCCCACGCGGTCGCCTGTTTTTCGTGGCGGGATTGCTGGCACTGGCTGGTGGTGCACTGCTGGTACGCCTGCTGGAGCTCCATCTGCTGCAGGGGGATTTTCTGCAGAATCAGGGTGATGCGCGCTACCTGCGCGTGGTGTCGGTGGCGGCCCATCGCGGCATGATTACCGACCGTAACGGTGAACCGCTGGCGGTAAGCACACCGGTCGATTCGGTGTGGGTCAATCCCAAGGAGTTCATCAACGGCCGCGAGCAGTGGCGCCAGCTGGCCAAACTGCTGGAGCTTACCCCGGACTCGATCGAACGCTTGATGGCGCAGCGCATGGACAAGGAGTTTGTCTATCTGCGCCGGCAGATCCCGCCGGAACTGGGCGAGCGGGTAATGGCGCTGGCCATCCCGGGTGTGTCGTTGCAACGCGAATACCGCCGCTACTATCCCAGCAGTGAAGTGGGTGCCCACGTGGTCGGTTTTACCAACGTGGATGATGTGGGGCAGGAGGGGGTCGAGTTGATGCTCGACAACGCCCTGCGCGGTGAGCCGGGGGCCAAGCGGGTGCTCAAGGATCGCCTCGGCCGTATCATCGCCAACGTGGAGAGCATCAGCGATCCGCGCCCGGGGCACGACGTGCGTCTCAGCATCGATCGCCGCCTGCAGTATCTCGCCTACCGCGAGCTGAAGGCAGCTGTGCTGCGCAATCGTGCCAAGGCCGGCACCGCCGTGATCATCGATGTGCAGAGCGGTGAGGTGCTGGCGGCGGTCAACCAGCCGGCCTACAACCCCAACAATCGCGAGGACCTCGCTGGCGCGCGCTACCGCAATCGTGCCGTGACCGATGTCTTCGAGCCCGGTTCGACGGTCAAGCCGTTTACCATCGCCATGGCGCTGGAGAGCGGCAAATACCGGCCAGACTCGCGGATCGACACCAGCCCGGGCCTGATCAAGATGGCCAGTTACACAATTCGTGATCACCACAATCTGGGCACCATCGACCTTACGACGCTGCTGCAAAAGTCGAGCAATGTCGGCGCCAGCCGTGTCGCATTATCACTGGAGTCGAAGAGTCTGTGGGACGCCTTCACCCACGTAGGGTTCGGTTATGGCACCGGTTCGGGATTTCCGGGTGAGGCTTCGGGATTGCTCAAGCACTACCGTGACTGGCGACCGGTGGAACACGCCACACTCTCTTACGGTTACGGCATGTCGGTGACCGCGCTGCAACTGGCACAGGCCTATACGGTGCTGGCGGGTGACGGCCGCTTGCGGCCTGTCACTTTCCTGGCGCGCGAGGCGAACGAGATCCCCGCGGGCGTGCCCGCCTTCAAGGCAGAGACCATGCAGGCGGTGCGCACCATGCTGGAGAGCGTTACCCAGGAGGGCGGAACCGGCACGCTGGCACGCGTCTCGGGTTATCGCGTGGCGGGCAAGACGGGCACGGTGCGCAAGCTCGGCCCCAATGGTTACAGCGATGAGAACTATTTCTCCCTCTTCGCCGGGATGGCTCCAGCGAGCAATCCGCGTCTGGCGATGGTGGTGATCATCGACGAGCCGACGGGCGATCAATATTACGGAGGTGCGGTGTCAGCGCCGGTGTTCGGCCGGGTGATAGATGGCGCACTGCGCCTGATGAACATTCCACCCGACGACATCAAACCGGATGCCGCACGTCTTGCCATGGCGGAGGGTACGCGATGATGGCCGCACGTCAAAACAGCAGCGCGCTTCAAAGTCTGGCCACCTTGTTGGCGGGGCTCGCCACGGTCGATATACGCAATGACGTGGAGATCCGCGGCATCACTCTCGACAGCCGCAAGGTCCAACCGGGCTATCTCTTTATCGCCACCGCTGGCTCGCGTCACCACGGCGCGACCTTTATCGACCAGGCACTACGCAGCGGCGCCGCGGCGGTGGTGGCGGAGGCCGCGAACGGGGTGGTGCTGCCCGAAGGACCACTGCGGGTCGAGGGGCGCAGTGTGCCGCTGATTGCCGTGGAAAACCTGCGCCAGCAGATCGGTCTCATCGCCGAGCGTTTCTTCGCGGAGCCAACCGCCAAGATGTTTGTCGCCGGTGTCACCGGTACCAACGGCAAAACCTCGGTGAGCCACTTCATCGCCCAGGTATTGAGCGGGCGCGGCGCCTGTGGGCTGGTGGGCACGCTGGGCAGCGGGCTCTACGGCCAACTGGGTGATATCGCCGGACGCACTACCCCCGATGCGGTGACGCTTCATGAAAATATTGCGCAGATGTTTGCGGCCGGTGCACGTCAGGTGGTGATGGAGGTCTCCTCCCACGGTCTCGATCAGGGACGGGTGGCGGGGGTGGCCTTCGATGTGGCGATCTTTACCAATCTCACCCATGAACATCTCGACTACCACGGTGACATGGCGAGCTACGCCGCCGCCACGCGCCGTCTGTTCGACATGCCGGGCATTCACACCGCGGTGGTGAATGCCGATGATGCCTTTGGTCGTGCGTGGCTCACGGAGTTGGCGGGACAGGTCGAACGGATCAGTTACGGACTGGAAATGGGCGAGGCGATCACGGCAGGCATTCAGCCGACTCTTTATGGCCACGATCTGACACTGCATAGCCACGGTTTGGCGATGACGGTCACCTCGCCATGGGGTGAGGCGCGTCTCGAAACCGGACTTGTCGGCCGTTTCAATGCCAGCAACCTGCTCGCCGCACTTGGTGGTTTGATCGCTGCAGGCCTCTCCTTCGACGAGGCCTGCAGCGGGCTCTGCCAGGTAAGTACCGTACCCGGTCGCATGGAGCGCTTTGGTGGTGAAGGGGGCGATCCGCTGGTGGTGGTCGACTACGCCCACACCCCCGATGCCCTGGAGCAGGTACTCAAGGCGGCAGATGATCATTGCACGGGCCATCTCTGGTGCGTGTTCGGTTGCGGCGGCAATCGTGACAGCGCGAAGCGGCCGCTGATGGGGCGCGTGGCGGAGACCTATGCCGACTGTGTGATCATCACCGACGACAATCCGCGTGACGAGGATCCCTACACGATCATCGAGGGGATCCTCTCCGGCATGGCCGATCCCGATCGCCCCTATGTGATTCGTGATCGTGAAGCGGCGATCGCGCGCGCCATCGCCCTCTGCCATGGCGGGGATGTGGTGGTGGTGGCCGGCAAGGGTCATGAAACGGAACAGGAGATCGCCGGCAAGAAGTATCCATTCAGTGATCGCGAGGTGGTGGCACACATCGTCAGTACAAGAGGCCACCATGGCTGAAGCGAATAACACTGCCATGACTCCGGAAGGGATCGCTACGACGCTATCGCAGGTGGCCGCGTGGGTGAATGGCCGCTTGGTAGGCGATGACGGCACCTTCCATGGGGCGGGCAGCGATTCGCGCTTCCTCGCCAGGGGCATGCTGTTCATCGCCCTGAAAGGGCCGAATCACGACGGCCACGATCATGTGGCCGGGGCGGCAGAGCGCGGTGCCGCCGCCGCGCTGGTAGAGCGCGAACTTGCGGTGCCGATCCCACAGATCATCGTGACCAATACGCTGTTGGCACTGGGGCAGCTGGGGGCGGCGTGGCGTCAACAGCTGGGCCTGCCACTGGTGGCGATCACCGGCAGCAATGGTAAGACCACCACCAAGGAGATGACCGCCGCGATCCTCTCCCGTGCCGGCAAGACGCTGGCCACGCGCGGCAATCTGAACAACGACATCGGCGTGCCGCTCACCCTGCTGCGCCTCGATTCAAGCTATCGCTTCGGCGTGATCGAAATGGGCGCCAACCACCCGGGCGAGATCGCCTATCTGGTCAAGCTGGCCCGGCCGCAAGTGGCGGTGATCACCAATGCCGGTGCCGCGCATCTGGAAGGGTTCGGCTCCATTGAAGGGGTGGCACGCGCCAAGGGGGAGATCTATGGCGCGCTCGCTGCCGATGGCGTCGCGGTGATCAACGCCGATGATGCCCATGCCGATCTGTGGCGCTCCCTGGTATCTCACTGCCGGGTACTGAGCTTTGGGATCGACAAGTCCGCCGAGGTAAGCGCGCAGTGGCAGGGCGATGTGCATGGTTCGCGACTGCAGCTGCACACCCCTGCAGGCAAGGCCGAGGTGAAGCTGGCGCTGCCGGGCCGTCACAATGTATTGAACGCACTGGCGGCAACTGCAGCGGCACTGGCCATGGGTGTCGGGCTCGATGCCGTCGTTGCAGGATTGGAAGGGCTCGCGCCCGTGGGTGGACGTTTGCAGATCCGCACGGGCATCCAGGGGGCCACCATCATCGACGACAGCTACAACGCCAATCCGGTGTCGTTGCGCGCCGGCATCGATGTGCTGGCCGCCTGCAAGGGGCGGCGCTTTCTGGCGCTGGGCGATATGGGGGAATTGGGTGCCGATGCAGAACGGCTTCACGCCGCGGCAGGTACTTACGCACGGCAGGCGGGTATCGATGGGTTATACGCTACGGGGCCGCTGAGCAGAGAGGCGGTCGAAGCGTTCGGCAAGGGGGGCTACCACTTTGCCGATCAACAACAACTGATAGCCGCGCTGAAGCCCGAGCTGGATAACGGGGTAACAGTGCTGGTCAAAGGGTCGCGCAGCAGCCGCATGGAGCGGGTCGTGGCTGGGCTGACCGAGGTGCAGTAAGAGATGCTGTTAGAGCTCGCCAAATATTTGAGCCAGTACCATAGCGGCTTCAATGTCTTTCAATACCAGACGCTGCGCGCCATCCTCGGCGCGCTGACGGCGCTGTTCATTTCGCTGTGGCTAGGCCCGGCCTTCATCAACAAGCTGCGCACCCTGCAGATGAAACAGTATGTGCGTACCGATGGTCCGCAGAGTCACCTCTCCAAGGCGGGGACCCCGACCATGGGCGGCGCCTTTATCCTCACCGCTATCGCCATCAGCACCCTGCTGTGGAGCGATCTCTCCAACCGCTATGTCTGGATCGTGCTGCTGGTGACATTGATGTTTGGTGCCATCGGTTGGGTTGACGACTGGCGCAAGATCATCAAGAAACAGTCGCAGGGGCTGACCGCGCGCGAAAAATATCTGTGGCAGACCATCGCCGGACTTGGTGCTGCCATCATCCTCTATGTGACCGCGCCGGCCCACCCGGCCGCTGCCGAGACCACGCTTATCGTGCCGTTCTTCAAGAGCATCGCCATACCGCTCGGCGTCGGTTTTGTGGTGCTTGCCTATTTCGTCATTGTCGGTACCAGCAATGCGGTCAATCTCACCGACGGCCTCGATGGCCTGGCGATCATGCCGACGGTGATGGTGGGCGGGGCGCTCGGCATCTTCGCCTACGTCACCGGTCGTGCCGACTTTGCCACCTATTTGCAGATCCCCTATGTGCCGGGCGCCGGCGAGGTGGTGGTGTTCTGCGGTGCACTGGTCGGTGCCGGTCTCGGTTTTCTCTGGTTCAACACCTATCCGGCCCAGGTGTTCATGGGGGACGTGGGTGCGCTCGGTCTTGGCGCGGCGCTCGGCGTGATCGCGGTGGTGGTGCGTCAGGAGCTGGTGCTGTTCATCATGGGGGGTGTGTTCGTGATGGAGACCGTCTCGGTGATCCTGCAGGTGGGCTCCTTCAAGCTCACCGGTCGGCGCATCTTCCGCATGGCGCCGCTGCACCACCATTTTGAATTGAAGGGCTGGCCCGAACCGCGCGTCATCGTGCGATTCTGGATCGTCACCGTGATATTGGTCCTGATTGGATTGGCGACCTTAAAGATCCGCTAGGAATACGATGCAGCAGATGGCCAACAAGGGATATACCGTGGTGGTGGGGCTGGGCAAGACCGGCCTCTCCTGCGCCCGTTTTCTCGCGGCGCATGGTATCCCTTTTGTTATCGCCGACTCGCGCCAAACTCCTCCGGGGGTCGATGAGATGCGTTCACATTTTCCCGATGTGGCGATCCATCTCGGCCCGTTCGATGCGGCACTGCTCAGGGACGCTGCGCAGATCGTATTGAGCCCGGGTGTTGCGCCGCAGGAGCCGGTGATTGCGTCAGCACAACAGGCCGGCGTGCCGGTGCTCGGCGACATCGAGCTGTTTGCGCGCCATGTCAATGCGCCGGTGGTAGCGATCACCGGCTCCAACGGCAAGAGCACCGTGACGACACTGGTGGGCGAGATGGCCAAGGCGGCGGGGATCAAGGTGCGCGTCGGCGGCAATCTCGGCACCCCCGCGCTCGACCTGCTCGACGGCACGGCGCCAGATCTCTATGTGCTGGAGCTCTCCAGCTTCCAGCTGGAGGTGACCGAGTCACTCAATGCGCGCGCCGCCACGGTGCTCAACATCAGCGAGGATCATCTCGATCGCCACGGCACGGTCGAGGAGTATGCCGCCATCAAGCAGCGTGTGTTCCGCGGCGATGGGGTGATGGTGCTCAACCGCGATGATGCGGCGGTGGCAGCGATGGCCGAAGCGAGCCGCCGCGTCGTCTACTTCTCGCTGGAGCCGGGCGCGGGCAACGACGATTATGGCCTGCAGCAGCAGGATGGCGAGACCTGGATCGCCAAGGGTGCACAACGGCTCATCGCTACCAAAGAAATCCGTATCGCCGGGCGGCACAACTGGGCCAATGCGATGGCCTCGCTGGCCCTCGGCGAAGCGGTGGGGCTGCCCATGCCGGCAATGACCGAGGTGCTACGCAAATTCCCCGGACTGCCGCATCGCTGCCAGTGGATCGCCGAGCAGAATGGCGTCAACTGGTATGAGGATTCCAAGGGGACCAACGTCGGCGCCACGCTCGCTGCCCTGGCCGGGATGCCCGGCAACAAGGTGGTGTTGATCGCCGGCGGCCAGGGAAAAGGGCAGGATTTTGCACCGTTGCGCCCGGTGGTGAGTGAGCGTGCCCGCGCGGTGGTGCTGATCGGTGAGGATGCGCCGCTCATTGCCAAGGCGTTGGCAATGAGCGTACCGCTGCTTACCGCCACCTCGATGGACGAGGCGGTAGAGCGCGCCGCCGAGGTTGCCCTGCCCGGCGATGCGGTGTTGCTTTCGCCGGCCTGCGCCAGCTTCGACATGTTCACCAACTATGTGGCACGTGGTGAGGCATTCACTGCGACGGTGCGTGCGAGGGCTGCATCATGATCGGTGCCGTTGCCGACTTCCGCCAGCAGCAGCGCAGCAGTATGCGGCGCAAGACGCCGGTGCTCGACTCCCATCTGCTGGTGACGATGCTCACCCTGTTGGCGCTGGGGCTGGTGATGGTCGGCTCGGCCTCCATCGACATCGCCGATCGTCAGACCGGTGATCCGTTTTACTACCTGTTCCGTCAGGGCGGTTTTGTTGCGCTGGGGTTGCTGATAGGGGTGATCGCCTACCACATCCCGCTGACCTTCTGGCAGCGCGTCGGAGTGCCGCTGCTGCTGGTGTCGCTGTTGATGCTGGCACTGCTGCTGATCCCCGGTGTGGGGCGCAACGTCAATGGCGCCACACGCTGGCTCAATCTGGTGATCTTCAATCTCCAGGTGTCGGAGGTGGCCAAGTTGTCCGTCGTCATCTATCTCGCCGGTTATCTGGTGCGCCACTCCGAGGCCGTGCGCGGTACGGTGGGTGGGTTCCTCAAGCCGATGGGGCTGATCGCCCTGGTGCTGGTGTTGTTGCTGCTGGAGCCCGATTTCGGTGCCTCGGTAGTGATCATCGCCGTCGCCATGGGAATGATGTTTCTGGGCGGGGTGCAGCTCTGGCTGTTCGGCGTATTGATGCTGGTGGCCCTGCTGCTGCTTGCCGTTCTGGCAGTGAGTGCCCCCTATCGCATGGAGCGGCTTACTACCTTTCTCAATCCGTGGGCCGATCCCTTCGACAGTGGTTTTCAGTTGACCCAATCGCTGATCGCCATCGGCCGCGGTGAGTGGTTCGGCGTGGGGCTGGGCGGCAGCGTGCAGAAGCTCTTTTATCTGCCGGAGGCCCATACCGACTTCCTCTTCGCGGTACTGGCCGAGGAGCTGGGGCTGTTCGGCGCGACGGTGGTGGTGGGACTGTTCGCCTATCTGGTGTGGCGCATGTTTCTCGTCGGCCGTCGCGCGCTGGCCGAAGGAAGTCTGTTTGCCGCCTATTTGGTGTTTGGCATCAGCCTGTGGGTGGCTCTGCAGGTGTTCATCAATATCGGCGTGAATATGGGCTTGCTGCCGACCAAGGGGCTGACCCTGCCACTGATGAGCTACGGTGGATCGAGCGTGATGGTGATGTGCATGGCGATGGCGATCGTGCTGCGGGTTGACGCCGAGCACCGCCGTGGCGCCAGCGCCAGCGGGAGAGGTGCATGAGTCGCGGGCGCATCATCATCATGGCCGGGGGCACCGGTGGCCACGTCTATCCCGGGCTGGCCGTGGCCGAGGCGCTGCGCGAGCGGGGCATCGAGGTGAGCTGGCTGGGGACGCGACGTGGCCTGGAGGCGCAACTGGTACCGAAGGCTGGATTTGCCATCGACTACATTGCCATCGCCGGACTGCGTGGCAAAGGGGTGGCCGGCTGGTTGTCGGCTCCGCTGCGACTGACCATCGCGCTGGTGCAGGCTATCGGTGTGATGTGGCGGCGCCGTCCGGCGGCGGTGCTCGGCATGGGCGGCTTTGTCACCGGCCCGGGTGGGGTGGCGGCCAAGCTGCTGGGCAAGGCGTTGCTGATTCACGAACAGAACGCGGTGGCCGGACTGACCAACCGCTGGCTGTCGCGCATCGCCGATGCGGTCCTCGAAGCCTTTCCTGGCACCTTCGCCCCCAAGGCGTATGTGATGCATACCGGCAATCCGGTACGGGCAGCGATCGCGGCAGTGGCAGAGCCAGCGCAGCGCTATGCACAGCGCAGCGGCCCACTGCGCCTGTTCGTGGTGGGCGGCAGCCTGGGCGCTCAGGCGCTGAATGAGACGGTGCCGCAGGCGGTGGCCCTGCTACCGCAGGAGCTGCGCCCTCTCATCCGTCACCAGACCGGGCAGAAGAATTTCAATACGGCGCAGCAGGCCTACGCTAGGGCGGGTGTGCAGGGTGAACTGCTCGCCTACGTGGATGACATGGCGGCAATGTATGAGTGGGCCGATCTGGTGATCTGCCGTGCCGGGGCCTTGACGGTGAGTGAGCTGGCGGCGGCGGGGGTTCCGGCACTGCTGGTCCCCTACCCGTATGCGGTCGACGATCACCAGACCGTGAATGGTCACTACTTAACCAACGCCGGTGCGGCGCTGCTGATGCAGCAGAACGAGCTCGATGCGCAGCGCCTGGCCGGATTGATCAACGAATTTTGCTCCGATGCCGCAAGTGGTCGGCAGCGCCTGCGAGCGATGGCAGAAGCCGCGCGTGCACTGGGCCGGCCTGCCGCTACTGCCGAGGTAGTGGCCCATTGCCTGGCGGCGGCACGCTTGATGGAGAAACAGAAGTGACGAAACGAACCGACAAAGTGATGACGCCGCACGGTCGCCGCGCGATGGGACAGATCCGCTGTATCCATCTGGTGGGGATCGGCGGCGCCGGTATGGGCGGTATCGCCGAGGTGCTGCTCAATCTTGGCTACCGCGTGACCGGCTCCGACCTCAAGGAGAATGCGGTGACGCGACGCCTGGCGAGCCTCGGTGCCGCCATTAGTTTTGGTCACGAGGCACGTCATGTCTCCGGCTGCGATGTGGTGGTGATCTCGTCAGCGGTCAGCGCCGACAATCCTGAAGTGGTGGCGGCGCGCGAGCAGCGCATTCCGGTGGTACCACGCGCCGAGATGCTGGCTGAACTGATGCGCTTCCGTCACGGCATTGCCATTGCCGGTACCCACGGCAAGACCACCACCACCAGTCTCATCGCCAGCCTGATGGCCGAGGGCGGACTCGATCCGACCTTCGTCATCGGGGGGCGACTCAATAGCGCCGGCACCAACGCGCGGCTCGGTGAGGGGCACTATCTGGTGGCCGAGGCTGACGAGAGCGATGCCTCGTTCCTCTATCTGCAACCGATGACAGCGGTGGTCACCAACATCGATGCCGATCACATGGCTACCTATGGTGGTGATTTCGCCAAGCTGCGTCAGACCTTCGTCGACTTCCTCCACCACCTGCCGTTCTACGGTACCGCGGTGCTGTGCATGGAAGATCCCGAGGTGCGTCACATCCTGCCGGAGGTTACGCGCCGCGTGATCAGTTACGGGTTTGGCCCCGAGGCGGATATCTACGCCCACGACATCCGCCAGGAGGGGATGCGTAACCACTTCCGCGTCAGCCGTCGCGACCGGGAGAACTGGCTGGAGATAAACCTCAATCTTCCCGGCCGACACAACGTGCTCAACTCGTTGGCGGCGATCGCCGTGGCTCATGAGTGTGGCGTCGACGATGCGGCGATCTGCCGTGCACTGGAGGGCTTCACGGGGGTCGGCCGACGCTTCCAGTTGGCAGGTGAAATTGATACAGCGCATGGCCGCGTCTTGCTGGTGGACGATTATGGCCACCATCCGCGCGAAGTGGCTGCGGTGTTTCAGGCGGCGCGCGCCGCCTGGCCGGAGCGTCGCCTGGTGGTGGCGTTCCAGCCCCACCGTTATACCCGCACCCGCGATCTGTTCGACGATTTCAGTGAGGTGCTCTCCAGTGTTGACGCGCTGGTGATGCTGGAGGTGTATGCGGCCGGCGAGGAGCCGATCCCCGGGGCCGACAGCCGCACCCTGTGCCGTTCGATTCGTGCGCGCGGTCAGGTCGACCCGGTATTCGTCGCTCATGTGGATGATCTTGCCCAGGCATTACACGGCGTGCTGCGCGATGGCGACGTGCTGCTCACCCTGGGCGCCGGCGATATCGGTGCGGCCTCAAGCAAATTGCCCGAGCAGCTGGCGAGGAAGGCGCAATGATGGCGCAGCTGCGCGCACCCGCACTGCGCGGTCTCCTGCTGGAGCAGGAGCCGATGGCGAAGCACACCACCTGGCGGGTGGGCGGCCCGGCCGACCACTACTACACGCCGGCCGATGTGGAGGACCTGGCGCAGTTTCTTGCGGCGCTGCCGGATGACGAGCCGATCATGTGGGTGGGACTGGGCAGCAATCTGTTGGTGCGTGACGGTGGTATTCGCGGCACGGTGATCGCCACCCACGGGGTGCTCAATACCATCGAGCGCCTTGAAGGTGATCGTATCCGTGCCGGCTGCGGTGCACCGTGCGCCATCGTGGCGCGTTTCTGCACCCGCGAGGGGTTGGCCGGTGCCGAATTTCTGTCGGGCATCCCGGGCTCGTTCGGCGGGGCACTGGCGATGAATGCCGGCTGCTTCGGTGGTGAGACCTGGAAGATTGTGGAAGAGGTGGAGACCATCGATCGCCACGGCGTGCGCCGCGTGCGCACGCCAGATGAGTTTGAGATCGGTTATCGCCATGTGCAGGGCACCGCGGGCGAGTGGTTTGTTTCCGCGGTGCTACAGCTGCAGCCTGGTGACACCGAAGCGCTGGCGGCGCAAACGCGCGAACTGCTGGAGAAGCGCAACCGCACCCAGCCCACGCAGCAGCCCAATGCGGGGTCGGTGTTTCGCAATCCGCCCGGTGATTATGCGGCGCGCCTCATCGAGGCGACGGGGCTCAAGGGGTTTTGCATTGGCGGTGCCTGTGTTTCGGAAAAGCACGCCAATTTCATCGTCAATCTGGGCAAGGCGTCCGCTGCCGATATCGAAACACTGATCGAAAAGGTTGCGGAAAGTGTCGAGCGCAACCACGGGGTGCGCCTGATGCATGAAGTACATATTGTTGGAGAAGGGCAATGAAGATTACCGATCCGCGCGCGTTTGGCCGTGTCGTGGTGTTGATGGGCGGCAACTCCGCCGAGCGTGAAGTGTCGTTGAAGAGCGGCAGAGCCGTGCTGGCTGCATTGCTGGCCAAGGGGGTCGATGCAGTGGGTATAGACGCCATTGGTGATGTGGCCGCAAAACTGCGCGAGGCGGGAGCGCAGCGCGTCTTCATCGCGCTGCATGGTCGTGGCGGCGAAGACGGTGTGATGCAGGGCGCGTTGGAAATGCTGGGCATTCCCTACACCGGTAGTGGCGTGCTCGCTTCGGCAGTGGGCATGGACAAGTGGCGCACCAAGCTGCTCTGGCAGGGGGCCGGCCTGC
The DNA here is from genome assembly GCA_036401755.1 of Gammaproteobacteria bacterium. Classification (GTDB taxonomy): domain Bacteria; phylum Pseudomonadota; class Gammaproteobacteria; order Thiohalomonadales; family Thiohalomonadaceae; genus DASWUD01. The sequence continues at coordinate 31,420 of DASWUD010000244.1, forward strand.
CCGTGCCCGATTACGAAATGATCGATGGCGGCAGCGATTTTGCAGCGGTGGAAAAGCGCCTGGGCTTGCCGCTGTTCGTAAAGCCGGCCAACGAAGGTTCGAGCGTCGGTGTCTCCAAGGTGCGCAAGGCAGGAGAGACGCGTGCGGCATGGCAAGCGGCTGCCAAACACGATTCGCTGGTGATCGCCGAACGCTTCGTCGGCGGTGGCGAGTACACCGTGCCGGTGTTGAATGGCCGTGCGTTGCCGGTGATCAAGATCGAACCGGCCCGCGACTTCTACGACTACGAGGCGAAGTATCTGCGCGACGATACCCGTTATCTCTGCCCGTGCGGCTTGAGCGCGGAGCAGGAGAGCGAGATGCAGCGTCTGGCCGAGCGCGCCTTCCTGGTGCTGGGCGGCCGCGGCTGGGGCCGCATCGATATCCTGCTCGATCTGGACGGCACCCCCTATCTGCTGGAAGCCAACACCGTGCCGGGTATGACCGATCACAGTCTGGTGCCGATGGCGGCCCGGGCGGCGGGCCTCTCGTTTGAGGAGCTGGTGTGGGAGATCCTCGCGGGCAGTATGGACATGACCACGGGCGCAACGGGGGCGTAATGGCACAACAGCGTCATGCAGCCAGGCGAACAGACGGCGAGCAGCAAAACTCGCAGGCGCTGCGCTGGGCGTTGCAGGGCGCACTGCTAGTGATGCTCTTGGCACTATTGGCGTGGGGCGGCTGGTGGGTATGGGACCCACAGACCTTCCCGCTGCGCACCCTGCGCCTGACGACACCAATCGCTCACGTCACCCAGCAGGAGCTGCGGGATGAGATAGCGCAATCGGCCAGCGCCGGGTTTTTGCGCATCGATATGGAGGAGCTGCGCACACGGCTGGAGGCGCATCCCTGGATCCACCACGTAGTGCTAAAGCGCGTCTGGCCCGATGTGCTTGAGGTGAGTGTCGCTGAACAGGTAGCAGTGGCGCGCTGGGCCGCCGGCGGGCTGGTCAACGAGGAGGGGGAGGTGTTCATTCCAGAGCACGATGAGGAGCAACCGCTGCAGTTGCCGTTGTTTGCCGGCCCGGAGGGGACGGGAAAACTCATCGTCGAAAACTATCGGCAATTGGACACTCTGGCCGCCACGCTCGGTCTGCATGTGCGCCGCGTCGAACTGAGCGAACGCCGCGCCTGGAGTGTTGAGACGGACAATGGTTTGCTGCTGTCGCTTGGTCGCTCTGAAACCTACCCGCGCATGCAGCGCTTCGTGAGGAGCTATGCGCAGACCATTGAAGCACGGGTGGCGGAAATTGAACGCGTCGATCTGCGCTATACCAACGGGTTTGCCATTCGCTGGCGCGCCGGTGTCACACCGGCCGCCTAGTCGAGGAACAGGAACATGTCGAGAAAGAGTGACAAGAATCTGATTGTGGCGCTGGATATCGGCACCTCCAAGGTGGTGGCGATCGTCGGTGAGGTCACCGATTCCAACACGGTGGAGATCATCGGCATCGGCTCCCACCCTTCACGCGGCATGAAGAA
>DASWUD010000245.1:0-7455 GCA_036401755.1 Gammaproteobacteria bacterium
ACCTGCGCCACCAGCAATCGTGGCCGCCTGCTGTTCGGCATCGGCGTCGGTCTGTTCACCTACATCATCCGCACCTGGGGAGGCTATCCCGACGGCGTTGCCTTCTCGATACTGCTGATGAACATGGCCGCACCGGCCATCGACTACTTCACCCAACCGCGCGTCTTCGGCCACAAGAGCTGATCCATGTTCAAGAAACTGCTCATCTCCGGATTCCTGCTGGCGCTGTTCGCCGCCGTCGGCACCGCCGCTGTCTCGTATGTCCATGACAACGCGTTGCCGCGTATCGAAGCTGCACAGAAGGCGCAGTTACTGGGCACCTTGCACCAGTTCGTGCCACCCGAGTCACACGACAATGATATGTTCAGGGACACCATCGAAGTGCGCGATCAAGCCTTGCTCGGCACGAGTGAAGCGATCACTGTCTACCGCGCACGCAGGGATGGCGCGCCCGTGGCACTGGTCCTCTCTCCGGTAGCCCCCGACGGCTACAGCGGTGACATCACCCTGCTCATCGGCATCCGTTACGACGGCAGCATCGCCGGTGTGCGCGTACTCAGCCACAAGGAGACGCCGGGCCTCGGCGATCGCATCGAGATCGATCGTTCACCCTGGATCGACGGCTTCGCCGGTAAATCTCTGCAAAATCCCGTCGAAGAGCTGTGGCGGGTGAAAAAGGACGGTGGCCAGTTCGATCAATTCACCGGCGCCACCATCACCCCGCGCGCCGTCGTGAAGGCGGTGGCCAATGCCCTGCGCTATTATCAGATACATCGCGACGAACTGTTCGCCCCGGCAGCGGAGAAATCCCATGAGTGAAATCGGTTACCGCAAGATCACCCTTGATGGCCTGTGGCACAACAATGTCACAATGGTACAGATCCTCGGGCTCTGTCCGACGCTGGCGGTTACCACCAACCTGGTCAATGGCCTCGGCATGGGCATCGCCACCACCCTGGTATTAATTGGCTCCAACCTCATCATTTCAGCGATCCGCAATATCGTCCGCGCCGATGTGCGCATCCCCGTCTTCGTGCTGGTGATCGCCTCACTGGTCACCATCATCGACCTCGCCATGAGCGCCTACCTCACCGAGCTGCACCACGTGCTCGGCATCTTCATCCCACTCATCGTCGTCAACTGCCTGATCATCGGCCGCGCCGAAGCATTCGCCTCGCGCAACAACGTCATCCACTCCCTGGCCGACGCCGTCGCCATGGGCATCGGTTTCACACTGGCACTGATGACGCTCGGCGGCCTGCGCGAACTGGTAGGCTTCGGCACCCTCTTCTCCCAAGCCCATCTGATGTTCGGCGAAGGCGCACGCACCCTCACCCTCAATATCTTCCCCGACTACCCCAACATGCTGCTTGCCATCCTCCCTCCCGGCGCCGTCCTCGGCCTCGGCCTGATGATCGCCGGCAAGAACTACCTGAACACCCGCGCCGAACAGCGCGCCGCCGCAGCCACCGCTCTACCCGCGAGTGACGCACAGACCGTCGGCTGATAGAGAATAGGCTGGCTAGAAATCGTAGGGTGGGTGGAGCCGTGCGAAACCCATCGTCCCGAACATGCCCATGGTGGATTCCGCTGCGCTTCCCCCACCCTACATTCAATTGGGCAGGAAGTTGAGCGGCCTAACCGTCACCGCCGGCACGCCTGGGCGCTGAAATCGAGCATGGGGCTACGCGCGGCGACGTACTACGGTTTGTTGGTTAATAAGAGACACGATCCGCTTTCGGAGCAATTATTCGAGGTACACCGCTCCTGCCGGGAAATTTCAACTCATTTTTGGCGTAACAGAGAGAAAACAATGGATAACAAATTAACGTTCATCGCTCCCTTTCTGCTGCTGGCCAGCAATGCAGCCATTGCCGATGACGATACGCGTCAGCTGGTCGAGCTGCCGGAGATGATGCAGCGGCACATGCTCTCTAACATGCGAGACCATCTGGTGTCGCTGAACGAGATCCTTGACTTTATGGCGAGCGACCAGTTGGACAAGGCGGCAGAGGTTGCCGAGTCTCGTCTGGGGATGAGCTCGCTGGACGCGCACGGCGCCAACCACATGGCCTCGTTCATGCCGGAAGGGATGCGCGAGGCGGGCACCAACATGCATCGGGCGGCGAGCCGCTTCGCACTAAAGGCCCAGGAGGGCGAGGCGTTGCCCGCGTACAAAGCTCTTTCGGAGGTCACCTCCTCGTGTGTGGCCTGTCACTCAGGCTATCGAATTCGCTGACATTCAATTGAATGTAGCAGTCGAGCCTCTGACGGTAACACATGTGGGATTCGTTCCTCTCAACGCGCTCCAATTCGCTTCCACCTAGGCGCTCGCCTATCTGAAACTCCTACTTCAATTGGGCAGGAAATTGAGCGGCCACTTCACCGTCAGCGCCGGCACTATTTCGGCGCCGAAGTCGATCATGGCGATGCGGGCGGCGAGCTTGCGCTCCAGCTCCTCGTCGTGCAGTTCGCTTGAGACCACCTTGCACGAACTCACCTTGCCATTTGCCTCGATGGTGATGGCGAACACCACGTTGCCGGCGAGCATGGCGTTCTGGCGCAGGGCGCGGTTGTAGATGGCGTAGACCGCCCCCTTGTTGCGGTCGAGCGTTTCGCTGATGGCATCGGCGTTGCGTTTGGCAACCTTCTTGGGTGCGGTGACGTTGGCCAGCTCGTCCTTCACCAGCAACAGTGGCGCATTCTCCTGTTCGAGCGAGGACGTTTTTTCCTCGCGGGTTTCGCGCACCAGACTCTTGGTGTCGATGCCGCCACTCCCCTTGGTCGCATTGCTCACCAGCGCCGCCTCCTGCTGCACCCACTGGCTGCCGCCACTGCTTACTGCGGCACGGGCGGTAGCCTTGGAGAGCACGCCCGACGAGCTGAGCGCCGCCAGTTGGCTCGACATGGCGAGCACGCCGCTCGATGCTGCCTTTTCGCGTGCCGCTGCGGTGCGCCGCTCCTGCTCGGTGGCGGGTGCCTGCTCCCTCTTCTGCTCGACCGGGCGCTCCTCGCCCTTCTGTTCCAGCTTCGGTTTGGCGGGCGGCGGCGGCGTGCGCTCCAGCAGCATGCGCGCCAGACGCGGCGGCACCCGCTCGGCCTCTTCGCGCTTCTGCTCGGGCACCGGCAGCAACGGCACGATCACGCCAAGCAGCAGCGACACCGCCATGGCGATGGCCAGCGCCTTGAGGAACAACCGCTCCTCGCTACTGCTACGATCCCACGGCAGCCAGCCGGGATTCAGTGCAAGCTCGGCCATCGGCTACCCCTTCGTCTTGCGCGTCACGGCCAGCGACAAGGTGGTGTAACTGGCCTGGGCGCAGGTGGCCATGAGCCGCTTGAGCAGTTTGTAGGAGAGCTCCTGGTCGGCCATGATGGTCACCTCGCGGCCCACGCCATCGGCGCCGGTACCCGGCAGGGAACGGCTCGCCTGATGGCTCAACTCCTCGTAGAGTGGCTTGATGAACAGATCCTGTTCACCCTCGATCTCGGCCAGCGTCACGATGCGCCGTCCCTGCACGATGATCTCCTTGTCGTTGACCATCACCACCAGCGACTCGGATGGCGCTTGCTCCACACGGGCCTGCGGCAGCTTCAGCGTCTTACCGCCGCTCGGCTGCTGCACGCTGGAGGAGTTGACCAGCAAAAAGAAGACCAGAATGGTGAAGATGTCCATCAGCGACACCAGGTTGAGAGCCACGCTGCGCCGCTTGGCGCGTGCCTGATTCTGGCGGTGGCGATCGTAGAGGGTCATGTTCATTGTGCGCCTCCCAGCTCGGCATCGGCGATGGCAATATCGGGAAACAGCTCCTGCTCCACATCGACCATCCCTTCACTGACGTGACGCGCACGCACCGTATCCATCAGTTCTATGATGGTGGCGTAGTTGGTTTCGGGACGGGCGCGCAGAATGATGTCGCTGCGCTGCGGGTAACGTGTCTTGATCGTATACAACTCCGTGGTGAGCGCCGCCAGATCGTGTTTGCCGTTGCGCTTCTGCAATTGCGCCAGCACGCTGCCCTTGCCGGCGACATTTTTCAGCGCCAGGCCATCGACTTCGATCACCAGCTCCAGTTGCAGCTCTTCGTTGCTACCGCCTCCACCGCTCGCAGCCCCGGCGGGCATCATCAGCTGCAGGATAGCGACCTGCGAGAACGCGGCACTCAGCAGTAGGAACGGGATCAGCGCCACCATCAAATTCATGAAGGCGGTGATATCGAGCTCGGGGGTCTCCTGATGGCGCAGGTTCATGGGTGCTGCTCCCCGTCCGGTGCCTCCTCCTTCTCATCGAGCAGGTTGACCAGCTTCATCGCCGCCATCTCCAGGCTGTTGACGATCTCAGTGGTCTTGCTCATCAGCAGCGAATGGATGAGCAGCAGTGGGATCGCCGCCAGCAGGCCGAAAGCGGTGGTGTTCATCGCCACCGAGATACTGGCGGAGAGCAGGTCGGCCTTCTGCGCCGGATCGGCATTGGCTACGGCGGTGAAGGCCTGGATCAGGCCGACGATGGTGCCGAGCAGCCCGAGCAGTGTGGCGAGGTTGGCGAGGGTGGCCAGATAGTGGGTACGCTTTTCCAGGCGCGGCACGAACTCCATCAACCCCTGCAGCATCACCTTTTCGACGCTCTCCGGCGACTTCTTTTTCTGCACGCGGTTAAGACCCAGCACCAGGATGTTGGCGAGCGCGGCGCGCGACTTGCGCGCCTGTTCCAGCGCCATGAGAAAGTCGCCCTGGTAGAGATGGGGCATCAGCCGCTCCCACTCGCTGCGGCTGACGATGCGCTCACGGGTGAGGAACAGCCAACGCTCCACGGCGATCGCCACCCCGGCAGCGAACAGAAACAGGATCGGGTACATGAAGAGCCCCCCCTCCTGGAAAAACTTGAGCAAACTATTTACGACACTCATTCCACACTCCCCTCTTTCGTGATGTTCAACTATTTTTTCTCGCTCTTCTCTGCCACCGTCTGGCGCGGTGGCAGCAGTGCGCCGTCGAGCGGCAACAGCGCATCGTCGAGCACACTCTCTTGCGGCAGGGTGACAAAGTCAGCTGGCCGGCTCGACTGCCAGGGCACCACGAAGGTGACCGTGGGCAACCCCTCCATCGCCTTGATCGACGACTCGCGCAGCAGCAACGTCTCCTCGGCGCGAAGCGGCAACGCAAGCAGCAACAACATCAAGGCCATTACTCTCATGGCGCGCCCCTGGTGCGGCGTTCAAGTTCGGCGATCCAGCCGGCCACCTGGCTCTTCTCTTCCTGCGCGGTGAGACGCTGATAGTGGCGATAGTGCTCCAGCGCCGCCGGGGCATCGTCTAGATAGAGGTCACAGAGGATCGCCAGGTTGTAATGGGCCGGCGCAAACTCGCTATCGAGCGCCAGCGCCGCCTCGTAACTGCGACGTGCCTCGATAAAGTGCCCCTGCTGGCGCTGCACCACACCCAGTTGGTTGTGGAGGGTCGCCTCGGGATGGCGCACGATCGCCGCGGCAAGCGACTGCGCAGCCTCATCGAGTTGTCCCAGCCGCTGCTGGGCCAGGGCGAGATTGGCCAATGGCGCGACCGCCTGCGGGGCGCGTTCAACGATCTCGCGCAGCATCGTGACCGCGTCCTGCAGCTCGCCCGAGTGCAACAGCGTCAGGGCGATCTCGTAATCGGCACGCACCGCCTCCAGCACCGGATCGGGGGGTGGCACGCTTACGTGGGTCGCCTGCGTCTCGGCCGGTTTTTCCGCCGGCGGTGCGGCGGCGCAACCGGCAAGCAGCAGCACCACGAGCAGTGCAAGTGACTTAGGGAACCTCTGAAAAAGTGAGCGAGCGGGATGAGATGCAAGGCGCACGGAGCGCAGCACCCGAGACATATCAAGTAGATAGGCGAGGGTGCGAGCACCGCGCAACGCAGCAGATCGCCTGCGCAGCCACTTATTCAGAGGTTCCTTAGCGCAGTTCATCGATCACCTCACTCTCCAACTCCTGCTTGGCATAACGCGCCGGGTTCAACGCGGCGAGCGCCTCGATACTGCGCTTCACCCAGCTGTCGTAGACCCCGTCGCGCGCCCGCGCCAGGTTGCTGGCGTGCACCTCGATGGCATTCTCCTCGAAGGGAAAGGCGCGCTCCTCCAGCATCAGCTCATACTGCTCCAGCTCCTCGGCACTGAGGTTGGCCGGGCGCTGCGACTCCATCAGGGCGCGGCCGAAGCGACGCTGCAATTCGGCGATGTGCCAGGTGGCCTCGGTGGTAGTTTCGGCGCTGTTGAAATCGAGTACTTTGCCGAAGGCGGCGAGCCCCTCTTCCATCAGCTGCGTTTTGCGTTGCAGATTCTGCTGCAGCGGCTCGACCAGGCGTACCGCATCGAACGCCTCGAAGCGCGGACGGGCCAGCGCCAGCTGCGCAGTGGCGGCAACATAGCGGCTGCGCACCGTCTGCTCGGCGGGTAGCTTGTCGTGGGCCGCGAGCAGTGCGCGATACCACTGATCACGGCCGCTGCTGTCGCGCTGCCGTTCGGCGAGCAGCGCCAGCTTGCGATAGGCCTCGATGGCCGGCTCCAGGGGCGAGGGGTACTCCTTGAGGTAGCGCTTCAGCAGACGCTGCTGCGCCTCAGCATCGCCCGCCTTTTCATAGAGGTCGGCCGCCAGCTCTAGCGCATCGCGTTTGTCGTGCGCCTCGGCCCGCTTGGCCGCGATCGCCTCCAACTCCCGGGCGGCATCGCGGTGGCGCTCGGCGCGCATGTAGGCGACGGCCAGCTTCTCGCTGACGCTGTTTTGCAGCGGGCTGTCGCGGTAGGCGGCGCGGAATTTCAGCAGCAGCTCGATCGCCTCACTCCAGCGTGCGGCGACAAGCATGCTGGTGGCCGCGTCATAATCGGCGGTGACGCGGATCTTGGTATCGGGCACCAGTTCGCCGACACGCATAAAGTGCTTGGCGGCGGCCATCGGCTGGCCATTGTCGCGCGCCTGCTCCGCCTGCTTGTAGATGGTGGCGGCGAGCCACTCGATGCGCTGCGCACGCAGGCGATCCTTGGCGTCGGTCATGGCCAGCACCTCGCGATAGGCATGCTCCGCCTCCTCATAGTGACCCAGCTCGAACTCGCTGTAGCCGAGCACCGTCCAGGCGGTCATCATCACGCTGCGCTCCGGGGGCGGCTGGCGCACCAGCAGCAGACGCGCCACATCGGAGGCGTGCTGATAGCGGTGCAGCGCATAGAGCTCCTGGGCCGTGGTGGCGAGCAGCGGGGTGGTGCGCGGGTCGCCCGGAAAGCGCTTGATGAAGGAGAGCGCGCTGCTGATGCCGAGCCAGTGCCAGTGGTCGCGAAACTCTCCTGCCGCCAGTGTCGCCTCATGCTTGCGATAGGCCAGCAGTGCGGCATACCCGGCGTCGGCACTCTTCTCGTGCTGCGGGTAGTGGTAGGCGCTCTTTTCGTAGGCCGGCGCGGCCTCATCGTACTGGCGGTTTTCGTAGA
>DASWUD010000246.1:0-1502 GCA_036401755.1 Gammaproteobacteria bacterium
GCCATCTTCAAAGGAATTCTTTCGGCACTATTTTGAGGCGGGTCTCTTCAATCGCGAGATCTATGCCATTGCTCAGGAAGGGGCCAGAAACCACGGCCTGCTCAATGTCAGCGTGACGGACTTCTTTAATACCAAGCTCCATATCCCGGAGCCTGCGGACAAGGAAGCTATCGAGAAAGTCATCAATACCGCGGAACAGGAGCTGCATAACTTCGAAGCACAACTCGATAGTCTGCAGAGTCAGAAGAAGGCCCTCATGCAGCAACTCCTCACCGGCAAGCGCCGGGTGAAGATTGATGCTGCCGAAGCAAGACGCGCATAAGGACAGGCACGATGATCAACACGCCCCGCACCCAGGAAGAGTACAGCGCCAAGGTCCCTGCCCTGCAGGTGCTGATGGCGCTGGGGTACCACTACCTGACGCCGGTGCAGTGTCTGGCGCTGCGCGGCAGCGAACGGGAGCTGCTGCTGCGCGAGGTGTTGATTGGCCACCTGCAGCAATTCCGCTTCACCCTACGCGGCCGCGAACACGCCCTCTCCGCCAACGCTATCGAGCAGGTGGTGCGCGACATCGCCACTCCGGCGCTCAACGAGGGGCTGCTCGCCGCCAACCAGCGCATCTACGACCAGCTGCTGCTGGGCATTACCGTCAGCGAATTCGTCGAGGGGCGGCGCGAGAGTATCACTGTGCCGCTCATCAACTGGGCGGCGCCGGAGCAGAACGCCTTCCACGTTACCGAAGAGTTCAGCGTGCTCAATAGCGCCGGCACCCAGAGCCGCCGCCCCGACATCGTCTGCTTCGTCAACGGCCTGCCGCTGGTGGTGATCGAGGCCAAGCGCCCCGACCGCCACAACCCCAACAAGGATATGTTGAAGGAGGGGATCTCGCAGCAGATCCGCAACCAGAAGGCCGACGAGATCCCCCACCTCTTCGCCTACTCGCAACTATTGCTCGCCATCAACGGCATCGATGGCCGCTACGCCACCACCAGCACCAAAGCAGCATTCTGGACCGGTTGGGAGGAGGAGGATTTCAAGGCCGACTATTTCGACACCATCAAGAACACTTCTCTCAATGACGAACAGAAGCGTGCGCTGTTCGAACTGGATAACGGGCGGCGCCGCTACTTCGAATATCTCTGGGCGAATCATGTGGTCCACACCGGGCAGGACAAGCTGCTGGTGAGCCTGCTGCGCCCCGATCGGCTGCTGGAGTTCATCCGCTACTTCATTCTCTTCGACAGGAAAAAGGGCAAGATCGCCGCGCGCTACGCCCAGGCTTTCGGCATCAAGCGTCTGGTGGAGCGCATCAGCACCCTCGATACAGCAGGCCACCGCAACGGCGCGGTGCTGTGGCACACCACCGGCTCGGGAAAGTCGTTCACCAGGGTGTTTCTCACCCGGGCGCTGCTGCTGCGCGAGGAGCTGAAGCAGTGCCGCGTGGTGGTGGTGACCGACCGCATCGATCTGGAAAAACAGCTGGCCGGCAACTTCCTCACCGG
>DASWUD010000247.1:0-2768 GCA_036401755.1 Gammaproteobacteria bacterium
GATATATGACAGAAATGTGACAGCGTGTTACCCGTCAGGAGAGACGTAACGGCTGCTCATCCATCAAACCCATCGCCTGGCGCGCCACCTGCAACGCCTCCTCACAAAAGCTGTCCAGGTTGGCCCAGCCATCGGAGGCCCCCATGTCGCGCGTCAGCTGCGTACTGGAAGCGCGCAGGCGGTGGCTCCCCTCGTTACCGGAACGGTTGCGCACCGAGGAGACGAAGAAGATCGGTTGCTGCTGCCCCTCGGGTACCAGCGCCATGACGTAGCGGTACTCCTCCCCATCCCGGCTCTCTACATCCCCCAGCACCACGGCGGTGAACTCCCCCAGCTGGTAGCGGCGCTTGGGAATGGCGGTACCGATTTGCGGCATGGTCATGGTTACTCCCTTTTTATAACAATATATCGAGTGTAGTGGCTGAAACCGCAGTTTGCCTGTTATGGTGCTGAGTATGGCCATCCATACCAACATCCAACCCCTCGATGCCGAGATCACCCTCCTCGACCCAGCGGGCGGCCCCCAGGTGCGCCTGCGCTTTCAAGGCCCGTTCGAGGGGCGCACCGTCACCTGGGACGCCACCTTTCGTACCGCCCGGCAGAAGCAATCCAATGCCATCGAAATCGGTGTCGAAGGGGCTGAGGGTCTGCCGCTCACCGTCACCCTCAATCTACCCTGTATCGATCTCCCAGCCATTCGCAAGACGGTCATCATGATTCGCCAATACAAACGGTTGCACTATGGCAGACATGAGTTCGGGACGCACTGAAGGGTTCGACTTGGCGGTCATGGAGATGTGAGATGGCGATAATTGGACCGGCGAGACAGCTTGTAGCACCCGCCTGAGAAACCAGTTACCCAGAATTCTTGCCATACTAATCTTGCCACTCCTGAAGCACTGTAAGAGAAGAGAGGCCTTCTTTTGCGTCGTTGTTTAACCTCCACCCTGGTCACATGAGATGCCTTACGGAAGCCCCAACACCATCGATGCCTGGCTACAGCGTAATCTGCGCGAGAAGGACCTCGCCTACAGTGCATCGTTGTTAGCCCCGTCCGCCAACGGCTACCGCTTGCGCGTACTGCGCCTGATGCTGGCGTTCGCCGCTCTGGCGACCGCGGCGATTTGGTATCAGGAGGAACACCTTGAGCTGATTAATCTGCTCAACCGTTTCGCCTACCCGGTGTTACTCGCGGTCACGGGTCTTGGCGCCCTGCTCCTGGTGGTCAGACCGGGCAGCCTGCAGGCCGTTCTATCCACGGTGTTCGTAACCTATGTCGCTTACCTGTTGGCCGACTATTACTACATCCTGGCCGACACGCTGCTTGCGGGTAGTACCTCCAGCTACGAGCTCGCCTCCCTGGCACAGTGGCTGCCGCTTGGTTATGTGGCCAGCTTCGTCTTTTATTCACCGCGCGTGGCGGTGCGCACCTCGCTCGGGATCTATCTTGCGATCTCACTGCCTCAGTGGGGGCTGCTGCTGAGCAATACCGAAATGGACGGCCAGCAGCTCATCAGTGTCATGCTCATCTCGCACCCGGTCTATATCGCGGCACTGTGGGGGGTGGCACAACTGAAGACGCATGCCCGAGGGGTTCAAAGCCTGGCCAAAAGCATGAGCGTGGCGGCCACCGTGGACCCGTTGACGGGTGTCGCCAACCGGCGCGCCATGCTCCACGCCCTGCAGACTGTCACCGGAGTGCTATCCAATTCAGGGCGCCCGATGGCACTCCTGCTATTCGATGTGGACCGTTTCAAGGGCATCAACGACAACTTCGGCCACGCCGCGGGTGATGAGGTGCTGATCACCCTTTCCCACCGGGCAAACGCCTATCTGCGTGCCAGCGACCTGCTCGGACGCTGGGGCGGCGAGGAGTTCATCATCCTCGCCCTCGATCAGGATGAGTCACAAGCGCTGCAAATGGCTGAGCGCTTGCGTGCCGAATTGGAGACGATCGTTTATCCCCAGGTAGGTACGGTTACCGTCAGTATCGGAGTGACTGCCTATATTCCCGGCGAAAGTATTGAGCTGTTCATCAAGCGGGCCGACGACGCCCTGTACCAGGCCAAGGAGCGGGGCCGCAACCGGGTCGAGGGGCTGTTTGGCAGAGCGGCGGGCACTGCGGGTTGATAAACCCATGGGCAGACTAAATTAATTGTCTCCAACGGTAATTCACCCGAGAGCTCAACATCCATCCAGCCTTTCTCCAGCCACCGCTCTTTGGCGCCGCACCACCGCGCGTTCTATCCTCTGCTGATCCATATCGTAGCTTGGGAGGCGTCCATGCCGGTGCACAACGAAGAGATCGCCCTCATCTTCGATGAAATGGCCGACCTGCTGGAGATCGAAGAGGCCAATCCGTTCCGGGTGCGCGCCTATCGCAATGCGGCACGCACGATACGCAGCCTCGGCCGGGAGTTGCGGCAGATGGTGGCCGACGGCGAGGAGCTCACCAAGCTGCCCGGCATCGGCAAGGATCTCGCCGCAAAGATTCAGGAGATCCTCACCACCGGCCACGCGACAGCGCTCGACAAGTTGCACACCGAGGTACCGGCAAGCCTCGAGGCGTTGCTGAAAATTCCCGGCTTGGGTCCGAAACGCGTCAAGGCGCTTTACCAGACTCTGCACATCGAGACCCTTGCCCAGCTCGAGGCCGCCGCCCGCGCCGGCCGGGTCCGGGAGCTGCCCGGCTTCGGAGAGAAGACCGAGCGGGGCATCCTCGACTCCATCGCCACCCATCACGTCGCCAGGCAGCGCGTGCAGCGCCA
>DASWUD010000248.1:0-1979 GCA_036401755.1 Gammaproteobacteria bacterium
CCTCAACTGGACGGAATACAAGGCCGCCGTCGGTTATGGTCCTGCCAAGCTGACCGTGGGCAAGGGGCAGAACGTGTTTGGTAACCAGGATGTTGATTCGACCTATGTCGCGCTCGATCTCTCCCACAGTATCAAGGAAGGCCTGTCGCTGGGGGCCCACGTAGGCAACTGGAAATTCACAGAAACGCTGGATAACACCTGGGTGGGGCCTGCTGGTGCAGGGTTTGATGACGGCTTCCTCGAGTACGGCGTGAGCCTGACCAAGGATGAGTTCACCTTCACCGTGAGCGATACCAACCTCGATAAGGACATCTACACCATGGATGGCCAGTATCGCGTCTACGCCAGCTACACCAAGAAGTTCGATCTCTAGGATTTACAGCCCCGGCCCGTCACGTGTGACGGGCCTCCTGAGGAGGAATGAAACATGAAAATGGTGACTGCCATTATCAAGCCCTTCAAGCTGGACGATGTGCGTGAAGCACTGTCGGAGATCGGCGTGCAGGGGATTACCGTCACCGAGGTGAAGGGATTCGGGCGTCAGAAAGGACATACCGAACTCTACCGCGGTGCTGAATATGTGGTCGATTTTCTGCCCAAGGTGAAGGTTGAGGCGGCCGTCAGCGACAGTCTGGTGGATCGCGTCATCGAAGGCATTTCGAAGGCGGCCAATACCGGCAAGATCGGTGACGGCAAGATCTTCGTCTACGACCTGCAACACGCAGTGCGCATCCGTACCGGCGAGTCCGGCGACGAAGCGCTATAAGGAGGGCGACATGAAACGTTATCTATTTGCACTACTGATGTTGTTGCCGCTGCTGGGGATGCCCGGTTTTGTTTCGGCGCAAGAGGGCGCGCCGGCTGCCGATGAGGCTGTCATCACCACTACCGATGAAGAGGCTGTACCCGCTGTCGCAGCACCCGAAATAGCGGCCCCCGAAGTCGCCGCTGTTGAAGCCGCTGCTCCTGAGGCGGCGCCTGCACCCACCCCCAACAAGGGTGACGTGTCGTGGATGCTGGTGGCGACGCTGCTGGTGATCATGATGTCGATCCCGGGGCTCGCGCTGTTCTATGGCGGCCTGGTGCGCAGCAAGAATATGCTGTCGGTGCTGATGCAGGTCTTCTCGATCTTCGCACTGATCGTCGTGCTGTGGGCCATCTACGGTTACTCCATCGCCTTTACCCCGGGCAACGCCTTCTTCGGTGGCTTTGATCGCCTGTTCCTCAAGGGGATCTTCGATCCGGTGACCGGTGCCGTGGCCAACGCCGCCACCTTCAGCAAGGGCGTGGTGCTGCCGGAGTTTGTCTTCGTCGCCTTCCAGGCCACCTTCGCGGCGATCACCGTGGCGCTGGTGGTGGGTGCCTTCGCCGAGCGTATGAAGTTCTCCGCGGTGCTGCTCTTCTCCGCGTTGTGGTTCACCTTCGCCTATCTGCCGATGGCCCACATGGTCTGGTTCTGGCCCGGTCCGGATGCCTTCACCGATGCTGATGCGGCGAGTGCCGCAGTGGCCGCTTCGGGCTGGCTGTTCCAGAAGGGCGCCCTCGACTTCGCCGGCGGTACCGTGGTGCACATCAACGCCGGTGTCGCCGCGCTGGTGGGTGCCTTTGTGGTCGGCAAGCGCATCGGCTACGGCAAGGAGGCGTTCACGCCCCATAGCCTGACCATGACCATGATCGGTGCCTCACTGCTGTGGGTGGGCTGGTTCGGTTTCAACGCCGGTTCGGCGCTGGAAGCCGGTGCCACCGCATCGCTGGCCTTCATCAATACCCTTAACGCTACCGCGGTGGCGGCGCTCACCTGGACCATTGCCGAATGGCTGGTCAAGGGCAAGCCCTCCATGCTCGGTGCCGTTTCCGGTGCGGTCGCGGGCCTGGTGGCTATCACCCCCGCCTGCGGTTGGGTCGGCGTCGGTGGTGCGCTGGCGATAGGTGCGCTGGCGGGTGTGGTCTGCTTCTGGGGTGTCACTGGCCTCAAGCGT
>DASWUD010000249.1:0-6450 GCA_036401755.1 Gammaproteobacteria bacterium
TGCCGACCAGCGCTTCGGGAATCGCGGCGGTCTGTACTTCGGTGGCGGTGGTAAAACCGGCGGCCTCAAGGGCGCGCATCAGGTCAGCATGGAGTTGCAGTGTTTCAAAAGACAAAATGAGATCCTCATTCACCTGCCACAGGTGAAATTGCGGGGTAACAAAAAAGAACCAATGGTATGGGGGTACCGCCGTGGCTGGGCACCGCCAGGTTCCGATAGCTCGGTTCCGCCGGGTGGGGAACCATCACGTCGCTAACCAGAGGGCCTGTGGACTACACGGGGAGGAAGGTCAGGGACGAAACTCGCAGGAGTCTCCTGCGAAGGCGCGAACTATACGCACCTGTAGCACCAATAGCCAGCATTTTTTACACGAGTGCCTTTCCAGATGGGCTGACAGACACACAACTGACAGGCAGCCAACACCCACTGTTTAATGGATATCACCAGATCGATCGGGATGCTGTGCAGCAGCCTCGCCCAGAAAAAAGCCCCGCGATTGGGCGGGGCTTTTTGTCACTGGCGACTTTTACCAGAACTTCCTGAGCCAGCTCTTCTTTACGCCGGCGGCGTGAAAGGTAATCACATACTGTTTATCCACATTGCTGATGTGGGTGAACAGCCACTCCTTGAGAAAGATCAGCAGTTCCATTCCCACGCTGTTATCACCGGCCAGGAATCTGCCCTGGTAGATCAGGGCCTGCTGCACCAGTCTGTCGTGGATCGCCTTGTGCGCCTCATACCCCGCGTAGTGGAAGATGCGCATCAGCGTCTCTTCCACCGCGAAGTGGATCTTGGTGTACTCCACCAGCTTGTGGATGACATCGGCCACCAGATCATGGTTATCCTTCCTGGATAGGGCTTCGTAAAGTTCATTGATATATTTGACGATGCACTTGTGCTGTTCGTCGATCTCCTGAATCTCGACACTGTACTCGTCGCTCCATTGCACCATGTTCATGGCGGTATTCCCTCACTGTGGTTATTGCCGGAGAGTGGCGACCGGAGGCCGCACTCTCATCAGTGCCAACTCTTGTTGTTTGCTGCTTGCTGGCAGCCGGGAGCGTAATGAAGGCAACCCATGGCACCAATGATCCAGGTCAAATAGGGAAGAGTGACGGGAGAGCGCGGAGCAGTCGGGTCGGCAGAGCATGAAAGGGGTTGTCGTTGCGTCCCACCGCGAAAGCCATAAAAAAGCCCCACCTGAGTGGGGCTGTCTGCTGTTATGGGATCAGCGTTACCAGAACTTCTTCAGCCAGCTCTTCTTCACCCCGGCAGCGTGGAAGGTCTGCACGTATTGCTTGTCGATGTTATTGATGTGTTCGAAGAGCCATCCCTTGAGGAACATGAGCAGCTCCATCGCAACCTTGTCGTCACCGGCCAGGAACTTGCCCTGGTAGTTGAGAACCTGCTGAACGATCTTGTCGTGGATCGTTTTATGTTGCTCGTAGCCTTCATAGTGGAAGATGCGCATCAAGGTCTCTTCGACGGCAAAGTGGATTTTGGTGTACTCCACCAGTTTGTGGAGGATGTCGGCCACCAGATCGCGGCTGTTCTTCTTGACCATCGCCTCATAGAGTTCATTGATATAGGCGACGATGCATTTGTGCTGCTCGTCGATCTCCTGAATGTCGACGCTATATTTGTTGTCCCACTCAACCATGTTCATGTTTTTCCCCCTCTAGTTATGTGGACTTGCGGTAATCGCGTTAAGTGGCTGTTTATCCAAGCCAAATCCATGCCAACTCTTTTTGTACGGTAATAGTTGTGCATGGAGCATATAGAAAGCTCATTACAGGCTCTTTACAAATACCCCGGGCGTGAATTCCCTCTCAAAGTATAGGAGATGATTTCGTGTTTGCACGAAATTGCGACGGGAGACGCACGCTCCGGGTGCACGCTTCGCAACAACTGATAGGCTGATGAGGAGAAAAGCGCCTGCGGGCGGGTAGGAGGAAGTTGGATGGAGGTGATTCTGATGCGCCATGGCCGCGCGGCCGAGCGCGCCGCGTTTGTCGGGCGGGACGAGGAGCGGCCGCTTACCGCTGAGGGCATCAAGCGCCTGCGCCAGGCCCTGCCGGGGCTCGTTGATGTGGTACCACGCCTCGACAGGGTAGTGACCAGCCCATTGCTGCGGGCGCGACAGACAGCAGAGGTGGTGGCGGAGAGTTATTCCGTACCATTGACCGAGCTGGCCGCCTTGGCCCCGGGCGGCGGGCCACCAGCCACTACCCACTGGCTTGCCGCGCAGCACGACAAAGTGCTGCTGCTGGTGGGACATGAGCCGGATCTGGGGCGCCTGGCCAGCTGGTATCTCACCGGCAGTGATGAGAGCTTTGTGCCACTGAAGAAGGGCGCCATCTGCGCGATCCGCTTTATGGGTAAGCCAGCTGCGGCGCGGGGCGAACTGAGATTGCTGCTCACCAGCCGGCAGTTGCGCCGGATCGCCGGTTGAAACAGAGACGCACGGTGAGGGTGGGTGACGTTGCCCTTCGCCAGCTCTGTGAAGAGGTGTTGGCTGGTGCGCTGGCCGCCCTGCAGCGCCAAGACAGGGAGGCACTACACGATTGTCGTGTCGCACTGCGCCGCCTCTACGTTCTGGTGAAACAGTTGGCCCAACCGGATAAACAGCGCAAGCGAGTCCTGCGTTCGATTAAGGCGCTGTTAACCCAAAGCAATCGGGGGCGCGACGCACAGGTGATGCTCACCTGGCTGGAGTTGGAGTGGCCCCGCCTCGGTGCGCAGGAGGTGCGCGGGGCGCGGCATTGGCAGCAAGAGCTTGAGCGAAGGGTGGACGAGGACGTGTGGCCGCCGATACAGGTTACCGCTGCCTTGAAGCAGGTGATGCCTTTCCTCGCTACGCTCACACTGTCCGAGAGCGGGCACCCATGGCCGCTGGCGCTGTTTGCGGCTCACCTTCTGGAACAGCAAATCGCTGAACTGACTTCTTTGCTGAAGGGCGCTGGTGTGGCCGATGAGCTCCACCTCATCCGCCTCCAGGCAAAGACCGTACGTTATCTGCTGCTGCCCTTCTGTGGTGAAGGGGCGGCCTGTACCAGGGCACTGCAAGCGATGCAGCGGTTGCAGACGCAACTGGGTGAGTGGCATGACGCCGTGGTGCGGCAGCAGAACCTGAACGATCTGCTGCGCAAGGAGCTGGTCGCAATCTCCCGTGATGACAACATCAAACAGGTCACGCAGGGCGTGATGGCGCGCTCGCCTTGCTTGCCCGGGCTGCTGGCATTGGCACGCTCCAGTTATCACTCGCAACAACGTCGGGTCGCCTTCATCGAACGCCACTATCTACACGATGGTGGCGCGCATCTTGTCAACCTGTTGCACCAGGCCATTGCGCAGATGAGAAAGGCGGCCACAGCACATGGCTGATCGGTTACCATGGCGCAACCCTTCAGTAGCTGACAGCACAGTGGATCGCGAAAACATCACCATCGCCGCCATCGACCTTGGCTCCAACAGTTTTCATCTGGTGGTCGCCCAGATGGTGAACGGTCAGCTTCGTGTGCTCGACCGCCTGCGTGAAATGGTGCGGCTGGCGGCAGGTCTCGACCAGAGCAATCAGCTGGAGCGCGATGCGCGCGAGCGGGCCATCGCCTGTCTGAAACGTTTCGGCCAACGGCTGAGGGAGATGCCGCCGGGCAGCGTGCGCGCCGTCGGTACCAATACGCTGCGCAAGTTGCGTGATCCCGAACCGTTTCTGGCCGAGGCCGCGGCGGCCCTCGGTCACCCCATCGAGATCATTGCCGGGCGCGAAGAGGCGCGTCTCATCTATCTCGGTGTCTCCCATGGACTGCCCGACTGCAATGCGCGCCGCCTGGTGGTCGACATCGGCGGTGGCAGTACCGAACTCATCCTTGGCGAGCGTTTCGAGCCGATGCAGATGGAGAGCCTGCACATGGGGTGCGTCAGTGCCTCCCAGGCCTATTTCGCCAGCGGCGAGATCCGCGAGAAGAGCTGGAACAAGGCGGTGATCGCCGCGCGCCTGGAGTTGCAGGCCATCGAGGCCGACTATCGCCGCCGCGGCTGGGGCGAGGTGGTGGGGGCCTCGGGCACGATCCGCGCCGTGGCCGATGTGATCCGCGCCCAAGGCTGGAGCAGCAACGGCATCACCTTCGCTGCGTTGCAGCGGCTGGTCGACGTCCTGCTTCAGGCTGGGCACGTGGCCAAACTCAACCTGCCGGGTTTGAAAGAGGAGCGGTTGGCGGTCTTTCCCGGTGGGGTGGCGGTGCTCTACGCCATCTTTCAGGCCCTCGGCATCGAGCAGATGGCCGACTCCGAATGGGCCTTGCGTGAGGGGGTGCTGTATGACCAGGTAGGGCGCATCCGTCATGAGGATGTGCGCGAGCGCACCATCGTTGCGCTGAAGCAGACCTATCACGTGGATGTGGCACAGTCACAGCGTGTCGAGCAGACCGCACAAATGGTGCTCGCACGGGTGGCCGAGTCGTGGCAACTGGATGACGATGAGGCACGGAGCCTGCTCAGTTGGGCGGCGCGCCTGCACGAGATCGGCCTGGCGATTGCCCACAATCAATATCATAAACACGCGGCCTATCTGCTGGAAAATTCCGACATGCCAGGTTTTTCACGCCAGGAGCAGAGGATGCTGGCGCTGCTGGTGCGCAGCCACCGCCGCAAATTTCCCAGTGCGCTGTTCAATGGGCTGCCGCCGTCGCAAGGAATTCGCTCATTGCGCCTGGCCAGCCTGTTGCGACTTGCGGTCCTGCTGTGCCGCAGCCGCACGGACTACGCTCTGCCGGCTTTCTCCATCTCCACGGCCGAGCGGGGGCTGACCCTGCGCTTTCCTGCCGGCTGGCTCGATGCCCACCCGCTCACGGCCGCCGATCTGGAGCAGGAGGCGGCCTATCTCGACGACGCAAAATTCGCGCTGCAGTTTTCCTGATGCATCGACACTCTTGACAATGTGACGTGCACGGCAGATTCTGTATCTGACGTTAACGTCAGATTCGGGAGTCATGGCTCATGGATATTGTCGATGTGGTAGTGCGCGTGGAGCAGCAGCTGGAGGCGGCGGAGCAGCGTCGGCTGGAGGAGCGTTTGCGGCAGGTCGAGGGGGTCATTGCGCCACGCTTCAACGCGCCGCACTCCCATCTGCTGCTGGTAGCCTATAATCCGGCGCTGCTCGATTCCCGCCGCTTGTTGGGGGTGGTGCGGGATGAGGGATTTGCTGCCCAGCTGGTGGGGATGTAACCATGCAGCATCAGCAGATGGTAGATATCCGCGGCATGTGCTGTTCGGCGCCGGTGATCCGGCTGGCCAAGGAGTTTGCACAATTCCGTTCCGGGGAGGTGGTACTGGTGATCTCCGACAAGATTTCCATGCTCAACGACATTCCCGCCTGGTGCAACCTGACAGGAAACGGACTGATGAAAGCCGAGCAAATCGGCGAGTTGCACCATTTCTGGATAGAGAAGCGCTAAACGATGCCAAGCGAACACAAGATCGGCGAGGTGGCGGATGCCCTCGGCATAACGGTGCGCACTATCCGCTATTATGAAGAGGCGGGCTTGCTGGAACCGCTACGCACCGAAGGGGGAACTCGCTACTACACCGAGCGCCATATGGCCCGGCTGCGGGCGATCCTGCACCTGGCCGACAATGGCTTTTCGCTCGAAGCGATCCGGCTTATCGCCGCGGCCCGTGAAGGGAGCCGGAGCGGTGATGAAGGGAGCAGCCGCGTGACGACACGGCTCGACGAAGTGCTCGAGGAGCTCGCCATGCGAATCGATGCGTTAGCTCTCTTGAAGGAGGAGATTGTGCGCGCCCGCTCCTGGGTGCGAAAGTGTCGTGGCTGCGCCAACCGGCCGACCAGCAAAGGGTGTCCCGAGTGCCCCGTGAGAAAACACGTTGCCGATGTCGAGCTGCTGGGGCTGATTTGGGATCAGCACGATTGAGGCGCTCAAGAGACCTCGGTCGCTTGTGCCAGCTCCAACAGGAGTGTCTGCTGGGCATTGAAGGGTTCGCCTGCGCACGGGGCGCGCCGATAGCTGCCGTCACTCTGTAATTCCCACGCCTGCGTATTGTCACGCAGATAGTAACCCAGCTCGCGCAGCACCCGCTCGCGCAGCGCCTTGTGCTCGATGGGGAAACAGCTTTCAACGCGGCGGTGGAGATTGCGATCCATCCAATCGGCACTGGAGCAGAACAGCTCCTCCTTGCCCTCCCCCTGAAAGTAGAAGACCCGGGTGTGTTCGAGAAAGCGGCCGATGATGGCGCGCACGCGGATATTCTCCGAGACGCCGGGGATGCCAGGACGCAGGCAGCAGATGCCGCGTATCACCAGATCGATCGCTACCCCGGCCTGTGAGGCGCGGTAGAGGGCACGGATTACCTCCTCTTCTACCAGGGCATTCATCTTGGCAACGATGCGCGCCGGCCGCCCCAGGCGTGCCAGGGCGGCCTCTCGTTCTATGC
>DASWUD010000250.1:0-28163 GCA_036401755.1 Gammaproteobacteria bacterium
AAAGTATCGTGGGGGGCCACCGAGCTCAACGCACCACTGCAGGCCCTGGGTATGCACAAGGCCTTTGCACCGGCCGCGGACTTCTCTGGAATCGCCAGCGGTCCGCTGTTCATTGGTTCGGTGCGCCACAAAGCCTATGTCGAGGTAAACGAGGATGGCACAGAGGCAGCGGCGGCCACCGCCGTCATGATGAAGCGCGGCCTCTCCACACCGAAGACCTTCAAGGCGAATCACCCCTTTCTCTTCCTGATTCGCGACAACACCACCGGCAGCCTCCTCTTCCTCGGCCGCCTGGTTGATCCCGGCAACGAACAACTTTAAAGCGCCCGGCCCGATGACAAGGGCCGGGCAACTCACTTGCACTGCACAGACGTGAGGCTTCATCACACCCGCGCGCAGAGCGCGGTCAGCTGCGAACGCGCACGAAGTCGAGCACGATCTGCCCCGGTTCCCGCTGGATATAGCGGATGGAAAGTGACGCGCCGTAGCGCTGACGCAGTTGCTCAAGCAGCGGCAGTGGATCGTGGTCATTCACAAACTGCATGGTTTCCCCGGGGGTGAGCACATCCAGGGCACCGAAAATGGCGGCATGCCGAAACCGTTTGGCGATGCCGCGCGCATCAAACAGATAGCGCATGTCGGGGGAGAGATGCAGGTGCGGGTGGTGTGACATATCGGGTTACCTCTTTGGTGTTGGAAAGTCGCTGGGTCGAGCGGCCACGATGGGCGGTGCCGCTCGGGTTGGTTGAATATTCGCGGGGCTAACCTGCAACGGGCATGTAGAGAGGATAAAGCGTCAGCTCCTCCCGACTCATGCGCTCGTCGAGCACCAGGCGGAGCTCCTCCATGTCCTGCTCGAACTCCCCCTGCAGCTGCCCATCCAGGGCGAGATGCCTGTATTTTTTAATCATGCGCCTGACCGAATCTCCGATCCGATCCATCTCCACCCGATAGTCGCGCAGCATCTCGCGCGTGCGGCGATCTGTCGCGAAATAGGCGTCCATGTAGGCATAGAGGCGCACCTGCTCGGTAAGCAGATGGGCGGTCAACAGCTCATCGAACTGCTGCAGCAGTGCCGGGATCTCCTCCAGGTGACCATTGCGCTTCGCTATGAGCATGGTGCGTTGAAGTTCAAAGAACTGCTGGTGGTCCGCCTTTAACCCCTCTACCAGGAGTGATGAGTAGCGAATCCCGGTGCCGGGTGCAAAGAGGTGCTTCTCCTCACGCGGGGCTTCGACGTCGCTGTGACGCCAGCGGTTCAGAAAATGAGTAATTATGCTGACCATTTAATGTCTCCCTTATGATTATTAAGTTGTTCAATATCGGTCTGGGTTGTCGTTGCAAACACGATTTTTTCATCTGCTGTTCGTGGTCGGCGCGAAGAGTCCCCGCGCGCGCCGTCCGCGCACCACCGCCGCAACGGTGTTTAGCAGAAACAACGCTATGGCGATGCCGTTCAAGGCCCCGGCGAGTGATAGGTCCGCCGGCCAGCCGAGCGGCTGGGCGATCACCCGCAACAGCAGCGAGAGCTGGAGCACTCCCCAATGGAGGTAAAACACCGGGTGAAAAGGAACAGCCAGTCGCGTCACCGATGGCAGGATCACGGGCGCATGCCCAAACACCATCGAGAAGACGAAACCGAGAAAGATCGCGTGCAGCGTTGCATCATAGACACGGCCGGCAAAGAGGCCCTCATCCGCGAACAAGCCGATGAGGGCGCTGACGGCAAGCCAGAGATAGCCGGAGAGTAAACAGAGCGCCATGAAACGGGTCAGACCGTGACTGTGGATGGTGCGCCGCGCAATATCGTTTTGTACGAGCCAGGCGGTGAGGCCAAGCAACACGAGTGGCAACATGCGGCCTGCCCACGGTAACTGCACCGTGAGCGCGACGAGGGTGGTGAGCATCAACACCACCAGCACGGCAAACACCCGATGGGCGCGCGCCGAGGGGGCCAACAGGCGACTCAACTCCAGACGTTCACCGGCGATGGTCAGGATAAGGAAGGCCGCCCACCAGATTACCAGCTGAGGGAGCTCCACGCCGCCCAGCCAGAGAGCGTTCCCCACCAACCAGGCGCCGGCGCCCAACAGCAGCGTCAGGGTGTAGAGGGCGGGCTGGCGCAGATAGGCGACGTAGGTGGCAGCGACGAGGCCCAAGGCACCGAGGGTGAACAGGGCCGCCCCCATTACGATGGACGCCCCGCCGATCAGCAGTAGACCGCCAGTGGCACTGGCGGCCGGCCCCAGGTAGGCGAGGCGTCGTCCGACGGCGATGGCCCGTTCCAGACCGATAAGGGTGCCGAGAAAGCCACACACCATCAGCGGCCCGTGCAGCGCCATCAACCCGGGGCGCGGCAAGGGCACCGCCCAGCCGAGCCTCGCCTCGCCGGCGAGCAGGCCGAGCAGCAGCGCAGCAAAACCCAGCACCAGCATCGGCAGGCGTTGCCACGGTCTCAGATCCGGTGCGGCAACAACCGCCGCCTGGTCCAGGGTTTCGCTGCGCTGCGTCATGGCCGTCTCCTTATGCCACCTTGGTGATGCTGACGCGCCACACGTCGGGGCCCGCTTCCAGATAATCCCACCCAAACCGGGCAGGCATCTCGGCCTGGAACTGGTAGTAAAGCGGCTTGGGGTCGTGGTCGTTCACCAACAGGAACGACTTGCCGACAGCCAGCCCGGCAAACGTGGAAAAGATCAGGGGATGACGCTCCCGCGGCGGGATGGTGCGTACATCGATGGTCGTATCTTCGTTACTCATGGGATTTCTCCTGTAGTGCTCAGTGGGTGTTCCAGCCGAGTTGCCGCCGTGCCGCTTCAGACAAGCGCTCGCTGCTCCAGGGGGGATCCCAGACCAGCACCACCTCCAGCTGCCCAAGCGATGGCCAGCGCTGGTGAAGTGCTGCACGCACTTCATCAGCGATATGCCCCCCCATCGGACAGGCGGGCGAGGTCATGGTCATGCGCACCTGCATGTGGGTCTCATCCTCGTTGACCAGGACCTCATAGATGAGGCCCAGATCGACGATGTTGATCCCCACCTCCGGGTCGATGATGCGACCAAGGACGGTGTGCACAGACTCGGCGGTAATGGCGTCGCTCATAATGGCATCCTATTAATTCATTTGAGATGCATCTTTTATATAACACCTCCGTGAGCGATAATCAACATCTGAGATTCCTATTTTGAGGCTGTCATGCGACTAACCGTCTTTTCCGACTACGCGTTGCGGGTACTGATCTATGTGGCCTTGCAGGAGGAGCGGCGGGCAACCGTCGCGGAGATCGCCGCGGTCTACGACATCTCGCGCAGCCACCTGATGAAGGTGGTGCAGTGCCTGTCGGGGCTCGGCTACCTGCAGACGGTGCGGGGCAAGGGCGGCGGGCTCACCCTGGCCCAACCCCCCTCCGCCATACGCATCGGCGCCGTGCTGCGCGCCACCGAGGCGGACAGCGCCCTGGTGGAGTGCATGGGCGAACAGGGGGCGTGCCGGATCACCCCCGCCTGCGCCCTGCCCAAAATGTTCAACCACGCCCTTGAGAACTTCTTTACAACACTCGACGCCTACACCCTGGCCGATCTTGTGGCGAAGCCGCAGCGGCTAAAACCGTTGCTCTCCCACGGGACGGGCATTCGAGTCGGCGGCACGACCGCAACGTAGCAATCGCACGGGACACAACAAAGGAAACTGAATCGTGAAACGCTCACCCGGTCTACGCTCCCTCTCCAGTGACCACCATGCCGCCCTGGTCCTGGCACGGCGCGCCGCCGTGGCCGCTGCCATGCCCGACAATAGCGGCGAGGTGGTCGAGGCCTGGCGCGAAATCATCCAGCGCTTTGAGGCGGAGTTGGAGCCCCACTTCCGTCAGGAGGAGGCGCAGCTCCTGCCAGCCCTGGTGCAGGCCGGTGAAACGTCCCTCGTCCAGCGCACCCTGGCCGAACATGCGCAGATGCGTACCCTCGCCTACCACCGGCCGCGAAGTGCCGACACCCTGCGCCAACTCGCCGAGCTGCTGCAGGCACACGTGCGCTTCGAGGAGCGCGAGCTGTTCCAGCTGGCCCAGGCCAGGCTGCCCGAGTTTTCACTGGAGCCTAGCTCTTGATCATGTAACCGGGTGAGCCCTTCCACTATCAATGCCTCCGGGTTCCGTGCCTCCGCACGACAGAAACACTCCATGAGGATCGTGTTAAACTTGCCCGGCACTGCATCACGACCGCAGAGCCGTGCCGCTCCCATCTGACGGCTCACTGCGACGAGCGTGCCGGATACAAATGACCCATTACAAAGAATCATTCTGCCGTAGCACCTGCGCCGATTTCTTCCGCACAACAGGCGTTATCGACAGCTGATCACATTCACCTTATCGGATATGGATACCGTGATGTTTTCCCGACCTACTGCTTCCCTATTGCGTTACAAACGAGTCCTGCTGGCGGCGCTGGCGCTGCTCATTTCACCGAACATCTTCGCCGATTCACTCAGCGTGTATACCGCTCAGGGCATCGATACCAATCTGCTCAGTATCCCGGGAAGGATACTCACCAACGATCTGACCTTCGAACAGAGCTATTTTGTCGGCCTGGGTTATCTCACCTCCATCCAGACACCCGAGGTGCTTAGCCAGGTAGGGAGTTTCTTAGGCGCCAGTTATGTCACCAGCGACATCGAATTCGTCGGCGTCAAGCACCATGGCATGCAAGAGAACTACGAAACCGATATCGCCTATTCAGTGCATCTGCCACCGGCGGAGTTGTGGTTCCTGTCGGTGCGATTCGGCGCCGCCATGGGACTCTCCTATGCCTGGGGAACCCCCTCCTATGAAGACGGACCGGAGGGCAATCCCGAGCGGCGCTACCGGCTGCAGAATTTCAACAACTATGAGCTGGAGTGGCGTCACCGCGAGGCACAGCACTTCAGCTTTGTGACCCGCATCCACCACCGCTCCGGAATGTATGGCGTGATCGCGCCGCGTCATGTCGGCTCGAACTTTTTTACCCTCGGGTTACGCTACGCCTACTAGGCAAACGATTGATGTCCGCATTACTCAAGCTATGAGGATAAGGCTCCGGACCCTACGCACACTCTCTGCCGCAGGCTTGGTCGCGTTGTTGGCCTACGCCTTCGTGTTAGAACCTTCCTGGGTGGAGGTAACCCACCATCGGGGCATCACTCGCCAGCAGACCCCGCGGGTGCGCATTGCACAGCTCTCCGATCTGCACCTCCACGACTTTGGCCGGCGTGAGCAGCGCGTCATCGATACGCTCTCCCGCTGGCAGCCCGACCTGTTGCTGCTCACGGGGGATGTCATCGACCGCACCGACACCCTGGCCGCGCTGTCCGCCTTTCTGAAAGCGACCGGCGACATTCCCAAACTGGCGATACTGGGCAACTGGGAACACTGGGCCAAGATCGATATCGCCGCACTGCGCGACATCTACCAGCAACACGGGACCCGCCTGCTCATCAATCAGAACACACGCCTCACCTTGCAAGGCAGGGTTGTGGATGTGATCGGCCTGGACGACTACACAGCTGGAACACCAGCAGCCACGCCAGCACCCCAGCCAGCGGGCGACGCTGACATTGCCCTGCTGCTCCAGCACTCGCCCGGCATGTTCGACGATGAAACGTTCGCCAACATGCTCAAGCTGAAACTCGATCTCTGCCTCGCCGGCCACACCCATGGCGGACAGCTCACGCTGCTGGGCCTGCCGTTATGGAGGCCGCCGGGAAGCGGCCGCTTTAACGCCGGCGACTATCCAACCGCATACTGTCCCCTCTACGTCTCACGCGGCATCGGTACCTCCATACTGCCGGTCCGCTTCGGCGCCCGTCCCGAGATCGCGGTGTTCGACCTGTGACTACGGCGTTTGCGCCAGGTAATGGCGCACTGCCCGCACCACCGCATCGCTCTGCTCGCTGATCATCATGTGGCCGCTGGCGGGTATGGTCACCAGCTGACTGCGGGTGAAAAAGCGCTGTTGCCGCTGTTGGTGCGCCACGCCGATCAGGGTGTTGCACTCGCTGGCGAGCAGCAGCACCGGCCGCTGGAAACGCTCGAGTCCCTGGGTCAGGTCGAGGGTAAAGAGGCCTTGTGTGTCGAGGGCGGATGAAAGGATCGCCTGCATCGCCGTGGCACCGGCGCGCCAGCGCAGCTTGCCCGCCGCCGGCACCACCCCGTTGCAGTAGTACTCGCGGTTGGCTTCTGCCGCCGCCGCACCCAGGAAGTAGTCCTGGGCCGCATCCGGATCGGGGCCATCGATATGTAACGACTCAAACCACTTGCGTGTGGCAAACCAGAGATAACCCACCTCCCAGCGCGGCCCGAAGCGTACCCCCGCCTGCGCAAACGTCTCGCCATTCAGGAACCCCGGCTCGGCCAGCACCGCATGACTGACCTTGTGTGGCTCGCGCCCCAGATAGGCGGTGGCCAACATCGCCCCCCAGGAGTGGCCGATGAGCGTGACCTCGCCGCCCTTTCGGTACTTTTCGACAATGGCATCCAGATCCGCGAGAGAGGACTCCAGCGTCAGCTGCGTTGCCTCAACCCGTGGGGAAAGCCCGGTGCCACGCTGGTCATAAAAGACGACAAAATAGCTGTCGGCGAGAGCCTTGAGCGGCAACAGGCTGCGGTAGTCCCAGCCAGGCCCGCCGTGGACCACAATGATCGCGGGATTGGCCGGGTCGCCAAAGGTTTCGCCATGGAAACGGTAGCCATTGATCTCGATAAAAGGGAGGGCTGGATCGTCGTTAGTAGTTTTCGCTACTGGATAATCACCGATCGTTGCCAGCCACAGCAGCGTAAAAAGAGCCAGCGGCAGCGCCGTCACAAGGCCGATAATTTTCCATAGTTTTTTCATGATATCTCTCCACTCTGTCGTTCGCTGGCCCGTTCGCGAGCGTAAAGAAAGAGCGGCAGCCCGAACGACAGGCCGATCGCAAAGGTGAGCAGCGGATAGAGCCATAACCGCTTCATGGCGAAGCGCCGCCCCTCCACGCAGACAAAGAGGCTAAACACCACAGCAGAGAGCAACAGATCGGCGGCGACCGCACTGGCGACGTCGTTAACAAACATCGAACTAAAAAAAAGGGGGACGCTGGACGCACTCTCCCGCAGGAAGCCGCTCAGATAACACCAGGGAACAATGGCTCCCGGCACGGTCAGCAGCAGATACAACCATTTCCATTTCATCCTCTCTCTCCTCACTGGTTCACTCGTCTGTTCACACGGAAGTTAACATCGTTAACCTGGCAGGCAAAAAAAAATCACAACCGTTGCAGGTAATCGCTCATCAGACCGCGGTAGACCTCCACGAACGCCTTTCGATTCATGCCGGTTCTGCCGGCGATGAAGAGGGCGATCTGGCCATGGGCATAGGCCCAGATGCCAAAGGCGGCCCGATGGGCATCCGTGGCCGAAATATGGCCGCCATCGATGGCCCGTTGCACCCGTTGCTGCAAGAGCTCGAATGTCTGTTGCATCTCGTCGTTCCCCTCGTCAGTGAGGCGCTTGAGCCCGGTCATCTGCTCGCTGGAGAGAAACATCATTTCGTAATAGGCCTGTTCACGCAGGGCAAAATCGAGGTACTGCATGACGGTAGCCTGCAACTGCAACGGAGGTGGCGAAGCTTCATCCACCCGCTGCAAATATCTGGCAAAGATGCGAAACCCTTTCAGCAGTACGTGAAACAGCAACGCCTCCTTGTCGGCAAAGTGACGATAGATAGCCGTGGCACTGATGCCGGCACACGTGGCAACCTTGCGCATGGAGAAGTGCGACATCCCCTCCGCCAGGAAGAGGTCGCGCGCGCACAACAAAATCTTGTCTTTCACACCCGTCATGTTAGCAGTGTTAACTTTAGTTGCTGACTTGTCAACAGTCGCAAAAAACGTGCGCTGCGCCCCAATGAAAGGTTAGCGGGGTAATTGGGGTCTATTCTGTACTCTGCCGGGGGCCTGTGCTCGATCCGGCTCAGGCGCGCTTGATCAGCGGTTGGGCACGGGCGCGCAGTTGGCCGCACGCCCCATCGATCTCCTGGCCGGCGGAATCGCGCAGCTTGGCGAGGATGTGGTGTTGATGGAGGTGGCGCACCATGTGGGCGGCGCGCTCCGGGGCGGGGCGGCGATAGCTGAGTCCGTCGACGCTGTTGAAAGGTATGAAGTTCATCATCGCGTATTTGCCGGCGAGTAGTTCGACAATGCGCGCCAGCTCGGCATCCGAATCGTTGACGCCTTCGATCAAGGTCCATTGATACTGGATTGGATAGGAGGTGGCGCGCGCGTAGCTTTCGGCGCGCTCCACCAGCTCGGCGACTGGGATGCGCGGTGCGTTGGGCAGCAGTTCGGTGCGCAGTGCATCATTAGTGGTGTGCAGTGAGAGCGCCAGAGCCGGTTTCACGCTGCCCTGCGGCAACCGCTCGAAGACGCGCACATCGCCGACGGTGGAGAAGACCAGGTTCTTGTGGCCGATATTGGCATAGCTGCCAAGCAACTGGATCGCTTCGAGCACGTTGTCGAGGTTGTGGGACGGTTCGCCCATGCCCATGAAGACCACCTTGCTCACCGCGCGGCGCTTTCTGGCCAGCACCAGCTGCGCAACGATCTCGGCGCTGCCGAGCTGACGTTGCAGCCCGTCGCGACCGCTCATGCAGAAGCGGCAACCCACCGCGCAACCGACCTGCGTCGAAACACACAGGCCGCCGCGCGGCAGCAACACGCTCTCCACCAGCTGGCCATCAGAGAGTTCGACCAGCAGGCGTGCGACACCTTCACCAGCGGGGTGTTCGCTGCGCAGGCGCGCAAGGTTGTTCAATTCGTTTTCGATTTCCGGCAATGCATGGCGCAGCGCGAGCGGAAAGAACTCCGCAGCGGGGCTGTTGGCCTTGTCGTAGGAAGTGACCTGGCTCCAGCCGCGCAGCAGCCGCTCTTCGTGACACGGCTTGGCGCCGAGCTCACGCAGTTGCTGGCGCAGCTGTTCAATCCGCATCTGTGTTACTCCACCAGCGTGGCGAACAGATCGTGCTCACCGGCGGCGGTGATGGTCACCTCGACGAAGTCGCCGGGTTCGAGCTCGGTGCCGTTCTCGATCAGCACCATGCCGTCGATCTCGGGGGCGTCGGCGCTGCTGCGCGCATAGGCGCCATCCTCCACCACTTCGTCGACCAGCACGACCATGGTGCGCCCCACCTTCTCCTGCAGCTTGTCGGCGCTGATCGCCTCCTGCAGTTCCATGAAGCGCTCCAGCCGCTCCTCCTTAATCTCTTCGGGCACCGCGCCGGGCAGTGCGTTGGCGCAAGCGCCCTCCACTGCCGAGTAGGCGAAGGCGCCGACGCGATCGAGGCGCGCCTCTGCGATGAACTGCAGCAGCTGTTCGAAATCCTCTTCGGTCTCGCCGGGGAAACCGACGATGAAGGTGGAGCGCAGCGTAAGGTCGTTGCACATGGCGCGCCACTGTTCGATGCGGCGCAGGGTGTTTTCAATGTTGCCGGGGCGGCGCATCGCCTTGAGAATTCTGGGACTCGCGTGCTGCAGCGGCACGTCGAGGTAGGGGAGGATCACCCCTTCGGCCATCAGCTCCACCAACTCATCCACATGCGGATAGGGGTAGACGTAGTGCAGGCGCACCCATGCATCGAGTGTACCGAGCTGGCGTGCCAGCTCGGTGATGCGCGTCTTCACCGGGCGCCCCTGCCAGAAGCCGGTGCGATACTTCACATCGATGCCGTAGGCGGCGGTGTCCTGTGCGACGATGAGCAGCTCGCGCACGCCGGCATCGACCAGCGTTGCCGCTTCATCGAGCACCTCACCCACCGGCCGGCTCACCAGCTTGCCGCGCATCGACGGAATGATGCAGAAGCTGCACTGCTGGTTGCACCCTTCAGCGATCTTCAAATAGGCGTAGTGACGCGGTGTGAGCTTGAGACCGCCTGGGGGCACCAGATCGAGATAGGGATCGTGGTGCGGCGGCAGGTGGTCATGCACCGCCGCCATCACCTGTTGCAGAGAATCAGGACCGGTCACCGCCAGCACCTGCGGGTGGGCGGCGCGGATCACATCCTCCTTTGCACCGAGACAGCCGGTGACGATCACCTTGCCGTTTTCAGCGAGCGCCTCGCCGATGGTGTCGAGCGACTCTTCCACCGCGGCATCGATGAAGCCGCAGGTATTGACCACCACCAGATCGGCGTCGTCATAGCTGGGGACGATCTGATACCCCTCGGCGCGCAGGTGGGTGAGGATGCGTTCGGCGTCGACAGTCGCCTTGGGGCAGCCGAGGCTGATAAAGCCGACTTTGCGGTGTGCTTGGCTCATGGGGGAAGATTCTGATGAAGGATGGCCCATTTTATCAGGAGATCCCCCTCCCCGTCGCCAGCCGCAAGCAGACTGTTTATGTCGTCAGGCAAAAAACCAATGCCGGGCCAAGGGCCCGGCATTGGTTGGGAAATAGCCTCTCAATAATACTGGGGCTGCTTTTCCTCGGCCTCGCGCCACTCGCCGAGAGTGTCACGATAGGCATGCCAGGAGGCAAACCCCAGCAACGGCATGGTGATCGCCAGCCCGACGTAGAATACCGCCAGTCCGACCGCGGTGATCACAGCGATCAGCACTGCCCACAACAGCATCGGCTTCCAGTTGTGCATCACGGCATTCCATGAGATCACCAGGGCAGTGATCGCGTCTGTTTCCGGCCGATCCATCAGCAACGGAATGGAGACGGCGGCAAAGCCGAAGACCACCAGCATGTACACCAGGCCGATCGACAGATAACCGAGCGCCATCGGAAGGGTGAGGTTGGTATAGGCATCGGCACGCAAGAACGCCCCCAGCGCCTCCTGCCCCTGTGCCAAGGCCGCGGCCGTCGACATCGATACCATGAACCAGGTGAGAAACAGCAGGACGATCAGCAACCCCATGCCCAACACCCCTTTGGGGTTGATGCGCCAGACACTGAACATGTCGCTGAACGAAACGTGTTCGGACCTTTCGAGCTTGCGGCTGACCCCGTAAAAGCCCAGGGCCATCATCGGCGCCAGCAGGATAAAGCCGGCGGTGAGCTGGATCATTACTTCGTAGAGCTGGTTGGAGAGTGTGAACCCCACGATGAGCGCATAGACCAGGGCGATCACCGCGCCATAGCCGATAGCGATGGCGTAATGCTGGCCCAGGTCGTGCAGTCCCAACCGCAGCCAATGAAATGGCTGTGCCGTAGGCAACGTTTTGATTTCAAGGTAATAGCCGGGCGAGACGTGATAATTTGCCCGGTCCCGTTCGATATGGACGAGTTCCTCCTTCCACAGGCGGCCTTCGTCAGGTTTGATCACTTGCTGAACCATGGGACACCTCCTCAGACTGGTAGTTGCATCCACATTATCGTTGGATGCTGTCAGTCTGTATAAGAATCCTGATTTTGGTGTAAGGAAGTGTAGTGGAGCGTGGCGCAACAGCAAGTCATGATGACCGCACAAATATTGGTGGAAAAAATGCTGGTTATCAGCGCAATGTATCGAACATGCCGTTACACCCGCCCCTGTTGGGGCGCCTTTGCGCCCCACAGTGGCCCTGCCACCCCGAAGCGATAATCGGGGCTTCTCGTCGTTCGGCTGCACATATCCATGCCTCGGCGAATCACGCGATCGCTGAGCAGGTGGAATCGGTGCTGAATGGCTACCAGATAAAAATTCGTCGGATAGCTGCAATGCCTTCATCAACGATGATATTTAAGTCTTCAGAGGCATTGTCTTCCAATGCCTCTATTGTATAAACAGACAACGATTTTAGTGCGCAAGCGATTTTTGCCACATCGCAAGCAACCTTATCGTCAAGTGTAATGTGAGAGTGAAGGGTCCAGTCCGTGTTATCCATACAATGTTCTCCTTGTGATATTTGCGCAATTTCCAACTGTGCTCGTTGAGATTGCGTTTCGTGGTGTTACGTCCAGCAATGTAGCGTTACTTAGGCTCCCGTTGTGAAGGCTAGTGTTGGTGATACATAAAGCTGTCGCACACTTGCTGCGACTTCAACAACGTTAACCGCTTGGGAGTGAGGTAGTAGGATTGGGAAAGTGAGCGTTCGACCTCCTGTCGTTTTGTGATTTGAGTCTAAATTCAAATCTTCAGATATTTCGATGAAGCATCTTTATTGTAGTATTCTGTTTGCAACTTTCAAGGAGCATGAGGTGCCTGCCCTGCAATGAGCCACTTGTGCAAGAACAGAGAACGGATGCAGTTTCCAAACTCATTGTGACCGAAGGTGCGGATGCAAGCTCGGTTGTAATGTCTGTAACAGGAAGTCACATAAAAAAACGAGGAGAAGCCAAATGAAAATCATGCTGTCAATTTTGCCGCGTCTGTTTGTTGGAACGGCAGTCTAGTCGTACCTCCCAACCCCCTGGAACCAGGCCCACCTAGCAATTACTCAAACAATGGGTATTTGGGTGAGTAATTGCCAGGTGGTTCATCACAAGAACAAAGGATCGCTGCCCTCTGGGATCTGCTGTTGATCAGCGTAACCATTGATAACGGCGAGTACCAACACTTCTATTAATGGATCTAATATGAAGGACAATTTCATTCAAGAGTTTGAAATGAACAAGGAAGCCATCATTCTTGCATACGGGCTCCTCAACCGAGCAAGGCACGAGCAAGAGGCCCAGCTGAATAGACTGATTCTTGCAGCATTGCTGGTGATTGAGCGGACACTCACAGATGAAGAGCGTCAGGCTGCAGTGTCTATGGCTGAGGGGGTATGAAACTGCTTGGCATTATGTGCCCAGTAATGCGCGAGACGACCTTAATACGCTTCTGTTGGCAGCGCGGAAGTAAAAAATCTTCTCACAAAATCTCATATCGCACGAAGGAAATACATAATGAACATCGTTACAAAAATCGTATTTATGGCGGTTATTGCGTTGGGATTTTACTCTGCTAATGCAGCGCAGGAAGAGGCGCTGAGACACCATCGCTGCCTCTAGCGGAAAATATTCATTTCGAGCCGTGCGGTGCCATCGCACTTGATCACCATGGGAGATTTTGGTTACATCTGCGATTCATTCAGCCATAACCCTCTCTGGAGCATCATGAACTGTATCTTTTGCAAGATTGTTAATGGCGAGATCCCAGCCACCAAGGTCTATGAAGATGGGGATGTCGTCGCCTTTCGTGATCTCCACCCCCAGGCGCCGACCCACATCCTGATCATTCCGCGCAAACATATCGCCACGGTCAATGATCTGGAGAGCGATGATGCCGTGTTGATCGGCAAGCTGTTTCTCGCCGCCAAACAGCTCGCCGCAGAGCAGGGCTTCGCCGAGCATGGTTACCGGTTGGTGATGAACACCAACCACGAGGCGGGGCAGAGCGTGTTTCATATCCATCTTCATCTGCTCGCCGGCCGCGCCATGCACTGGCCTCCGGGCTAAGCTTCGTAAACTCGACGGCCGTCATCGTCTCGGACACGCTTCGTAGGCTTATGCTGAAGCGAGAAAACACACAGCACCGAGACCCGATTGGGCTCGGGCTGTCGGCTCACTCGATGCGCAGCGAGTGCTTACCAACTCCTGTCCATTGCTCTACTTCTCCAGGTTACGCTTGCGTTCCTCATACTCTTCCAAACTGATCTCACCGCGTGCGTAGCGCTCCTTGAGAATATCGACAGCATCAGGGCGGCGGCTGCCACTGCTCCGCCCTTCGCCCCAAAATCGAACCAGCATAACCACACCAAAAATCAGTACGCCCCAGAACAGGAGCATCAAGGGAAAGCCGAACCAACCCATGCCCCAGCCACCATGATACGATTGCATGTAGTCCCACATAACACCACCTCACTGACTCGCTTCGCACTCACGTAAGAGGGAGGCGGCGATTGCCGCCTCCACGACCATTACCACCAGGCGCGCACACCGAGCAGCCCCTGGGTGTCGTCGACCGGCGTGCCCGCAAGACGCGCAAGGTCGGCTGTATCGCCATACTTGCCACGCCAGACCACCCCGACGTAGGGGGCGACCTCCCGCCGCAGTTCATAGCGCAGGCGCAGCCCCACATCGAGATTGGCGAGACCATTGCCGATGCCGCGTTGCCGATCCTCCTTGCCGTAGAGATTGGCCTCCAGCTCCGGCATCAACACCAGGCGTTGCGTGACCAACAGATCGTACTCCACCTTGCCGTGCAGCGCGGTCCGTCCCTCCGCTCCAGCGTACAGGGTGGCATCGATATCGAACTTGTAGGGGGCGAGCCCCTTGAAGCCGAGCGCGGCCCAGTTGCGTGCCGGCTCTCCCTGCAGGGCGAAATCGTGGCGCGTGCCCAGCTGCAGATCCCAGTAGGCGGCCACGGCACGACTGTAGTAAGCCTCCATTGCAGCCTCTTCGGTATCACCCTTCACCACGTGGCCGTCGCTCTTTAACCACAGCTTGTTGAGGTCACCACCGAGCCACGCCTGACCTTCCCAGTAGGTCAGCGCTTCGGGATCGGCCTCGCGGCGCTCCAGGCGATCGAGCATCACCTTGGCAAGCGTCGTATCGCCATGCATCGCCCGCATATCCTCGGCATGGGCAGGCTCTGTCGCCACAGCTAGACCATAGACCATCGACAGAGCCCCTGCGCCCAGCGCAAGCACCACGCCTTTCATCACAACCCCCTGTCCGGCACTCATGACACGCGCACCTCGCGAAACATGCCTCCCTTCATGTGAAAGAAGAGATGACAATGATAGGCCCAGCGCCCCGCGGGTTCGGCCAGCACGCGGTAGGTAATGGCGTGGCCCGGCTTGACGCTGACGGTGTGCTTGCGTACCTGGAACTTGCCTGTGGGATCCTCCAGTTCGCTCCACATGCCGTGCAGATGGATGGGGTGCTCCATCATGGTGTCGTTGACCAGCACCACACGCACCACTTCGCCTTGCTTGAGCTGGAGCGGCGCGGCATCGGCAAAGCTCACGCCGTCGAACGACCACATGTAGCGCGCCATGTTGCCGGTGAGATGGAGCTCGATGGTACGCGACGGTTCGCGTGCGTCGAGCCAGCTGTCTACACCACGCAGATCCGCATAGGTGAGGACGCGCCGCCCATTGTTGCGCAGACCTACGCCCGGATCATCGAGGCGCTTGGAGAGGACACTCGCTTGCATGCTGGAGCCTAGCCCCCTCTCGGTGGCCGGATGGCGTTGTACCTGCAGCATGTCGTCTGGTGCCGCCCTCGCCATCGTTGCAGCAGGAGGCATACTCTCCATGGTGGCATGACTACCGTGCTCCATCGTTGTCGTAACAGTGGCAAGCATGGCGCTGTGATCGCCGTGGTCCATGCCCTCCATTGCGACAACGTCGTGGCCCGCGTGGGGATCATCCAGCGCCACGTCGTGCATAGTGTGCCCGGAGTGATCCATGACATGGCCATCGTTCACTGGCATGCCGGCCACACCGCCGTGGTTATCCATGGTCATGCCGTGCATCTCATGTCCATCCATCGCCATGCCCATGTCGGCCATGGTCAGGGAGGGAACGGGATCGAGCGCGGGCACCGCTGCCGCCATGCCGGCACGGGGCGCCAGCGTGCCACGCGCATAACCGGAGCGATCCATCGACTGGGCAAAAAGGGTGTAGGCCTGCTCCTCTTGCGGCTCGACGATGACGTCGTAGGTCTCCGCCACCGCGATGCGGAACTCGTCGACGCTCACCGGCTGAACATACTGCCCATCGGCCGCCACTACTGTCATCTTCAGACCCGGGATGCGCACATCGAAATAGCTCATGGCCGCGCCGTTGATAAATCGCAGCAGCACCTTTTCACCGCTCTGGAACAGTGCGGTCCAGTTACCAGCCGGCGCCGTGCCGTTCATCAGATAGGTGTAGGTGGCGCCGGAGACATCGGCAAGATCGTGGGGGCTCATGCGCATCT
Source organism: Gammaproteobacteria bacterium (assembly GCA_036401755.1). Lineage (GTDB taxonomy): Bacteria > Pseudomonadota > Gammaproteobacteria > Thiohalomonadales > Thiohalomonadaceae > DASWUD01. Next base: position 15,888 of record DASWUD010000250.1, read on the forward strand.
GATCCCACATCATGCGTTCGTCGAACGCCTTCGCCCATCCTTCAGCGCGCGCCTGGCGGATGAAGTCGAGCAGCGTCGGCTGTGCATAGTTGTAGTAACCGTCCATCTTTTTCAGGCGGCTGTAGATATGCTCGGGGGAGGCGTCGCTCCAGTCGGAGAGCATCACCACATACTCGCGATCGTAACGGTAGGGGGCGGGCTCGCGCGGTTCGATGATGAGCGGACCGTAGAGACCGGTCTGTTCCTGGAAACCGGAGTGGCTGTGGTACCAGTAGGTGCCGCTCTGGCGCACCGGAAATTGGTAGGTAAACGATTCGCCCGGCGCAATGCCATCGAAGGTCATGCCGGGCACACCGTCCATGGCGTTGGGCACGATGACGCCGTGCCAGTGGATCGAGGTGGGGACCTGGAGATGATTGGTCACCTTGAGGGTGACGGTATCGCCTTCGCGCCAGCGCAGGAGCGGTGCCGGCAATTGGTCGTTGACGGTGGTGGCAATACCGATCTTGCCGGTAAAGTTAACCGGTGTCTCGCCGATGGTCAGTTCGAAGCGGTTGCCGCGCAACTCCTGGCGCGGCGACTGCTGGGCCACGGCCCAGACCGGTTTTTCGACACCGCCCAGACCGAGCAGGACACCCCCGGCGGCAAGCCCCTGCAGGAAATGGCGACGAGTTACTCCCTCACCGCCCACCGGCAGCGACGGTTGTTTGCGATTTTGCATTTTAAACTCCCGGGAGACAGACGCGAGCTAGCGCCGCTCCACAACGATTATCGGATGCGTGCTAATCGAGGTGTCCAAGGACACCAAGGGGAGTCATCAGGCCTTGGGAGGGCGGCGGGGAGGCTGGATGGGGCGGGTAACGGCAACAGAAGCGTCGTGGTTGAGTGGGATAACGGCTCCCCCCGCAACAGCGGCGAGCGCGCTCAAAGTCATTAACGAGTGATCGCACGCCTGGGTGCAGCTCATGGCCCCGAGACAACAGGCACTGGTGCCGTGATGGTGGGATGGCGGAGCGGCCGGTGCATGGCCGCCATGGTGCATGCTGGCAGGCATCTGCGTGGAGTGATCGTGAACAGCCATCGTATCCTTGGCTTGTGCCGGCAGCATGGTAAGGAGGCTGCCCAGCGTGAACACAAACACCACCACCCCCGCAAGACGGCGGGTCTGAAGACGCAGGGTGTGCAGCAGCAGGGCCATGAGTTTGTCGTTGTTTGCCAAAGCCTTTCGGGATTCTTACTCAAGAGAGTAGCACGAGAGCGATAAGTTCAATAAAACTCTCCGTGCCGCGACGAATCACCCCACCCACGCCAGCCAGAGCGGCAGGGTGAAGAGACTGACGGCCGTGGTGAGGGTTACCGCCATGGCATAGAGGCTGGTGTCGAGCCGGTAACGATCGCACAGCACAATGCCGAGCACCATGCTCGGCATGCCCGCCTCCAGCACCACGGCGCTCTGTACCGGTCCGCTCATGCCGAGCAGGCTGCTGGCGCCCCACACCAGCAAGGGTGTAATGATGAGCTGGATCACCACCACCGGCAGCACCTGCGGCAGGTGCGACCAGCCGCCCGCCGTCCAGCGCAGCCCCAGCCCCAGCGAGAAGAGCATTAGTGGCACCACGCTGCCCGCCAGCATGTCGAGCAGTCCGCCCACCACCTTGGGCAAGGGCACCCCCGCCAGATTGAGCGCGATGCCGATAACCGCGGCCCACAACGGCGGCACGCGCAACAGCGCCAACAGCGGATGGCCCTTCACCTGCACACCGCCATAATGCGCCGCGATCATCACACCGACGCTGAGCAACAGCGGAGTACAGGCGAACAGGTCATACTGCACCGCGACGCTGCGCGCCCAGGGACCGAGTGCCGCCTCCAGCACCGGCAGCCCCATATAGGTGGCGTTGGGAAAGCCGCTGGCCAGAATCAATGCACCGATGGCGGCAGCACTGCTCTTGCCGCGGCGCAACCAGAGCCACGCCAGCCCCATGCCTGCCAGCACCCCCAATGCCGCCAAAAGGGCAACCCGTACCGAATCGAGGGAGAGATCGGCACGCCACAGCACCACCACCACCAGCGCCGGCAGCAGCAGTATGTAGACCAGCGTGGTCAGACTGCGCCGTAGTGTGTCGGCATCGAGCCCCTGTGGGGCAAAACGGCGCCACAACACACCGAGCATGATCAGGAGTGCGGTCTGGATGAAGACGTCATACATGGATAGTGCTCTCTCTGCGCCGCACGGAATGGGGCGGAAACTCAGCCCGCGATATGCAGCACCAGCTGGCGCCGTGTTGCCGCGCGGCGGTGCTCCCAGAGATAGATCCCCTGCCACGTGCCCAGCGCCAGCCGCCCGGCCACGATCGGGATCGCGAGTGAACAGGCGGTAAGGGCGGCCTTGATATGGGAGGGCATATCGTCCGTGCCCTCCAGGGTATGTGTATAGAGCGGATCGTCCTCGGGCACCAGCCGGTTGAGCCAGCGCTCCAGATCGGTGCGCGCGCTGGGATCGGCATTCTCCTGGATCAGCAGGCTGGCCGAGGTGTGGCGAATGAAGAGCGTGCAGAGCCCCTCTTCGAGGTGCGCCTCACTCACCACCTCCGCCACCCTGGCGGTTACTTCGTGCAGCCCCTGCCGGGGAATCTCGATGGTCAATTCACGAATCACTGGACACTCCGCCCCCACGTCAGGCACGCCATGCTACCAGCTTCAGCGGGACATTTCCCGTTGCGGACGAGAAACGATCCAGGCTGTTCGTACGCATGCGTCGGTGCCGTGAAAAAGATGTTTTTTCGCCTGTTTTACCGCTTGTTTTTTTGATCCGACCGATAGACAATCAGCCCGACTACGACACTGATGTCGTAATTCCAATCTACGTGTACAACGGGGAGATATACACATGGTCGCAAAGAAGAAAGCTGCTGCTAAGAAACCTGCCGCCAAGAAGGCTGTTGCTAAGAAAGCTGTAGCCAAGAAGGCAGCCCCCAAGGCAGCTGCTGCTCCTGCGGTAATGAAGCCCATCGCTGACAAGATGACCAAGACAGCGATCATCGCCTCCATCTCGGAGCAGACCGGCCTGTCCAAGAAGGACGTCTCCGGTGTATTCGGCGCGCTGGCCGGACTGGTCGACAGCCACATGCGCAAGAAGGGTTCCGGCGAGTTCACCATTCCTGAAGTGGGTGTGAAGATCCGCCGCATCACCAAGCCCGCCACCAAGGCCCGCAAGATGATCTCCCCGTTCACTGGCGAAGAGATCACCGTCAAGGCCAAGCCGGCCCGCAACGTGGTCAAGGTCAACGCGCTGAAGGCACTGAAAGAGAGCGTCACCAAGTAATCCTGTCGCGCCTGCAAAGAAAAAGGGCCGGTTCATCCGGCCCTTTTCTTTTTCAGGGTGGCAAAAACTTTCAGCCCTGCGCCTCGGGAATGTAGATGGCGGTCTCGCCGAGCGAGGCGACCTGTTCATCATGGAACACCAGTTCGTGATGACCGAGGCGAATGATGTCGCCATGGTTCAGGCGCTGCCGCTTGATCGACTTGCCGTTCACCGTGGTGCCGTTGGTGCTGCCGCAATCCTCGAGCTCGGCGTGCAGTTGGCTCTTGAAGTGCTCATCGGGGCGCAGCCGCAGCAGCGCGTGCTGTCCGCTCACCGCGATGTCATCCACATGAATATCGTTGTCGGTGCGGCGCCCGATCCGCGTCTCGCCCACGCGCAATTCATGCTGACTCACCGGCTTGTTGTCGCAGCGCAGATATAGTTTGGGCATCTCATCTCCTCCTCTACAGAACAGTTAATTATCGGGCTCATCTATCGCCACCAACAGCGCGGCAATATTATCCTCGCCACCACGCAGGTTGGCGTGCTCGATCAGCGATTCAATGATGGCGCTCACGGAGCGCTCGTTCAGCAGTAATGTTGTCAGGGTTGCCACATCGAGCTTGTCGCTCAGGCCGTCGGAGCAGAGCAGGTAGCGATCCCCCGCACACACCTCGATGGTCACCAGCTCGGCTACCACCTGCGCCTGAAGCCCCAGCGCGCGGGTAATGAGGTGGCGGTTGGCGGAGTGTTGCGCCTCCTCCGACGACATTGCACCGCAATCGACCAGTTCCTGCACCAGCGAGTGATCCACCGTCAACTGGCGCAAGACACCTTCACGCAGGCGATAGATCCGCGAGTCCCCCACATGGGCCAGCACTACGCGGCGACCACACAGCCATAATGCAGCGAGCGTGGTGCTCATGCCGTGAAACGGTGCGTATTGCGCGCTTTCGTAAATGCGGTGGTTGGCCTGCTCGATGGCCAGGCGCAGCTGCCGGCTGCACTCGCACACGGGTGTCTCACCCGGGAGTTGCGGCAGCTGCTCCAGCAGTGTGGTGACCGCCATGCGGCTGGCCACCTCGCCGGCGTTTCTTCCCCCCACGCCATCGGCGAGCAGGGCCAGGCCACGCGGTAGGTCCCAGTCGAGATAATCCTCGTTGTTGCCGCGCACCCGGCCGGTGTCGCTGCGTCCCGCCATGCGCACGCGCCAGCTATATCCAGCCATTTGCTCACCCATCGTCTCGATCTCTATTTCATGCATCGCTGCAACGCCTTGTGCAGCTCACTGCCCCGCTGGTAACGCTTCTCCACCTCTTTGTGCAACAACTGGTTGACGATGCGGCTCGCACAGGAGGGAACACCACTGCGCAACTTGCTTACGCTGACGTGGCGGCTGTGGGTGATCTTGTACATCAGGGTGGCGATGGAGTCGGCCTCGAAGGGGAGAGTGCCGGTGAGTAGCTGATAGCAGGTGACACCGAGCGAGAAGAGATCGGCACGACCGTCCACCCTGGCGCCGGCCAGCTGCTCCGGTGCCATGTAGTAGGGACTGCCGAGGATGGTACCGGTGCGCGTCTTGCTGGCATCGGCCAGATGGGCGACACCAAAATCGGTGACGGTCGCTTCGCGCCGTTCGCGATCGTAGATGATATTGGCGGGCTTGATGTCGCGGTGGATCACCCCTTTCCCATGGGCATAGTCGAGGGCGTCTGCCACCTGGGCAATAATCGTCAGAACCTCCTCGACGGGCAGCAGCGTCTCCCGGCTGGTGAAGTGATCGAGGCTCTCGCCGGGCAGATAGTCCATGGCGATGTAGGCGAGCTCGCCCTCCTCTCCCACATCGTAGATGGTGACGATATGGGGGTGGCTGAGCCGCCCGGCGCTCTCCGCCTCGCGGAAGAAGCGTTCGCGCACCTGCTGGAGTTGCTGCTTATCGAAATCGTTGGCCAGGGTGACCGTCTTGATGGCCACGGTACGACTGATCTTCGGGTCGTGCCCCAGATAGACCATGCCCATGGCACCACGCCCCAACTCGCGCTCCACCTGATAGCGCCCCACCAGCGGTTTTTGCAGGGCGGACTGCTCCATCACCAGGGTGGCGGCCATGTTGGCCGAAGGATGACCGGCGATGACCAAGCGTTCACTCGCTTCGTGATTGATGCGGGCCCGCTCGCCAACATCGCGGAATCGTGGGTTGTCCTGGGCAATGTGAGCAAACACCTGTTCTGCCCGGTTGAACTGTCGCTTGCGCTCATAATCGAGCCCCAGTTGATAGAGCTCCTCTGCGGCGAGACCGACCGGACACTGTTGCAGGTGGAACAGCGCGTCGTCGAACTTACCCTGCTGGCGCAACTGCTGTGCCAGGGCAACCGTAGTGAGGCCGAGCTGCGCGCGCAGCGAGTCGTAGGCGCGCGTGAGCCTGCGCCGCACCAGCAGCGACAGCAGGCCACTCCCCAGCGCCAGCAGCGGCAGCGTCAATGGCAGCCACTCGCGGCGCAACAGAAAGAGCAGCAGTTGGAGATTGAGCAGTGCGATCATCACCACTACGCCCGTGGCCAGCGCCGCGCCACTGCCCAGCCGCGGCAACAGCTGCGTCAGCAGCAGCGCCACCAGCAGCAGCCCCCCCAGCTGTGCCCAGCGGGCATAGGGGGGAAGGGCGATCACCTCGTTGGCGACGAGCGCCGAAAGGGTCATGGCGACCAGCTCCACCGGTGCCACCTGGCGTCCATCCGGGAGCGTGACCAGCGAGGTAAGGCGTGAGGTGGTAGGCCCGGCGAGCACGATCTGATCACGCAGCGCGTCCAGAAGTTCCGGCGAGCCGAGTGTGGCAAGGGGGATGGTGCGCACTTTGCCACCCCAGCGCGGATAGACATAGCCGGCGCCGTCGGTGGCAAGCGCCGCATCACCCAGCGACACGCCGCTGCCCTGAGAATAGCGAATGGCGGTGGGTTCGATATGCAGCCGCTGGGCCAGCAGCTGCATCGTCAAGGTGGGGCCATAGCTCCGGTCGGGCCGGTAGTAGATGAGAGGAACGCGTCGCACCACCGGCGACGGATCACGCATCACCGTATCGTGGGCGATCGTATCGGCGGCTGTCATGAAGAGCGGTGCGGCCTGGAGCGTGGCGCGGGCCTGGGGGGCAGCGGCTGCAACGATCTCTCGGGGAGTCCAGCGCCACTGCTCGGTCCAGGGGAGCGATGGCGTGGTGGCCAGCGTTAGAGGGTCCACCGCGCGCATCGCATTGGCCAGCTGCTGATCGCCAGCGGCGAGCGCCGCCACGCGTTGCAGGAGCGGTGATTGCAACTCCCATGACTGCTGCAGCAACTGCCGCTCGGCCTCCTGGCCCAGCGCGTCCAGTTCGGCAGGATAGTAGCGTCTGTCGAGTGGCCACAAGAGGGTCATCGAGCGCACCGTGGCACGCTTCACTATCTCCAGCAGACGGCGTGCCGGCTCGCGTGGCCATGCACCGTCGCCGTTCCCGGGAATGGCATCATCGACGGCGATGATCACCACACCCTCTGACGGATAGCTGGGCATGGAGAGCCGACTGGCCAGGTCGTAGCTCCACCCTTCCACGCCTGCCAGGGGATCCTGGCGCAAGCACAGCGTAAAGGCCACCACGATCAGCACTCCGGCAAACCACTCTCTGCTCCACCACCGTCCTGTCAAGCCATCTCTCCCTCTTCGCCAGCGATCCACGCTAACACTCACCTGGATGGTTCTCCATGATGGGCTTCAAGGTTTGTGGAATTCACGCCCCCTTGCTAAACCGCGCGCACAAAGCGGTGTGGGAGGGCGTGGTGTGTGTTTGAACAGGGTGCGCCTCCCCGATTAATAACATCTTTTGTTGTGATGTTATTAGTGCCTCATACATTTTGCTGATGGCCAGTGAAATAGATTCAGTTCCCGATAGTTTGCAAAAACAGGAGGTGTGATTTATTGATAGATCGTCGTGTGAAACCACAGCAGCGACAGGAGAAGCCGCCATGACAAATTACAATGCACTGCCCTACACCAACCTCACCAGCGGCTCAACCTACCGGCGCCCACCGCAACGCCTCCCCGATCGGGTGCGCGCCGAGAGTCCCGCCACCGATGTACTGACCGACTTCAACAAGGTGGCCGCGCTCACCATCGGTCCCTGCGCCACCATTGAGCAGGCCAACCAGCGCATGATCTCCTCGGGGGTGCGTCTACTACTGGTCACCGATCAGTACAACGCCATCATGGGCATCATCACCGCCACCGACATCTCCGGCGAGAAGCCGCTCAAGTATCTGAAGGAGGTGGGCGGCAAGCGTGAGGATATCTTCGTGCGCGACATCATGACGGCACAGGAGAAGCTCGAAGTGCTCTACATGGTCGATGTGGAGAATGCCAAGGTAGGTGATGTCGTCGAAACCATGAAGCGGGTCGGCCGCCAGCATGCGCTGGTCATCGACCTGGATGACAACAGACATCATATCGTGCGTGGCATCTTCTCCACCAAGCAGATCAGCAAGCAGCTGGGCATCACCATCGAACCCACCGAGGTGGCCAGAACCTTTGCCGAACTGGAGGCCGCACTGGCCTGAAAGTCGCATCCCGCGAAGAAAAAAGGGCTGCAGATGCAGCCCTTTTTTTGTCCCCTGTCGCAGCGATCAGAACAGCAGTTTCAGTCCGACGTGCGCGCTGTCGTCGAGCTCGAATTTGCCATTGAAATGATCGACGGCGAGCGGGTCTTTAACGTGTTCCACTTCGACATTGATCTGGCGATAGCCGACATAGATGAAGGCCTGGGTCAGCAGCTGATAGTCGATTTTCACCCCATATTCGCTGTAGCGCTCGGCATCGAGAAAGCTGGCGATGCGCGGTGCATAGTAGGCGCTGGCGCCAAAGCCGAGACGGTGCACCGGTGAAAAACGCACTTCGCCGCCCAAACCGAGCGCCATCGTCTCGTACTGGTGCTTGTAAAGGTTGATGTCGTAGCGTTCCGGGTTGGAATAGACCAGGCGACCGCCCACCTTGATGTTGAAGATGCCGGATTGGCTCCAGTTGTCGCCGGTCACATGCAGCCCCAGGTGCATCAGATCGGCATCGCTCCCTTCGCGGCGATCGTTGTAGTAGTAGCCAACGTCCATCGCCCCGCCCTTGCCCATCGCGGCTTCGTAGGTCATTCGCATCGAATCATCATTCAGATTGAGATCGAGGCTGTCGGCCCGGGCCTGGGAAGCCGCCAGCGAGCTCACCCCGAACGCCATCACCCCGATTAACTTGCGCCACATCACTTTTTCTTACCTCCGCTAAATAGTTGCGACAATTTGCGCAATGATACCCGCAAATAGCCTACACCGGTACGCGAGATCATAAAGTGACAGCCTGCAAAAAGCTGCCTACTATCGTCAGCAGGTCTTAACAATTATAACGGCCACACCCCATGCAACGCCGCACCCGCAGAGTTCTCATCGCCTCACTCCTGGCCATCGCCGTGGCAGGGCTGATCGCCTTTCAGACGCGACCGGCACCCATAGCCGTGGTTACCGCCCCGGTTATGCGCGCCCGGGTGGAAGCCACCGTTGCCAATACCCGTGCCGGTACCGTCAAAACCTGCCAGCGGGCACGTCTGGCGCCCACCATGGGTGGCCAGGTGACACACCTGCTGGTCAAGAAGGGCGACCGCGTGCAGAAGGGGCAGCCGCTGATGGAGTTCTGGAACGATGACCTAATGGCACGCCTGCGCCTGGCCGAGAGCAATACACGTGCCGCCAAGGCCACCCGGGATGAGGCGTGCATTCGCGCTGCGATCGCCTTGCGTACCTACGAGCGTAGCGATCAGTTGCATCGCCAGCACCTGATTTCGGACGAAGCGCTGGATAGCACCAGGAGCGATATGGAGGCGAGTGCTGCCGCCTGCAGTGCCGCCAAGGCCAACGTTCAAGTGAGCGAGGATCAGATCGCCCTGGCCAAGGCACAGTTGAGCCGCAGCGTTATCACCGCACCTTTTTCCGGGGTAGTGGCGGAGATCACCGGCGAACCGGGAGAGTACGTCACCCCGTCACCACCGGGCATCCCCACGCCACCGGCGGTCGATCTGGTCGATCCGGACTGTCTCTACGTCTCGGCGCCGATCGATGAGGTCGACGCTCCCCGCGTCAAACTGCAGATGAAGGCACGCATCACCCTCGACGCCTTCGGCAAACAGCACTTTGACGGCGAGGTACGGCGCATCGCCCCCTATGTGCTCGATGTGGAGAAGCAGGCGCGCACCGTCGAGGTGGAGGTTTATTTCAACAGTCCGAAACAGGTTATCAATCTGCTGCCGGGCTACAGCGCCGACGTGGAGATCATCCTCGACGCCCACGACAATACCCTGCGCATCCCCAGCGAGGCGGTGCTCGAAGGGGAACGGGTACTGGTCTTTGATCCCGCCAGCTCAACGCTGGTGGAGCGCACCATCAAGGCCGGGCTCTCCAACTGGCAGTACACCGAAGTGATCGAGGGGTTGCAGGAGGGGGAGCAAGTGGTCACCTCGGTACAGCGCGAAGGGGTGAAGGCGGGGGCGCGCGTCACCCTTGAGCAGCAAACTCCATGAGTGACGCGCCCATCATCCGCCTGGAGCAGGTCAACCGGATCTTTCAGGTGGGGGATCAACAGGTGCATGCCCTCGCGGAGATCACCCTCGATATCGCACGCGGCGACTATGTCTCGCTGATGGGGCCCTCGGGCTCGGGCAAGTCGACGCTGCTGCATATCATCGGTCTGCTCGATCGCCCCAGCAGCGGTCGCTATCTGCTGGAGGGCAAGGAGACCACCCACTATAGCGACAACGAACAGGCGCGCCTGCGCCGCGAGCATATCGGTTTCGTCTTCCAGTTCTTTCATCTGGTACCGCGCCTGACCGCCGCCGAGAATATCGAGCTGCCGCTGCTCCTCGCGGGCATACCGCCTGAAGAACGCACGTCACGGGTCAGCCGTGTTCTTCAAGCCTTCGACATTGCCGACCGCGCCCACCACCGTCCCGAACAACTCTCCGGCGGCCAGCGCCAGCGCGTCGCCATCGGCCGCGCCATGGTAAGTGAACCAAAGGTGCTGTTGGCCGATGAGCCGACCGGCAATCTCGACCGCACCTCCGGTCACGAAGTGATCGCCCTGCTCGAAGAGGTGAACGCCAGAGGCATCACCCTCATCGTCGTCACCCACGACCCCGAACTTGGCCAGCGCGCACACCGTCAGCTCCACATGGTCGACGGGCGCATCATGGATGATCGCAGCAGCCCACCATGAGCATCGAGGATCGCATCAAATTCGCCTTCGTCGCCCTGCGCGGCGCCACGATTCGCACCCTGCTGATGCTGCTCGCCATGGCCATCGGAGTCGCCGCGGTAGTGATCCTCACCTCGCTCGGCGAAGGGGCGCGCCGCTATGTGGCCAACGAATTCGCCTCGCTCGGCACCAACCTGCTGATCATCCTGCCCGGCCGCAATGAGACCACCGGCGGTGCACCTCCCCTGCTCAGCGAGACGCCGCGCGACCTCACCATCGACGATGCGATGGTGCTGAAACGCAATCCGCTGGTGCGCTATGTCGCCCCCATCACCGTCGGCTCTGCCGCGATCTCCTTCGGCGGCCTCGACCGCGAGGCGGTGATCATGGGCTCCACCGCCAGCCTCCTGCCGGTGCGCCACTTCACCATGGCACAGGGCCATTTCCTGCCTGAGATGGATCCACAGATCGCTGCACCGCTTTGCGTCATCGGCAGCAAGATCCGCGACGAGCTGTTCGGCCACCGTCAGGCCCTTGGCGAGCTGGTGCGTATCGGTGATCGCCGGTTCCGGGTGATTGGCGTGCTCGTCTCGGCCGGCGAATCGATGGGGCTCAATACCGATGAAGTGGTGATCGTTCCGGTCGGCTCGGCGCAGCAACTGTTCAACACCTCCTCGTTGTTTCGCGTGCTGGTCGAAGCCAATGGTCGTGATGCGATCCCGTCGCTGCAACAACAGATCATCGCCACACTGCGCGAACGTCACGACGGCGAAGAGGATGTCACGGTGATCACCCAGGATGCGATCCTCGCCACCTTCGACCGCATCCTCAGTGCGCTCACCTACACGGTGGGCGGTATCGGCGCCATCAGTCTGCTGGTGGCCGGTATTTTGATCATGAACGTGATGCTGGTGGCAGTGACGCAACGCACCAGCGAGATCGGTCTGCTCAAAGCGGTGGGGGCCACCGCTGGCCAGGTGCTCTCGCTGTTTCTCATCGAGGCGATCCTGCTCTCGCTGTTCGGCGCCGTGATTGGCCTCGCGCTCGGCGAGGCGGGCGCCTGGCTCATCCACAAACTCTATCCGGTGCTGCCCACCACGCCGCCGCTGTGGGCGGTGATGGCAGCGTTGCTGGTGGCACTCGGTAGCGGCGTACTGTTCGGCTCCTTGCCGGCACGCCGCGCTGCCCGACTCGACCCGGTCGAGTCGCTGGCGAGACATTGAGATGTTTCTGCGTGATTTCATCCGTCTTGCGGTCGGCTCGGTGATTGCCCACCGGTTGCGCTCGCTGCTCACCGCCATCGGTATTGCCATCGGCATCGCCTCGGTGGTGCTGCTCACTGCCATTGGCGCTGGCATCCACCAGTTCGTGCTCAGCGAATTTACCCAGTTCGGCACCAACCTGATCGCCATCAACCCCGGCCGTGTCACCACCCACGGCGCCAGCGTCGGCAGCTTCGGTACCGATCGGCCGCTCACCATCGAGGATGCTCAGGTGCTGCAACGTATCCCGGATGTGATCGCCTCCGAACCGATCTTCGCCGGCAACGCGGTGGTAGAGAGCGATAACCGCGAGCGACGCACCAACGTCTACGGCGTCGGCCCCCACTTCCCCGAGGTCTTCACCATTGGCGTCGCCAGCGGCCGCTTTCTGCCACCGGACGAGCCACGCGCGGCACGGGCCTTCGCCGTGCTGGGCAGCAAGGTGCAGAGCGAACTGTTCGGCAA
>DASWUD010000251.1:0-15049 GCA_036401755.1 Gammaproteobacteria bacterium
CTCGGTATAACTCTTTTCCCGTATAATGGGCTCAGCGTGAGCTTTGTTAGATTGATAACAGATCAGAAAATATCAAATACTGTGCGGCAATTCAGGAAAAAAGTTCGGCTATCGTCCATTTAACTTGACCTGCGTTCCGCATGCCGTCATTAATAGACCTTACATCATCCAGATTACGCGCCTACGCTACCGATGAGTACAAAACAACAGATCGACAGCAGATATCTCCGCCTCCTGGTTCCGATGTGCGAGCTTACTCAAGAGAACCTCTTGGACCTGGCGAGCAAGACCTACATCGAGGAGCTCCCCAAGGGAAAAAGTCTGTTCAAGAAGGGTGATAACGACAACTTCTCCTACTACATCATTCAGGGGGATGTGGCACTCATCTCGGGAAGCGAACCCGACAAGCTCCTCTCCGGAGGCACTGCGCAATCACGCTTCCCCCTCGACCACCATCGCCCGCGCCAAGCCTCGGCCATCACCCAGACCGACATCCGCTATATTCGCATCGACAATGACCTGCTCGACATCCTTCTTACCTGGGATCAGAACGCCACCTATCGGGTCGATGAGCTCGAAAATAGTGACGATGATGACAACGACTGGATGAGTCAGATGTTGCGTTCCGAGATCTTTCACCGTATTCCAGCGGGCAACATCCAGGCGGTCTTCATGCGTATGGAGGCGATCAGCGTCAAGGCGGGTGAAAACGTCATCACCCAGGGGGAAGATGGCGACTACTACTATTTCATCCGCAAGGGGCGCTGTGTGGTCAACCACACCGCCACCAGCGGCAAGGTGATCAAGCTGGCAGAGCTGGATGCCGGGCAGGGTTTCGGTGAAGAGGCGCTGATCTCTGGTGCCAAGCGCAACGCCACCATTACCATGCTGACCGATGGCTCGCTGATGCGCCTGGCTAAGCAGCATTTCGACGAGCTGCTCAAGGCGCCAGTGCTGCGAAGCTTCACCTTTGATCAAGCCAAACAGAAGGTGCACGAGGGGGCCGTCTGGCTCGACGTGCGCCTGGAAAGCGAACACAAGAATGTCGCCATCCCCGGCAGCGTCAACATTCCCCTCTATCTGTTGCGCCACAAGGCCGCCACGCTGGACAAGAGCAAACAGTATGTTGTCTATTGTGACACGGGGAGGCGCAGCTCCTCTGCTGCCTATCTGCTCAGCGAACGCGGTATTAATGCTGCGGTGCTCAGCGGCGGCTTGATGAGTCTCAAGCAGGGGCAGGCCGCTGCCGGCTAGCCCCCTCCTACTTCGGCGCCCACTGCATACAGTGCTGCGATAAAACGGCCGCGCTTCTTCCTTCTAAATATGGGCTTTGGCAAAGGCCAAGCTTGCCAAGGAATGTTCCGTGAACGAGTTCGGGATTTAGAGTTGGAACAACCGCCTGAAATTGCTGCTGGTCTGTTGCGCAACCATTTCGAGAGAAACACCGCGCAACTGTGCGATGAACTCCGCGACATCACGCACGTAGGCGGGCTCGTTGGGCTTGCCACGATGGGGGATCGGGGCCAGATAGGGGGCATCGGTCTCCACCAGCAAACGGTCCGCCGGGATATGTTGTGCCACCTCCTGTAATGCGGCGGCGTTGCGAAAGGTGACGATGCCGGAGAAGGAGATGAGAAAGCCAAGCGCCATGGCGCGTTCTGCCGTGGCCCTATCCTCGACGAAGCAATGCATGATGCCGCCCACCTCCCCTGCCCGCTCCTCTTCGAGAATGCGCAAGGTATCCGCGCGTGCCTCGCGCGAGTGGATGATGAGCGGTTTGCCGCTGAGTTTCGCCGCGCTGATGTGGCGGCGGAAACGGTCGCGCTGCCATTCCAGATCGCCTTCACTGCGGAAATAGTCGAGTCCGGTCTCACCGATGGCAATCACCTTGGGGTGAGCGGCCAGGCTGACCAACTCATCAATGGTCGGATCGTGCCCTTCGGTTTCATTGGGGTGAACCCCCACCGAGGCGTAAACCTCTGCATAGCGTTCGGCAATGGCGCGTACCGCGGGAAAGTTTTCCATGTTGATGCTCACGCAGAGCATCAGCTCCACACCGCGCTGGTGGGCGTGTTCAATGGCGCCGTCGAGATTGCCGCCATAGGGGGTCAGTTCGAGGCGATCCAGATGACAGTGAGAGTCGATGAGCATGGGCTCTCCAGAAAAACAAAGCCGCGTCAGGACGTCCCGGACGCGGCGCGATGGTGCGAATTCTTTGCTTACATCGTGTGGGTCTGGCGATCGGACTTGAGGGCGCCGGCCAGATAGGTTTCGATCTTGCTGCGTGCGGCACCGCCATCCTGATCGCTGAACTGGACACCGATCCCGGCGGCGCGATTACCCTGTGCCCCCTTGGGAGAGATCCAGACGATCTTGCCCGCCACTGGCAGCTTCTCGGTCTCTTCCATCAGCGTCAGCAGCATGAAGACCTCATCCCCCAGCTTGTAGTCCTTGCTGGTGGGAATGAACAGACCTCCATTCTTGACGAAGGGCATGTAGGCGGCGTAAAGCGCCCCCTTGTCCTTGATGCTGAGGGAGAGGATGCCCTGACGGGGATTCATGGCGGCTGGATTCATGGGTGCGGTGCCCTCCGGCGTCCTGCGCTATCGTTTCGAGGTTGCTGGCCACTCGACCAGCAGCTCTTCAAGCAGCAACTGGGGATTGGCCGGTCCTTTCACCTGAACAAGGGTATGGTGAAGTCTGTCGAGCAAACGGTGCAAGGATACCAAATCCATACTACCTGCCAAGCTTTGCAGCAGTGGCTTTTGATCGGGATTGTGCAGTATGTCCGCCGCGCCGGCGGCGAGACGAGCCACATCGAGCAGCAGTGACTGGAGCCAGTGGAGGGACTCGGCGGCCCCCTGCTGCTGCCAGCGTGCGGCGATGGCGATCGGATCGCCGCCCTTGTGCGCCAGCGTGGCGATATCGCCTAACACTGCCGCTCGATAGTCAAGACGCCCCTCCTCCGCTAGTGCCACAGCCTTGAGCGGCAAGCCCCCCGAGAGGGCGTGCAGCAGCCCGGCCTGAGCGGGATCGGGCAACTGTTCGCGCAGCCAGGGCAAGGCGAGCGGCTCCGCCACCGGCGTAAAGAGCTGTTTCTGGCAGCGGCTGCGAATAGTCGCCAGCAGCGAGGCGGGTTGATCACTGCAGAGGATGAGGAAGCTGCCCGGCGTGGGCTCTTCCAGGGTCTTGAGCAGGGCATTGGCAGCGGCGGGTGTCATCGCATCAGCCGGCTCCAGTACCACCACCTTGTGGCTGCCATAGTGGCTCTTCAAGGTGATAAAGGTGGCGAGTTCGCGGATCTGGTCGATGCCGATGGTACGCTTCTCCTCCTCCGGGCGCAGATGCAGATAGTCGGGATGGTTGCCTGCGGCGAAGAGGCGGCAGGCGTGGCATTCACCACATGCCGAGGTGCCGCCAGCGGGGTGTTCGCACAGCAGCGAGAGGGCCAGGAGATCCGCCAGATGGCGCTTGCCGACACCGGCAGGACCGGCAAAGAGCAGTGCGTGCGGCAGGCGCCCCTCCGCCAGGCGCGCGGCGAGCGCTTCCCAGATGGCTCTCTGCCAGGGATAGGGAACGCCCCGGCGATTAGCCACGTCGGGCATCCGTAACGACATCGGTGAGCACCCGAGCGATCTGCTGCTGTACCTCGACAAGGGTGGTGGAGGCATCGATCACCCGGTAGCGCTGCGGGGCCTCACGGGCTTGCTGCAGATAGCCCTCGCGCACCCGCTCAAAGAACGCCAACTGTTCGCGCTCAAAGCGATCCGGCTCACCGCGGTTGCTGGCGCGTTCCAGACCAAGCGAAACCGGCACATCGAGAAACAGCGTGAGATCGGGGCGCAGCTGACCCTGTACCCACTGCTCCAGCAGGGCAATGCGCTCACGGGAGATGCCGCGGCCGGCCCCCTGATAGGCGTAGGTAGCGTCGGTGAAGCGATCGCACAACACCCATTTGCCGGCGTCGAGGGCGGGAATGATCAATTCGGCGAGATGCTGGGCGCGCGCGGCGAACATCAGCAGCAGTTCGGTATCGCTGCTCATGCTAGTGTTGCGGTGATCGAGCAGCAGTGCGCGGAGTGCTTCGCCAAGGGGCGTGCCCCCCGGTTCGCGGGTAACCACCAGATCGATCCCCTGCCCTGTCAGCCAATCACGGATATAGGTGAGATTGGTGCTTTTACCGCTCCCCTCGCTGCCTTCGAGGGTGATGAACTTGCCACGCATGCGCTACTGCCCTGTTCTGCTGGAACCGGCCATCCTACCGGAATGGCCTTGGCATCGGCAATCAGCGTGGCTATTCGCCACTGCTCTGTGAGGGCGCCGGAGTCTCACTCGTATCCTCGACGCTGCGGCTCTCCAGCAGCGGATCAAGCCCGCGGCGCAAGGTCTTGACCAGCTCCGGTGCCACCACCTCCATTACCTGTTCCTTGACCCACTTGTTCTGGCTGCCCCCCATCAGGGTCTCCACCTGATCGCCCAGGTAGCGCAGCATGGGGTAGCTGGGAGCCCCATCCACCAGCGAAAACTCGGCATAACCATCGAGCCGCTGATTGAGTGTGTCGATGAACGCCGCCTGATAGTCGCCCGGGCCAAGCTCATCCACCCGGTTCTCCACCATGGTATTGATCAGGTGGTGCGCCACCAGCGAGGTGAACTGCTGGCGCGCTTCCTCGTCCAACTGTTCGTAGGCCACGCGATCGGCCAATTGCAGCAGGAAGATGACGTACTCGCCAATGACATCGAGCAGCTGACCGTTGTCACGGAAATTGAAACCGTCGTTGTACATCTTGTTGGCCGTGGTGGATGCCATCTTCCAGATGTTGAATCCCATCGCACCGGCGATCTGTTCAAGCGATTTGGGGCGGGACTTGTCGTGCCAACGGCTCTTGATACGCACTTGATACCTCAACAATATTTAAAAACGTAGTCTGCCATCGAACGATTCCGTTCGCGGCAAATATTGACTATTCTACTCAACATTAACCACTCCCACAATTGATGATAAGGACGGCGATGACGAACACAAGCGTGGCCTGGCTTGCCGGGTTGGTGGCCGACGTGCAGCACAACTGTCACATCTCCGATGCGCAGCACGCGCGCAACTATTCGCTCTGCATTTACCTGCTCAAGATGCGCGAGTTTTATCGCTGGGAGCAGGGTTACCCATTTCGCACCCCTTTGCCCAAGGAGCAGCTCGGTGCCTGGCTGAGCGAACGCGAAACGCTTTGGGAGGGACTGGAATCCTCCGACTTCACGCCGTTGCGCATCGAATCCGCGCCTCTGGCGCCCTTTGACAACCACACCATCAATCTGCAGCTGGTGAAAGAGGGCTGGGTCTACAGCGGCGGTTACGTGGGGCCCAAGCCCCACTTCTTCCTCGCCGAACTGGAGCAGGTCGAGCACCGCCACGATACCACGATCTATGTCGCCGGCCGGGAGCTGGCCCGCGAGCTGACGGCGCCCCCGGCCATGAGCCTCGGGAACACTATCTTTCTGCGGCGTGAATCTCTACGCAGAATGATCTGGGAGAAACTTGAGGAGTGGGGCTGGGGTGATGCCGAGCGCCCCATTGCCCGCAGTGTTGCCCGCTACGATTTCCGGCACGATTTCGAGCAGGCGCTCGATGCCATGACCAGCGACGAGCTTGAGACGCTGCTGCAGCACGAGCTGGGCGAGATCGAGGTGGGTTTCGAACTGGGAGGGCAATGGGAGGAGATGCTCGCTGCACTGCCGCACTCGCGTGCCGAATATCAGTTGCGCGCCATCCGTGACCATCTGGTCGATTGCCGCTACACCCTGCCGTGGCTGCTGGATGAGGGGCGCGAATCGTCGCTGCACTTCTTCATGGCCAACTACAGCGCGTTACGGCGCGAGATATTTCCCGAGCTGGAGCAGGCCTATCGGCACTGGGTATCAGGGGGTACCCTCCAGCCACTGAAAGCCACACTGCTCAGTGGTGCCGATCGCTGGTACGCCGAAGCCGAGCAGGCCCTGCAGCTGTTTCGGCAGTACGGGGAAGACACCGCGCGACTCGTCGCGCTCTATTCAGAAGGCAAGCCGGCGGACTGAAATGGCGCATTGTTCCCCTCCCCACCAAGCTCAGTCTCGACCTCATCCCTGAGTTGTTCGGCCGAGGCAAAGAATCCCTCGACCGATTTGCTCTTCACCATCTGCACGGCGGGTGGTTTGAGGAGGGTGGAGAAGGTCGGGCTGGCGCTAAACTCCTTCGCATCAAAATACTCATCGAGTGCAACGAGCCCTGAAATACTCAAGGCGATCACGACCGAGATCGCCAGCAAGCGCCGCCTGCCCTGTTCCGAACTAAGGCGTAGACTCCAGTAGAACAGCAAGGTCAGGCCAGCTACAGAGATCAGGCGACTGACGATCTCAAACGGCCACTCCAGGGCATAGCCGAACTTCAAAAAATCGAGAATGGAGTCCGCGAGATAGAGCGCCAGGATCACGGAGACCAGAATGGTGACGTGGCTGAAAAAAGCAAAGCGATGCAGTGTGATACGCGACACCATCGACCAGACGGCTGCCCACCCGGCTACGGCGATCACTACCGGAAGCTGCTCACTGAAAAAATAGCGGCCAGAGTCGAAGCTGGTATAGCTGTTGAGATAACCGGTAATCATCATCACCAGCGCGGCCAGCAACACGATGGAAATGTTTATTGGCAACGAACGCGGTGGCCATTCGCCTGCACGGTGGAAAGACGCCGCATCGAGGCGGGCGGGTTCGAGTGGCTCCCCCGGGAGCCTGAGGCGGACCGACGTATGACCCAACCGCAACGGCTTGCCATCCAGCTTTATCTGGCTGACGCGCTTCGGCTCAGCTCCCGCATAGATACCATTGATACTGCCCAGATCATGAGCAACAAGCTCTCCTGCCTCGTTGCGCGTGATGGTGCAATGGTGGGGACAGACATACGGGTCATCGATGATCAGATCATTGTCCCAGGCCCGGCCAAGCGTGAGAGGAAAGCTGGTTACCTTGAGCCGATCGATGACGGTTCCTTGTCGATCGCAAACCTCGACAACTGCTACTCTTTCCATGTGATGGCCTTCAGATATTTTTCGACAAATTTCCGTCCATTCTCGTAGCTGACCCCTGTCAGCAGCAGCGAGGTCTGCACCCCGGAACGGTTCTTTTCTATCGTGGCGGCCACCAGGGCCCAGTCAAACAGGCCTGGAACCTTTTTGTGGCCGCGCAGACAGAGGGAGGTCTTGAGATTCACACTGCCGTTGTCGACAAAGTCGTCACTGCAATGGAAGTTGGTGAGGTACTCCTCTTCACCCTCATTGGGCAGAGAATCGCTAAAGCTGTTTTGATAGAGCGCCGAGAAGCGCAGTGCATTCAACTCTTCGGAACGCAGGTATCGGTGGCTATAGTAGATCTTGCCGGTAGAGTACTCATCGTCGATAAAGACGTCCTGCCGGCTCGAACAGACCCGCATGACGATCTCGTACATCCCCTTCTTTTCCTTGTCGGAGTCGCCCCAGCAATGCATAAAGGGGGCGATCTTGTCAGGCACCCGATAGTCGCCCAGCGCCGAGACGGGCAACTGCTCAGATAGTAACACCTCCATGAAGCGTTCCTGATTACGACGCAATTGCGTCTCAATACTCTCCCGGACACTCATCGGGTGGCGGGTCGCATTGGTAGCCACGAGTTGCACACCGAATTTTGCCGGGATGAGAAAGCCCACTCCATTTCCCGAGGTGGCGACGTTGATGCCGATGACGTTACCCAATTCATCGAGTGCGGGACCACCACTCATCCCTTGGTTGATAGCGCCCGAGAAGTGAATACGCTCGTACAGGGAGTTTTCCAAATTGCCGCTGTAAGAGCCATTGACCACGGTCATCCCCAGGTCGTTGGGATTGCCCAGGGAGAGAATGCGTGCCCCTTTATGCAAGGGATGCATGTCGAGGTTGAAAGGAGTGGCCGGCCCATTGCCGGTCCGTAGTAGGGCCAGGTCATTGATGAGGTCGAAGCCGACGACCTCCGGGCGCTCCTTGCCGCCGTCAGCACGGATGATCTCCACGCGGTAGTCATCAGGATTTTGCACCACCGCAGAGACCACGTGGTAATTGGTTACCGCAAGCCCTTCGGAAGAGACATAAAAGCCACTGCCCAGGCTGGAGCGCTCACCCGAGAGATTGTTGGTGATCTGTACCTGGACGATGGCATCACGATAACGATCGAACAGCTCCTGGGCGGAATAGCTCGATTGTGCGGCAGAGGATGCACAGTAGAAGAGTGCCAGCAGCACGCTGAGCGCTGTATAAAGCTTCATGATTGAACCCATCAGTCCGGTTCATTTGAGCATAAAACAAAAAACCCGCCGAAGCGGGCTTTTTGCGCGAATCGATAAAACCGAGCGACGCGGGTATCAATAACCACCCTTGCGGCGGCTCTCCGGCAGACCGCCGATCTTGGCAGCCTGCTTGGAGGGCTGCATCGGGAACAGTTCATAGAGATCCTTGGACTGCACGTTGCCGCCCCACTTCTCGGACATCGCTTTGAGGATGTTGCGATCGTTGGGCTGGTTCTGGCCGTTGTTGATGTATTCATCACGCAGGAAGTTGATCAGGTCCCAGGACTTCTCGCTCAGGGTCACGCCCTCGCCTGCGGCGATCACCTTGGCCACTTCCTCGTTCCAATCTTCAAGATTGACCAGGTAGCCGTTCTTGTCAGCTTCGATGGTCTTGCCGTTGACTTCGTAGGACATCAAATGCTCCTTAAGCTCTGTTCGTGAGGTTGATAATAAGGCTGAAAATTAAGCGACGGATTTTAAACGCTTTTATGCGGGATAAACAAGCCACAGCCCAATTTGTGGTGGCTGCCAAGGCCGCTCTCCTGGAGTGCGATCGCATCCACCGGCTTCAGATCGCCCACCATCAGGCTGCGCGTCATCAGCAATCCTTCATGAGAGCAGACCATATTCGCCTTGCCGGCGATCACTTTCTTGAAGTTGAGACCATCTTCACGCAGCTCCTGCACCACGCGGGTCAAAAACGCCTCTTCGCTCTCACCCTCCGGGCTGACCACGAAACGTGCGTAGAGTGTCGAGGTGTTGCTGAGCAGCCTGACCTTGCCCTCTCCTACTTTGATGGAGCTACCCGCTACCATCAGGATGTGGCCGCTCAAGTGTTGGGCATCGGCCACCCGCTCCTTGGGCAGGCGCAGGGTCATTTTGGTGCGCCGCGACAGATAGAGCACGTCACCGACATCGTCGGGGCGCATCCAGCCGTTGCCCGACTCTGCCACGTGAATCACGTGCATGCCGGCCTCGGGCTCATTGGCGAACCAGGGAAGCACACTCATGATCGCATCTGAGAGCGCCTGGGCATGGTCGACCGGCAGGGTCTTGCAGTCGATGGCAAAGGCCAGATCGACGATGCGATCCGGTACTACAAAGTGTTCGGGATTCTCTTCCTCTTGCCAGAACATCTCACTCTACCGGGATCTTGCTGCGCAGTGCATCACGGTCGAACCACCACTCGCCGGCCGGCACCACCACGTCGAGGATCTTGCCGAGGCGCGGGATGAACAGCGCCGGGTCGTTCAGTTGCATGCGCTCCACCCAGAAGTCGAACAGCTCCTGGCTATCCACCTGGCTGTGGCGGCGTGCCACCTGTCCCAGCAGCTGCGAGGTGAAGAACTGCAGGTCGCTGCGCTGCTTGCCTTCGGCACGCATATCGACCACGTAGCAGGCTACCGCCGCCGCTACCGCGCCGCCATCGGAGTTGTCCGGGGTCTCCTCGGTCAGGTGGTGGAGCATCGCCACGCTGAGTTCGGGGTCGATGGGATAGGTGACGCCGAGCCAGATACCGTGGACCAACGCCTTGAGAGAGTCGGGCTGCTCGGCTTGGTACATGACATCACACGCCTCTACCGCCTGAGTCCAGGACGCCTGGGGCAGGGCCAGTTCAAAGGCCTGTTGTGCCAGCTGCCACGCTTCGACCTTGCGATCGAGATCATTGAGGATGTAGCCCATGTCCAGCAGCACCTTGGCCCGTTCCGTGGCGCCCAGTGTCTGTTGCTGGTCGGTCAGGATCTGCTTCAGTTCGCCAAGGCGCAGCTCCAGCAATTCGCTGGACTTGACGGCGTCGCTGGCGCACTCCGCCTCTCTGAGCTCTTCTGTATGGAGATATTTCACGGTCGTTTTCCTGGGCGAGTAATGAGATCAGTAGAAAGCCGCCTCCAGCCTATCCTCCCAGTTCTCTGGCGTATCGGGATAGGGGGGCTTCACGTCGATGCGGAAAAAGCGTTCACGTTTCTTCAACTCTCCGATCAGCTCCAGCAACTCCTCGAATGTCTGGAGCTGGGGATTCTGGATGAGTACCTCACTCAGGTTTAGCATTCCGCATCCTCTTCATATAAATAGGCACACATGGCAGCCGCTACCTCTCAGCCTTTAATAGGGCTACGTCAGGCACATCTCAAGTCAGCCAATACCAAAGCAATTCAGTTAATTATTATTGAACCCAATCAGGGGGATATACGCAATAACTCATGTAGCGCGGCGGTATTGCCTAGAACAACAAAGTTAGCGATACAATATAAACATAACATTAATATTATGTCATAACTATTTGTTAATTATGGAATAAAAATACAACTAATGACCGCATTCATCATACTGCGGCTGTTATTTATATATCCCATTGAGGATATGCCTATCCCCCTCCTCTCCCCCATCCGGCAGATTTGCTTGCCCCAGCACAACTCCTAAACTCTCGCTCCAATTGGAAGTGGCCTTACCATCGCTGCTCTCAATCCATGCAGGGTTTCATTTGGCAGTACCTGCACTGTGGATAGCCGCGCGGAATTCCGAACGGTCCAGAAACCCATAAGTCTGACGGGAGAAAAAGTAATGTCGAAGAAGTTGCACAACACCCCCATGCTCGACGAGCTGGAAAAGGGCCCCTGGCCCAGCTTCGTGACCGGCCTCAAGCGCCTGGCCACCCAGAACGGTAATGAAATGGTTAACGACCTGCTCGGGCAGCTCGAAACCTCGTATAAAACCCGCAAGGGTTACTGGAAGGGCGGCACTGTCGGCGTCATCGGCTACGGTGGTGGCGTTATCCCCCGCTTCACCGAGCTGCTCGGCGAAGACAAGAAGCCCCTGTTCCCCAAGGCGGCCGAGTTCCATACCCTCCGCATCATGCCGCCCGCCGGCAACCACTACACCACCGACACCCTGCGCAAGTTCTGCGATGTCTGGGAAAAGTATGGCTCGGGCCTGATCGCCTTCCACGGCCAGTCCGGTGACATCATGTTCCAGGGTTGCACCACCGAAAACGTCCAGCCTGCCTTCGACGAATTGAACGAAATGGGCTTCGACCTCGGCGGCGCCGGTCCGGCTGTACGTACCGGTATGTCCTGTGTCGGCTCCGCCCGTTGCGAGCAGTCTTGCGCCAACGAGCAGAAGATCCACCGCGAACTGGTTAACGCCTTCCTCGACGACATGCACCGTCCGGCACTGCCCTACAAGATGAAGTTCAAGGTGTCGGGCTGCCCCAACGACTGCATGAACTCCATCCACCGTGCTGACTTCTCCGTGATCGGCACCTGGCGTGACGACATGAAGGTCGACCAGAACGAAGTGAAGGCTTTCGTCAAGGCCAAGGGCCGCAAGTACGTGATCGACAACGTCATCACCCGCTGCCCGACCCAGGCCCTGAGCCTGAACGACGATGACACCCTGGCCGTCGACAACAAGAACTGCGTGCGCTGCATGCACTGCCTGAATGTCATGACCAAGGCACTCTCCGTCGGCGACGACAAGGGCGTCTCGATCCTCATCGGTGGCAAGCGCACCCTGAAGATCGGCGACCTGATGGGTACCGTCATTGTTCCGTTCAAGAAGCTGGAAACCGACGAAGACTACGAAAGTCTGGTTGAGCTGGCTGGTAACGTCATCGACTTTTTCGCTGAAAATGCTCTGGAACACGAGCGTACCGGTGAAATGATCGAGCGTATCGGTCTGGTCAACTTCCTCGAAGGCCTCGGCATCGACGTTGACCCCAACATGATCAACAACCCGCGCTCCAACTCCTACATCCGTATGGATGGCTGGGACGACGAAGCGGCCAAGTGGGCTGAGCGCAAGGCGTAAGCCTGACGTTCTAGTGAATCGGCGAGGAGCGGTCATGGCCGCTCCCGCATAAACAAAGTTTAATTTAGATTTGGAGGTAAACATGTCTGCACCTCGTATGCCTATCGAGAGTGGCGTTCCAGATCCGTTTCCGTACATGCACCCGCTGCTGAAGAAAAATTTCGGCGCGTGGTCCTACCATGATCGTCCGCGTCCCGGCGTTCTGCGTCACGTTGCCAAGAGTGGCGATGTGGTCTGGACCGTCCGTGCCGGTACCCAGCGTCAGATGGACGTCTTCACCATCCGCAAGCTGTGTGACATTGCTGATCAGTTCGCCGAAGGTCACGTCCGCTTCACCATGCGCTCCAACATCGAGTTCATGGTCAGCGCCGAGAGCAAGGTCGCCCCGCTCATCGACAAGCTGACGAAGGAAGGCTTCCCCGTCGGTGGTACCGGTCCTTCCGTGACCATGATCTCCCACACCCAGGGCTGGCTGCACTGCGACATCCCCGGCACCGACGCCTCGGGCGTGGTCAAAGCCCTGATGGACGAGCTGCACAGCGAGTTCATCAAGGAAGAGATGCCCAACCGTGTGCATATCACCACCTCCTGCTGCCAGATCAACTGCGGTGGCCAGGGTGATATCGCCATCAACATCCAGCACACCAAGCCGCCCAAGATCAACCATGACCTGGTGGCCAACGTCTGCGAACGCCCGACCGTTGTGGCCCGCTGCCCGGTGGCCGCTATCCGCCCCGCCATGGTCAACGGCAAGCCGTCGCTGGAAGTCGACGAGAAGAAGTGCGTCTGCTGTGGCGCCTGCTTCCCGCCCTGCCCGCCGATGCAGATCAACGATCCCGAGCACTCCAAGCTGGCGATCTGGGTGGGTGGCAAGCACTCCAACGCCCGTAGCAAGCCGATGTTCCACAAGCTGGTCGCCGCTGGCCTGCCCAACAACGCCCCGCGTTGGCCGGAAGTTGCCGCCGTCGTCAAGAACATCCTCAACGTCTACAAGAAGGACGCGAAGGATTGGGAACGTATCGGTGACTGGGTTGAGCGTATTGGTTGGCCGCAGTTCTTCGAAAAGACTGGTCTGCCGTTCACCAAGTATCACATCGACAACTGGCGTGGTGGCCGTGCCAACCTGAACGCCTCCGCTCACATCCGCTTCTGATAGCGCGCTAGAGAGAAGGCACAGTAATGAAGTTTACGATTCAGGTTAATGAAGGGCCCTATCAGCACCAGGCGTCTGATAGCGCGTATCAGTTCACCAAGGCTGCGCTGGAGAAGGGACACGAGATTTTCCGTGTCTTCTTCTACCACGACGGTGTTAACAACGCGACTCGTCTGACCACGCCTCCGCAGGACGACCGCAACGTGGTCAACCGCTGGAGCGAACTTGCTGCCAAGCACAACATTGATCTCGTCGTATGCGTCGCCGCGGCCCAGCGCCGCGGCATCGCTGACGCTGACGAGGCCAAGCGTAACGGCAAAGACGCGAACAACATCGCCCCCGGTTTCCGTATCTCCGGTCTGGGGCAGTTGATCGAAGGCGGTATTCAGTCTGATCGACTCGTCGTTTTCGGCGATTGATTCAGGGGAGTCAAACAATGAGTGATGAGATGATGGAAGGCGGCGAGATCAAGAAGTTCGCCTACGTGAACCGTAAGGCTCCGTACGGCACGATCTACGCCCTGGAATCCCTGGAAGTAGTTCTGATCGGTGCGGCGTTCGAACAGGACGTGAGCCTGATCTTCATGGATGACGGTGTGTTCCAGATCAAGAAGGGTCAGGATACTGCCGGTATCGAGATGAAGAACTTCTCCCCCACCTATCGTGCTCTGGAAATGTACGACGTCGAAAAGTTGTACGTTGCCAAAGAGTCGCTGGAAGAACGCGGCCTCACCGAAGACGACCTGCTGGTCGACGTGACGGTGATGTCAGCCGCTGAAATCGCCGACTTGATGGAAGAGCAGGACGTTATCCTGTCCTTTTAATCGGGAGAATCAGGCATGCTGCACACGGTTAACAAATCACCTTTCGAAAAAAATAGCCTCGTTACCTGCCTGGCACACGCCAAGAGCGGCAGCGCGGTGCTCCTCATCGAGGATGGCGTTTACGGCGCCCTCAATGGAAGTGCCTACGCTGAGCAGGTGAAGAAGGCTATGAGCAACGTATCCATCTATGTCTTGGGTCCCGATCTGAAGGCCCGCGGCATTGCCGACAAGGTAATGGATGGTGTCAAGGTTGTTGATTACGCCGGTTTTGTCGATCTCGCTTGCGAGCACGACAAGGTTCAATCCTGGCTGTAATCCGCCTGCCAACCCAAGCAACAGGAGAAAATCTGAGATGGCAACCATTGAAGTAAATGGCAAGGTCTGTGAAGTCGACGAAGAAGGCTACCTGACCAACCTGAACGACTGGAACGAAGACATCGCTGCTGTTCTCGCCAAGGGCGAAGGCGTCGAAATGACCGAGAGCCATTGGGAAGTGATCCACTTCCTGCGCGAGTACTACAACGAGTACCAGATCGCTCCGGCGGTCCGCGTTCTGACCAAGGCTATCGGTAAGAAGCTCGGCCCCGAGAAGGGCAACAGCAAGTACCTGTACGAACTGTTCCCCTACGGTCCCGCCAAGCAGGCGTGTAAGATCGCCGGCCTGCCGAAGCCGACCGGCTGTATCTAAGCCGTTGTGACTGGGGGGGGCTCGCCCTCCCCCATTCTTGAATTCCGAGTCCCGGAGGGTCGATTAATGTCAGTGCTTTTTGCACTCCTGTTTTATGTGGCAACGCTGTTGTTCGTTGCCGGACTGGCGCGCAAGATTGTTCAGTATGCAAAGACGCCTGCTCCCCTGAAGATTCCTACGACACCCGCCCCCACGACCCAGAGTGGCGTGGTGTTGCGCATGGCCCGCGAGGTCGTGCTGTTTGAAAGCCTATTC
>DASWUD010000252.1:0-5265 GCA_036401755.1 Gammaproteobacteria bacterium
AACAAAAGACGTTCAAGCGTCCAATGCCTCAATTCTTTAAGTTCTGCTTCTGTATCGGCTCCTAGTTTCTCGGCCAACTGATAACGTTCTTGCGATAGTAGCGGCCCATGCCGCCCACTTTCTGGCAAATACACCTGCCGAAGGGCTGCCGGAAAGT
The DNA here is from genome assembly GCA_036401755.1 of Gammaproteobacteria bacterium. Classification (GTDB taxonomy): domain Bacteria; phylum Pseudomonadota; class Gammaproteobacteria; order Thiohalomonadales; family Thiohalomonadaceae; genus DASWUD01. The sequence continues at coordinate 158 of DASWUD010000252.1, forward strand.
TGCGGTGATAGTCAGATATTGCATCGTTGCTAGGTAGCTTATTTGGTGCGTCCTGCAGAGATTGAAGATGTGTGATTGCCTTCTTTGTCCATGCCTGCGTGTAGATGTTTGTAATAATGGAATCGTACTTCTTCGCGATTTGGCGGACTCGCTCACGTGTCACCCTGATATTCATTGCAATGGATTCAAGTGTGTCGCCATGAAATCTCCGCAGACACACTTCAGCGTCACGCGGTGAATCCAGAAGCTGCTGAATTTGCTTTTCGATGCTGTGAAACGTCAACGGTTCCGTATCAGGGGTGAGCCGGTACGTTTCAAGTAGATCGTCAAACACCATCGGATACGCGGATTCCAACCGGTCAGCAAGTTCATGCCGTTTCCCAATCGCATTTTCAATAAAGTCTTGGAGTTCCTTTGCCGCACCCTTCCCAATGTTTGGCAGACTTAATAACAATGCGGCGGCTTTCTTCCCCCCATCAATGTACTCACCAACAGACCCATATGGGAAAAGCCCGTCACTTATCCCTTTTGTTATTCCATTGCGTAGCCTGACACTTGCGTGGCACCGATCAAGTAACTCAAGAAAATTTAGTGCACGTACGGATGCACTCTCGCATTCATCTTGAGCATTCGTCACCTGAGCGTTAGCTTCACTTGCATCCAATGCTACCGAGATCAAATGATCCAACTCTTCTAATGTTTTTTTTCCGAAGTTTTGGATTCTCATCAATTGACCTGCTCCAGACTCGCCCGCGTCCAGATAGTCCCCTATTGTCTGGAACGGGAAGTTGCCTTCATTGATGCAAGAATTAATTGAATTATTCAGCCTCGTTGATGTTTGGTTCAGTTCGAGAAAATCATGGAATGACAAAGACCGAACGGTCATCGCGGGGTTTGTTTCATTAAGTGATGGCATATCAATTGATTGGTTTCGTTCCATTCCTAGACTACCGTCTTGTGATTACCCTCGCCTGTTGGGATCCTGATCGGACGTGTAGAGGGAAGAGGCCCAACAGTATGTTAGGCAGAATCGGCACTATTACTAATAGTGCCGATTCTGCCTATCACATCGGGCGGGGTGTCTGGAGTTGTCTTCTTTTTATTATCAAAACAACGCGTTATATCCATATCTTCAACTCCCTGTTATTCAATAGTGCCGAATTGCTCAGGCCATGTGTTTCGCATCGTAGCGGGAATCACGGTGGCTGTCATCTGCATGCCGGCAGTGGTAGCTCCGATTAGCGCAGCGTAATCGGAGTTTCACATTCGTGCGATTACGCTGCGCTAATCCACCTACGCGAGGAAACGGCGGAGCCGTTCGAGCCCTTCGCGGATATTTTCCTGGGAGGTGGTGTAGGCAAAACGCAGATAGCGCTGTGCGTCGTGACAGCCGAAGTCGATGCCGGGGGTTACGGCGACGCCGGCTTGCTCCAGCAGTTGCAGGGCGAAGGTGTAGGTGTCTTGCGTGTGGTTGGAGGCGTCGGCGTAGATGTAGAAGGCGCCTTGCGGTTCGGATGAAACCTTGAAGCCCAGTTCACGCAGGGCGGGCAGCAGCAGATCGCGGCGGGCGCGAAACTCTTGCTTGTGTGCCTCGAGGATGGCGATCGTTTCGGGAGCGAAGGCGGCGAGTGCCGCGTGCTGTGCCAGGGTGGGCGCGGCGATATATAAATTCTGCGCCAGCTTCTCAACCTCGTGCTCGTACCCTTCCGGCACCACCAGCCAGCCGAGCCGCCAGCCGGTCATGCAGAAGTATTTGGAGAAGCTGTTGATGACGAAGAGGTCGTCGCGCAGCGCCAGTGCCGTCGGGGCGTCCCCTTCGTAGATGAGGCCGTGATAGATCTCGTCGACGATGAGCCGGCCACCGCGTGCACGTACCACTTCGGCCATTGCTACCAACTCATTGCGCTCGATGATGGTGCCGGTGGGATTGGACGGGGTGGCCACCAGTGCCGCTACGGTCTGTTGGTTCCAGTGCTTTTCGAGCAACTCGGCAGTGAGTTGAAAGCGATGGGCGGCGTCCACCGGCACGGAGCAGGCGCGCCCTTCGAGAAAGCGGGCGAAGTGACGGTTGCAGGGGTAACCGGGGTCGGCGAGCAGCACCTGCTGGTCACGGTCGAGCAGCACGCCGAGCGCGAGCAGCAACGCCCCGGAGGCGCCGGGGGTGATGATGATGTGCTGTGGGGCCACCTGCGCGCCGTGGTGAGTGCGGTAGTAATCGCTGATGCGCTGGCGCAGTGCGGGCAGGCCCAGCGAGGGGGTGTAGGAGGTCTTCCCCTCCGCCAGCGCCCGCTGCGCCGCCGCCACCACCGGTGCGGGGGTGGCAAAGTCGGGCTCGCCGATCTCCATGTGGATGATGGAGCGCCCCTGCGCCTCCAGTTCGCGGGCACGCCCCAGCAGCGCCATCACATGGAACGGCGCGATCTCCGCCATGCGGCGCGCCAGCGGTAAAGGCCCACCCTCTTTATGCGCCATGCAGCTTCTTCACCAGCGCCAGGTCGAGGTAGCGGTGGCCACAGGCATCGCCCGCCAGCACCTGGAACGGGTGATCGGGCTCGCCCCACTGGTCGAGCACGATGGCCGCGCCTTCGAACTGCTCGTGGTGGGTATAGCCGTTGACGGCGATGATGGTCTTGAGCCCGGCCCCCATCGAGGCGCGGATGCCGTTGTGGGAGTCCTCGAAGGCGATGCAGTCGGCCGGGGTCAGCCCCAGCTGCTCCATGGCGTAGAGGTAGATGTCGGGGGCCGGCTTCTTGGCCGGGACCACGTCACCGGCGGCAATCACCTCGAACCAGCTCATCGCCTGGGGATGGAGGGCGTGCTGCAGCAGCGCGCTGACATTCTCCGGAGTGGTGGTGGTGGCCACCGCCAGGCGCAGCCCGGCGCCGCGTGCCTCCTCGATGAGGCGCTTCACCCCGGGGCGCAGCGGGATCACCCCGCCCGAGAGCATCTCGGTGTAGTGGCGCGTCTTGGCCTTGTGCAGCCCGGCGATGAAGCCGCTCAGGTCGGCGGGGCGCTTGAAGGCGGTGTTGTAGTTGTCCAGATAATAGAGGATGCGCTCCTTGCCGCCGGTCACCGCCAGCAGTTTGCCGTAGAGCTCGGGGCTCCACTCCCAGCCGAGCCCCGCCTCGGCGAAGGCGCGGTTGAAGGCGACACGGTGGCCGTCGCGCTCGGTGTCGGCCAAAGTGCCATCCACGTCAAAGAGTAATGCTTGCAATTCTGTCATGGTATCAAGGTAAATTAGTCAGGAAAGGCATAGACTACCTGACCACGGCAGTCGATGCACCTGAGGCGCCCGTTTGTTGCCCCACCCTCAGGATTCTGGTATAGATGCCCGCTTGTTTTTTTACGCTTCATCAGGAGACCGAGCGTATGCCGACCAAAAAGACGGCAGCCCCGAAGGCGGCCGCCAAGAAAACCGAGACCAAAAAGCCTGCCGCTTCGACCGCGAAAAAGGCACCAGCGGCCAAGGAGAAGGCAGCCGCTCCTGCCAAGGCTCCAGCAACTAAAGCCGCCCCCAAGGCGGCGGCCAAGAAGGTCGAGCCCGCTCCCAAGGTCGAACCGGCCAAGAAGGCTGCGCCCGCCAAGGTGAAGGAGGCCCCGGCCGCCAACACCGCCAAAGCGAAAGATGCTCCGACTGCCGCACCGGCCAAAGCCACCAAACCCGCAGCTGCACGCAGTGCCGTGGAGGGCGTCGGCCAGTTCACCCCTTACGTCGAGAAGAAGGGTGAGGAGTACATGGACGAGCGCATGAGTGCGCACTTCCGCGATATCCTCAAGGCGTGGAAGAAAGAGCTGATGGAAGAGGTCGATCGCACCGTGCACCACATGCAGGACGAAGCGGCCAACTTCCCCGACCCCAACGATCGTGCCACCCAGGAGTCGGAGTTCACCATGGAGCTGCGCGCCCGCGACCGTGAACGCAAACTGATCAAGAAGATCGACGAATCGCTGCAGCTACTCGACGATGGCGAGTACGGCTACTGCGAGTCGTGCGGTGTCGAAATCGGCCTGCGCCGCCTGGAGGCGCGCCCCACCGCCACCCTCTGCATCGACTGCAAGACCCTCGACGAGATCCGCGAAAAACAGATGGGCTGATTTCAGCCAGCGTCGAAAAGTGAAAGGGGGCTGCGGCCCCCTTTCTCGTTTGCACCATCGCCCTTCTATGCCCTCACTCCTCCAAGCGTATTCATCCCCTCTCCCTTTGGATAGAGGGTCAGGGAGTGGTCGATCAATCAATGAGGTAGTTATCCTCCCCCACAAGCGCCCTGTTATATCCCTCAAACCTCTGTTAACCCACTATCAGGATGTCCTGTTATATCCCTTCTCCTTATTGGGAGAGGGTTAGGGAGAGGGGATAAATCACCTGATTCTCCTTTGCCGCCCGAGCCAGTACCATTGGCTTTCCCCTCAACAGAGACGACACGCCCTTGGATATCCTCGACGCGATGCGCAGCCGCCACTCCACCCGCGCCTTTCTCGACAAGGCCGTGGACCACGCCACCCTCACCGCCATCCTTGATGCCGCGCGCTGGGCTCCTTCCGGCGTCAACACCCAGCCGTGGCAGGTAGCGGTAGTACAGGGCGCGACCAAACAGCGCCTCACCGATGCGATCCTCGCTGCACGCCACAGTGGTGCAGCCGAAGCGCCCGATTACCACTACTACCCCAGTGACTGGTTCGAGCCCTACAAGGAGCGGCGCAAGCGCAGCGGCCTTGCCCTCTATCAGGCGCTCAACATCGGCCGCGATGATGCGGAGCAGCGCAAAGAACAGTGGGAGAACAACTACCGCTTCTTCGGCGCGCCGGTGGGCATACTCTTCTTCGTCGACCAGCGCATGAACCAGGGGAGCTGGCTCGACCTCGGCATGTTCGTGCAAAACGTGATGCTCGCCGCGCGCGCCTATGGTCTGGAGAGCTGCCCACAAGCGTCGCTGGCCGACTATCCGGCCATCATCCGCCGCACGTTACAGATAGAAGAGCAGTGGCTGGTCGCTTGCGCTCTTTCGCTGGGTTATGAAGACAAGCAACACCCGGTGAACCAGTACCGCACCGAGCGCGAGCCGGTGGACGCGTTCACCCACTGGTATGAGTGAAACATATGGGTGCCT
>DASWUD010000253.1:0-19890 GCA_036401755.1 Gammaproteobacteria bacterium
AGCAGTTCACGCGATCGCACGCTGTTGTGCGTGGTCGAATCCCCTTCGGATGTGAACGCGCTGGAGCAGTCGACCCACTACAACGGCCTCTACTTTGTGTTGATGGGCCACCTCTCGCCGCTCGACGGCATCGGGCCCAACGACATCGGCCTCGACCTGCTGGCCAAACGGCTCGACCAGGGCGAGATCGACGAGGTGATCCTCGCCACCAACCCCACCGTGGAGGGGGAGGCGACCGCCCACTACATCGCCGAGATGGTGCACAGCCGCGGCAAGCGTGCCACGCGACTCGCCCACGGCATTCCCCTCGGTGGCGAACTGGGTTTCGTCGACAGCACCACGCTGTCACACGCTTTCCATGGCAGGCGCGATCTCTGACTTCTTTTGTAGTTCGTCGGTGGGCGGGTTGACGCCAGCGCCGTGGACGCAGCCGAGCATCGCAGTCATTTCAGGAAGTAAGTGAGTGCATGTTTGAGCGAGGCGCTTTTTGCCTCGCGAGTTGCACGAACGGCCCTGAAATGACGAGAAGGCCGCTCTCGCACATCCCTGCCCCCTGCGGGGATAAATGCTTCGCGGCACTCGTGCATCCTGCACTTCGCGCAGGGGCATAGCAGCCTTGATGTATAGGGATGTACTAATGTCGCGGGCGCATGGATGCGCAGGAGCGACCTCTTTGGTTACTTTCTCTTGGCCGCGCAAGAGAAAGTAACCTGCGTGCGGGGCAGCCCCCCCGCATCAAATTCAATTCGTCACGGCAGCGACACAATGTATTTCTGAAGCGTTGAGTTTCCACTGTGTAATTAAACATCTTTATTCGTAACGCGGCTTGTAGTTCTCCTGCTCATCGACGATGCGATGAAAACTGGTGAGGCGCTCGGCGCTGATCTCGTTGCGCTCCACCGCTTCGATGAGGGCGCAGCCCGGTTCGTGGCGGTGGCTGCAGTTGCGGAATTTGCAGCGTCCCAGGTAGGGAAGGAATTCGCGAAAGCCGCGTGCGATCTCGTATGGCTCCATGCGCCAGATGCGAAAGCCGCGCACACCGGGTGAGTCGGTGAGGTTGCCGCCTTCAGGCAAGTGATAGAGGCGGGCGGTGGTGGTGGTGTGCTGGCCGAGGCCGCTCTGCTCGGAGAGTTCGCCCACGACGATGGCCTCCTCGGGCAACAGTGCAGAAACGAGCGACGATTTGCCCACCCCCGACTGGCCGATGAAGACGCTGTTCTTGCCGCGTAGTGTTTCGCGCAATTCGTCGAGACCATGACGGCTCCTGGTGCTGGCGAAGATGACCTGATAACCGAGCTGGCGGTAGAGCTCGAACTGGGCCTGCTGCGCCTCATGGGCTTCGCCGCTGAGCAGGTCGATCTTGTTGAACAACAGGATCGGCGTGATGCCGGTCGCCTCGGCGGCGATGAGGTACTGGTCGATGAGCGCACTGCTGTAGATCGGTGCTGGTGCGGTGACCACCAATATCTGATCGACGTTGGCGGCGATGGGGCGCAGCTCGCCGCTGGGGTCGGGACGGGCCAGCAGCGAGCGGCGCGGCAGCGGCGCGGTGACCACGCCGCCGCCGTGGGGGTCGGCCTGCCACACTACCTCGTCACCCACCACGACTGTTTCGATGTTCTGCCGCTGTTTGCAGTGGTGAATAGCGCCATCGCGTCCCTCAACGTGCAGCAGTGCACCGAAGTTGGCCACCACCAGGCCAATCTGCTCCTCACCCAGTTGCATGGTCTCGCTATTGGTGAGGCGGTCGGCCTTGCGCTGGGCACGGGCGAGACGCTCTTCCTGGATTTTTTCGACACGCCACGCCTGGCGGCGGCTTAGCTTGCGGCCACTCATGGGTGGGTGATTGTTGGTGTTGAGAATGTGGAATTAGCGCGCAAGCAGGGCATCGATACGGGCAGCACAGATGAAGTCGTTGATGGAGAGCCCCTGCACGGTGTGGGTGGAGTAGGACACCTTACAGCGGTTGTAGCCCACCTCCAGATCGGGATGATGGTCCTGCTGGTGGGCGACCCAGGCCAGGGCATTGACGAAGGCCATGGTCTGGTGAAAGTCGGTGAAGCGGAACAGGCGGCTGATCGATTTTTTATCATCCGCCACTTGCCATTCCTGCACCTGCGCGAGTAGCTCACGCACCTTCACGCCATCAAGGGGTTCGCTCCCTTTTTCGATGACAATGCAGTGACGCTCGTGCAGAGCTTGCATGGCTACTCCTTGAACTTGTAGAAATGTGCGTTGAGGTAGGCGACCACGTCGTCCACATCCTCGTCGAACCAGGTGACGCTCAGGTTGTCACGGCAGCGGGTGACCTGTTTCTTCAGGCCAGCCAGGGAAGTGACGCGGCGGTTGGCGCGGGTGTAGATATCGTTGCCATTATTGCCAAAGCGTGTGGCGTGGCAGCTGATGCACTGGCTGTTGTGGAGCTGTTCGCCCCGCTTGGCATCGGCGGCCTGGCTGGCTGGAGCCAGGAGCAACAATACGAGCGGCAGGGCGGCTAGGCGCATCAGGCGTTTCATCAGGCAACTCCTTCGTTAACGGACTGGGTGGGAATTCTAGCCGACAGATGGGCGATGCGCACCGGGGCCGGCGGGTGGCTGTCGTGGAAGGCCGAATGCCATGGATCGGGGGTCAGGGTGCTGGCATTCTCCTGATAGAGCTTCACCAGTGCGTCGATGAGATGGTGCGCACTGCTCTGTTCGGCAGCAAAATTGTCAGCTTCAAACTCGTGGCGGCGCAGGGTGCGTGCCATCAGCGGGCGGGTGAAGAAGGTGAAAATCGGCACAGCGATCAGGAATAGCAGCAGTGCGACATGTATTGAGGGTTGAGTTACCCCGAGGCCGTTGTAGAACCACAGTTGCGACGAAAGCCAGCCGAGCAGGGCGAGACCGAGCAGTGAGACCACTGCCATGGTGATGAGCCGTTTGCGCACATGGTGGCGACGGAAGTGCCCCAGCTCGTGGGCGAGTACCGCCTCGATCTCGTCAGGGGAGAGCGAGTTGAGCAGCGTGTCGAAAAAGACAATGCGCTTCTTGTTGCCGACCCCGGTGAAATAGGCGTTGCCGTGGGCCGAGCGGCGCGAGCCGTCCATCACGAAGATACCGTTGCTGGTGAAGCCGCACCGTTGAAGCAGTGCCTGAATGCGCTGTTGCAGTTCACCGGCTTCAAGCGGGGTGAATTTGTTGAACAGCGGGGCGATGAAGGCGGGAAAGGCCCACATCATCAGCAGGCTGAAACCAAACCAGACACCCCAGGCCCACAACCACCAGAGCGCCCCGGCATTCCCCATCAGCCAGAGGATGGCAGCGGCAAGCGGTGCGCCGATGAGCAGGGTCAACAGCGACGATTTGATGAGATCAGCAATGAAGAGCTTTGAGGTCATGCGGTTGAAACCAAAACGCTGCTCGATGTGGAAGGTCTGGAACAGGGTAAAGGGGAGCTCCAGCAGACCGATGATGAGGAAGGCGCTGATGAGGAAGCCGATGCCGGTGATGAGCGGTGCGAGAGCGAGGTTGCGCCAGAGGTGGTCGAGCAGCTCCACGCCACCGCCGAGCGTCCAGGCATAAACCAGCAGCGCGCCATAGAGCAGTTGCACGATGGCCAGACGGGTCTTTGCGCCGGTGTAGTCGGCCGCCTTCTGGTGCTCATCGAGGGAGATGCGCTGGGCGAAGGCGGCGGGCACTGCACCACGATGGGCGGCCACATGACGCAGGTGGCGCCAGGCCAGATAGATCTCCACACCGGTGGCAAGCACGAGCATGACGAGAAACAGCAGGGTGAACCAGTGCATGGGGTCTCCAAAGAGGGTAGCAACTTGCGGCAGGGTAGCTTCTGATACAATCGCTGACAAGAAAGCGGCCAAAAACTTGCCGTACCGATCGTCATTCTCTCACACCCAAGGTACCGCCATGGCACAAAACCCCGACAATCTGGTCTGGATCGATCTGGAGATGACCGGCCTTGAACCACTCACCGACCGTGTCATCGAGATCGCCACCATCGTTACCGACAGCCAGCTCAACATCCTCGCCGAGGGGCCGGTGCTCGCCATTCACCAAAGCGACGAGGTTTTGGGTGCCATGGACGAATGGAACACCCGTCAACATGGTGGCTCCGGGCTGACCCAACGGGTGCGCGAGAGCACCATTGACGAGGCGCAGGCGGCGGCCCAGACCATCGCCTTCCTCAGCGACTATGTGTTGCCGCGCGGCTCGCCCATGTGCGGCAACAGCATCTGCCAGGACCGTCGCTTCCTGGCGCGCTGGCTGCCGGAGCTGGAGGCCTTCTTCCACTACCGCAACCTCGATGTGAGCACCCTCAAGGAGCTGGCACGCCGCTGGCGTCCCGAGATCATGAACGGCTTCAAGAAGTCGGGCAGCCACCTGGCGATGGACGATATTCGCGAATCGATCGCCGAGCTGCAGTATTACCGCACGCAGCTGTTCAAGTAACCATGCAATTTTCCGGGCCGGTTAGTCGATCGTCTCACTGAATGACTCGGTCTGATAGCAGCTGACCTGGAGGGTGTTGGACCAGTGATCGGGTGGCAGGCCCGCCTTCCTCTTCAGATGACAGAGAAAGTCGGCGGGCTTGGGCAGGCTCTCCCATACCGCGGGGAGGAAGGTGGCGCGGCATCCCTCATCCTCAAGGATCAGGCCATCCACGCCTGGTTTGAGTTGTGCGAGCAGTTCGCTCTCGGAACTGAAGCATAGGGGCGTAGGCGAGGTGAGGATACTGATATGCAGCTCCAGGGCATGCAGCTCGCCGCTGGTCAGTGGCGGGAAACGGGGATCGCGAAACGCCGCAGCGAAGGCGTTGTTCACCACCTCCTCTACCAGCGGCCGTCGCGCCTCCAGGGAGCCGATGCAGCCGCGCAGGGCGCCATGACTTGCCAGCGTGACAAAGCAGGCGCCGGGCTGGCGTAGCGTTTCCGGATAATCAGCAGGCTCGACGGAAAGCGGTCGCCGATGGGTGATGCCGTAACGAATTGAGGATTCGGCCAGCTGCAGCAGGATCTTGCGCTCTTTCGCAGTGAACATGTCACAGACTCAATTGAATGACCAGGCACCGTAACCCACCACGCTCTCCTTGCTACCGGCGGTATCGCCGGAGTTGCGCAGGTCGAGGGTGTGGGCGGTAAGCCCTTTGCGACGCGCCACCTGCAGTAGTCCAATGACAGGGTTTCGTCCGCATGCCCCTTCGTGATCGATACTCTCCGATTTCAACGCCTCGATGGCATGACAGGTGGAGCGATCCATCCGCTGGGCCTCGGCGTAGCTGTGGTAGTGACTCAGATCGGAGCTGATGACGATCAACGTCTCCTCACCGCCCCAAGCGATGTCGAGCACTTCGGCTACTTCCTCGGCCGTGGCTTCACCCACCACCAGCGGCACCAGCTGGAAGGCATCTAGCACCCGCTGCAGGAAGGGGAGTTGTACCTCGAGGCTGTGCTCCATGGCATGGGCCTGATCGAGGCGATGCACTTGAGGCAACGTGGCCAACTGCTCACACATCGCCCTATCCAGGGCGATATCACCCAGCGGGGTATGGAACTGGTCGGCGCTGCTCACCGCCAGGCCGATAAAACCCACCCGATGTGACGGTCCAAGCAGTACCACGCGGGAGATGCGTCCGCGCAGCGGCTCCAGCCGTCGGTAGGCCGCTGCGGCTACCGGTCCCGAGTAGATGTAGCCTGCATGAGGGACAATGATAGCCTTGGGCGGCGGCTCGCGGCCGATGGGCGTCGCGGCAAGAAAACTATCGATCATTGCCGTCAGTTCCTGTGTGTCGGCCGGATAGAAGAGGCCGGCCACAGCGGGTTGCCGAATCTGCTGCATGACATTCTCCTGGCTGCTGCAAGCGGATTTTAAGTCTAAGCTTTCAGGTACTGGTTGCAATGGTCTGCCTGTTCGAGGTGCGAGATGGGTGATGTGGTGGTGCGGCGTGAGGAGCTTCCCCCCGGCAGTGTCGTCGATACCAAATATTGGCACGTGCTGGAGGATGGCCGCGTGCAGTGCGACCTCTGCCCGCGCTACTGCAAGCTCCACGAAGGGCAGCGCGGCCTCTGCTTCGTGCGCGCCAATATCGAAAACAGCATCAAGCTCACCACCTACGGCCGCTCCAGTGGCTACTGTGTCGATCCCATCGAGAAGAAGCCGCTCAACCATTTTTTGCCTGGCACGCCGGTGCTCTCCTTCGGTACGGCAGGGTGCAATCTTGCCTGCAAGTTCTGTCAGAACTGGGACATCAGCAAATCACGCGAAATGGATATCCTCGCCGATGCCGCGAGCCCCGCGGGGATTGCCCGCGCCGCCGTCGAACTGGGTTGCCGCAGCGTCGCCTATACCTACAACGACCCGGTGGTTTTCCACGAGTATGCCATCGATGTGGCCATGGCGTGCCGCGAGGTGGGGGTAAAGTCGGTGGCGGTCACCGCCGGCTACGTGTGTGACGAGCCGCGCAAGGAGTTCTACCAGTACATGGACGCGGCCAACGTCGACCTGAAGGGGTTCACCGAGGAGTTCTACCACACCGTCACCGGCGGTCACCTGCAGCCGGTTTTAGATACGCTGCTCTATCTGAAGCATGAGACCTCGGTCTGGTTCGAACTGACCACACTGCTCATCCCCGGCCTCAACGATTCCGCGCAGGAGGTCGATGCGATGACCCGTTGGGTGGTGGATAAGCTCGGCCCCGAGGTGCCGATGCATTTCACCGCCTTCCACCCCTCCTGGAAGATGCTCGACCGTCCCTCCACTCCGCCGGAGACCCTGGTGCGTGCCCGTGCCATCGCCATGAACAACGGCGTGCGCTACGCCTTTACCGGCAATATCCACGACCGCCAGGGGCAGAGCACCTATTGCCACCAGTGCGGCCAGCTGCTGATCAGCCGCGACTGGTACGAACTAGGCGAATGGAATCTGACGGCGGAGGGGAACTGCACGCGCTGCAACACCCACTGTGCCGGCGTCTTCGAACAGGGGCACGGTGATTGGGGCGGCAAGCGTCAGCCGGTGCGGCTAAGTGATTTCCCAATCATCTCGGGCTGAGCCGTCCGGTAATCGGGTTTGATGCATCAGGGATGAATGACACGGGAGTGTTTTTCATGGCGAGAGGGGCGATGCTACGAGAATTGCTAACAGCGGCGCTGATGGTGCCGGGAGTGGCCTGTGCCGCTTTCTCGTCCGAGCAGATCGGTCAAGACGCTGGTATCACCTCCATGCTGCTCCAGCCACCAGCTGCGTTTCTTGGGCTCGAACCGGCCTCACTCATGCTATCGATCCCCTACAACGCCACTCGCCTCGGGTTTGCCATGAGCTACAGCGCTAGTGGGCTCGAAACAGAACGAGCGGAGTCGAGCGCCACCTCACTGGAGCAGGCGAGACGCCTCTCGGCCACTGCTGTCGGCGAATATGCGATCAACAAGAATATCGGAGTGTTCGGCAAGTATGGCCTGCGTTATCAGCCACCGGCAGAACAGACGCAACTCCCGCGGGCCGGAGACCCCGGGTATGCGTCGCAATGGGGGTATCGCTACGGTGTCGGTCTTAATGTCAGGGCGAGCGAGGTGCTTTCACTCCATTTCGAGTGGCAGCGCCATGCCGGTGAAGGTGAGGCGTCTTTCGAGAGCCCGGCGAATCCGGCCTGGGATCCTTGGAAGGAGCGCAGCGTGTTAGGTGCCGGGGTACGGCTGGGGTTGTAAGCCGTTCTGATCAACTGGAAAAACCCGCCCTCCGGCGGGTTTTTGCTTTTTATGCCGCAACGATCCCGCAGCGGCGCCCTGCGGGTATAATCACCCCTCTTCTGGCTGGGTGAAGCATGCAACATGAGTGATGAGAAGGTACGTATCGGCATTGTCACCGTCTCCGACCGTGCCAGCCGCGGGGTTTACGAAGATCTGGGCGGCCCGGCCATCCGTGAGTGGCTGAGCAAGGCGCTCCAAACCCCGTGGGAAGCGGTGGCGCGCCTGGTGCCCGATGAGCAGGTGCAGGTGGAGGCGGTGCTGCGCGAGTTGTGCGACGTGGAGCAGTGCTGTCTGGTGGTGACCACCGGCAGTACCGGTCCGGCGCTGCGCGACATCGTGCCCGAGGCGACCGAGGCGGTGTGCGACAAGATGATGCCGGGCTTTGGCGAGCTGATGCGTTTTGAGTCGCTGAAGTTCGTGCCCACTGCGATCCTGTCGCGCCAGACCGCCGGCATCCGCGGCCGTTCGCTCATCATCAATCTGCCGGGCAAGCCCTCGGCCATTGCCGACTGCCTGAACGCCGTGTTTCCCGCCGTGCCCTACTGCATCGATCTCATCGAGGGGCCTTATCTGGAGACCCATGCCGAGTTCGTGAAGGCCTTCCGTCCAGCCCACGCCAAAAAGCCGGTGGGCACGCCATGACCATGCAGGCGGCTATCGACGAGGCAGTGCGCGATCTGCGGACCCTGCGCGATTTCATCCGCTGGGGCATGAGCCGTTTCAACGAGGCCGGCCTCTACTACGGCCATGGCACCGACAACGCCTTCGACGAGGCGATCTATCTGGTGCAGTTCGCCCTCCATCTGCCGCTCAAGGTGGATGACGCACTGCTCGATACCCGCCTCACCCTGAGCGAGCGTGAAGCCGTGGCACAATTGCTGGCGCGCCGCTTCAGCGAACGCAAACCGGCCCCCTATCTGACCCATGAGGCGTGGTTCGCCGGCCTGCCGTTCTACGTGGATGAGCGGGTACTGATCCCGCGTTCGCCCATCGCCGAGTTGATCGAAAAACATTTCCAGCCGTGGATCGAGCCCGAACGGGTCGAAGCGATCCTCGACCTCTGCACCGGCAGCGGTTGCATCGCCATCGCCTGTGCCGAGGCCTTTCCGCAAGCCCGGGTCGATGGCGCCGATCTCTCCCGTGATGCACTGGCGGTGGCGGCGCTCAATGTGGAACGGTTCGAGCTGCAGGAGCAGGTGGAGCTGGTGCACTCCGATCTCTTCTCCGGCTTGCAGGGACGCCACTACGACATCATCGTTAGCAATCCGCCCTATGTGGATGCGCTGGATATGGCGAACCTGCCCGACGAGTATCGCCATGAGCCGGAGCTGGCGCTCGCCGCCGGTCCCAGCGGGCTCGACCTGGTGCTGACCCTCCTGCACGAGGCGGATGCTCATCTCAAACCGGGCGGTATCCTGGTGGTGGAGGTGGGCAATAGCCAGCAGGCGCTGGAGGAGTTGCTGCCGGAAGTGCCGTTCGTCTGGCTCGATTTCGAGCGCGGCGGCCACGGCATATTTTTACTGACCGCCGAGCAGGTGCATGAATATCACGAGCGGTTTTGGCAGGCCGGTGTTTGAAGATAATCAATTGAAGTTGGAGTCGCGATTGTCATGCTGAATATGAGACCGAAGAGTCCAGAGGCTTTTGTGCAGATGGTCGAACAGGCCATCATCGAGGTGGATGAGCTGCTGTCGTGCTACGAGTACGACATGGAGGATGTGGGCAAACACCTTGAATATCTGGAGCCCCTGGTGCAGGGGCTGCGCCGGCTGCGCGCCGCGATGGCGGATGGCAGTTATGTGTTCGCTAATGAAGACCTCTCCTTCATGCCGCTGGTGGTGAAGCATCGTTCGCAGTTGCCCTTTTCGGAGCTGCTGGTCACCATCAACGAAACCCACCGTAACGGCCTCGCCGTCGACGAGTGAACATCAACGCCTAGGACAGATCCATGCAGCAGACCCTGGTTTTCGATCTCGAACTGATCAAGCGCTACGACAAGTCGGGACCGCGCTACACCTCCTATCCCACCGCGGTGCAATTTCACAGCGGCTTCGGCGAGGCCGACTACCGGGCATGGGCCGAGCGCAGTAACGCCAGCGGCCGGCCACTGTCGCTCTATTTCCACATCCCATTCTGCGACACCGTCTGTTACTACTGCGGCTGCAACAAGGTGGTGACCAAGGATCGTACGCGTGCCGCCCCCTATCTGCAGCGCTTGCACCGCGAGCTGGAGATGCAGGGGGCGCTGTTCGATCGTAACCGTACCGTCGATCAGCTGCACTGGGGCGGCGGCACCCCCACCTTCATCAGCCACGATGAGATGCGCGCGCTGATGGCCAAGACGCGCGAATGCTTCAACCTGCGCAGCGACGACAGCGGCGAATACTCCATCGAGATCGATCCGCGCGAAGTGAAGGTGGATACCATCGCGCTGCTGCGCGAGCTGGGTTTCAACCGCATGAGCCTCGGCGTGCAGGATTTCGAGGAGAACGTGCAGGTGGCGGTCAACCGCATCCAGTCGAAGGAGCAGACCCTCGCGGCACTTGAGGCGGCGCGTCGTGAAGGGTTCAAGTCGATCAGCATCGACCTCATCTATGGCCTGCCGTTCCAGAGCGTGGAGAGCTTTGGCCGCACCCTCGACGCGATCCTTGCCATCTCGCCCGATCGCCTCTCGGTGTTCAACTACGCCCATTTGCCGGAGCTGTTCAAGCCGCAGCGGCGCATCAACGCCGGGGATCTGCCGTCGCCGCAGGAGAAGCTCAATATCCTGCAGATGACCATCGAGAAGCTGACGGCGTCCGGTTATGTCTATATCGGCATGGACCACTTCGCCAAGCCGCAGGATGAGCTGGCGGTGGCGCAACGCAGCGGCACCCTCTATCGCAATTTCCAGGGCTACTCGACCCACGCCGATTGTGATCTGATCGGCCTGGGCAGCACCTCCATCGGCCAGGTGGGCAACAGCTACAGCCAGAACCTGAAGGAGCTGGAGGAGTACTACGCCGCCATCGATGCGGGCCATCTGCCGGTGTTTCGCGGTGTCGAGCTGAACAGTGACGACCTGCTGCGCCGTGAGGTGATCACCCAACTCATCTGCCACTTCGAGCTGGATACGGCAAAGCTCGCCCAGCGCTTCGCCGTCGATTTCGACAGCTATTTCGCAGTGGAACTAGCGGAGTTGCAGGGGATGGAGAGCGATGGCCTGGTGGCCCTCTCGCCGGGAAGGATCGAGGTGCAACCGGCCGGCAAGCTGCTGATCCGCAACATCTGCATGGTCTTCGATCGCTATCTGCGCGAGAAGAGCGGGCAACGGTTTTCCAAGGTGATTTGACGCCTGCTCAGGCGCGACTGTGGCCGGTGTCACTGCCGTACAGTTCGCGCGGCTGATCGCTGATCAGCAGAGCGATAGCCGGCTGTGGCTTGTCGATACCGTTTCCGCTGAGATAATCAACGCCGATCTCGGTCAACTGCTCGATCAACGGCCCGCTCTGAATATCCATGGCGATGACGCGCATACCCATGCTGTGGGCCATGCGCACAATGGCTTCCAGCCGGATGCTCTGGATCGGATCTTCCAGAGCCTCATGAACGAAATCCCCTGCAATCCTCACATAGTCAAAGGGGATGTTGCGCAGAGTATCGAGGGCGCCGATGCTTTCTCCCGTGCCGTTTAGTGCGATCCGAAATCCCCTCTCCTTTAAGGCGAGCGCGGTGGGGTAGGCCTGTGAGCCCGCGGTGAGGAGATACCCTTCCGGGATCTCCAGACAGAGCTGAGCAGTCGATACTCCGCGTTGCTGTGCCATGGCTGCGATCTCCGTGGCAAAAGTCGTGTCTTGCAACGAGCTTGCCGTGAGCGGCACCGCATGGATGGCGAGTTCGTCCTCGCGCAACTGAGCCAGCACCAGGGCATTCTCCACCGCCCAGCGATCGAGGCGGGGGGCGAGGCCATGACGTTCGGCTTGCGGCAGCAGAGGGGCGAGAGGAAGGTGTTGCCACCCCTGCTCTTTGATGCGCACCTGCAGGTCGTAACAGTGCAGGTCGGGTATAGTGGGAAGCAGCGTCACGGGTTTCTGGTAGTAGTGAATCAGGCCGTCGCGCTCCAGGGCCTCACGGATACGCGCGGGTCGCGACTCTTCATCACGCTCGCCGCGGTCGCTGCTGAGATAGAGATGGACCCGGTTGCGCCCGCCATCCTTGGCCGCATAACAGGCGGCATCGGCGGCGGCGAGCAGTTCCGGCAGGTTCTGCCAGCGGTCGTCGATGGCTACCATGCCGATGCTGGCACCGATCTGGAAACTTTGCCCCTTCCAGATGAAGCGATAGCGGTAGACCGCCTCGCGGATCTCCTCGGTGATCTTCATGGCGCGCTCGATCGGGCAATTTTCCAGCAGCAGTCCGAACTCGTCGCCGCCGATGCGTGCCAACAGGTCGTCGTTGCGCACCCTGTGCTTGAACAGGGTGACCAGCTGTTTCAACAATTCGTCACCGGCGGCATGCCCACAGGTGTCATTGACGATCTTGAAGCGGTCGAGGTCGAGATAGCAGAGCACATGCTCACCATGCTCTGTTTCGCCCTGGCGGAGCAATGACTCGACATGGCGCTCGAATTCGCGCCGGTTGATCAGGTTGGTGAGCGGGTCGTGGCTTGCCTGGTGGGAGAGGTGATGGGTCATCTCGCGCAGTTCGCTCTCGTCGCGGAACACCGTGACATAGCCTCCGATGGTACCGTTCTCGTGGTGTATGGCGGAGGTAGTGAAATCCACCGCCAGGGTCAAACTGTCGCGACGCTGCAGCAAGCAGTGGTGATGTGGATCGGTGATGCGCGACTCATTAATGAGCGCCTCGAGCGAGGTGGCGACAGGCATTTCATTAGTGGCGTTGATGACATGGAAGACATCGAAGATGTTTACACCCTTGGCCTCTTGTTGGCTCCAGCCGGTGAACTGTTCGGCGACAGGATTGAGGTATTCGATGAAGCCATGACTGTCGGTGGCGATGACGCCATCACCGATGGAGTTGAGGGTAACCCGCAACTTGTCCTTTTCGTCGTAGAGTGCCTGTGCAGCATGTCGCATCACCCTGAACACCTTGATGGCGATGGAGAGCAGCAGCATGACGGCGATACCCCCCAGAACAATGAGCAGCATGCGGGCTTTTCGGTAGGAGTCCTCCCCATGTTGGAGCGCCTCTTTGATCGAGGCTTCCTGATACTCTTCAAGATCCCGCAGTACCGCCAGCGCCTGTTGCTGGATGGGGATCACCTCGTGCAGCAGGAGTTGACGGGCACCCTCCATCTCGTTTTCCAGAATGAGCGACATCGCATCACGCTGCGCCGGGCCGGCACGGCTGGCCAGTGCGGCGTGGCTGGACATGAGCTGTTGTTCCGAGAGGTCGAGTGGCAATTTCATGAACTGGTCGCGCGCCGCGGTGAACTTGACACCATGCTGATCGATCTTGATTGACTCGTTATCACGCTCGAAGGGATCGTCGAGCAGCAGCATGTGTTGCAGGCTGAAGACGCGTTCGCGGGTGGAGGCGTGCATCTGCTTCACCAGATTTTTCTTGGTGTTGTGCACCGCAACGATGTCACGCAGCTGCTCCTGGATGGTGGACATATAGCCAAGCGAGGCCACTGACAACAGCGTCATCAGCAACCAGATGGCGATATAGCCGGCGATGAGGGCGTGGCGGCCTTGTTCCCGGTGGAGAGTAGTCTGTGGTGTCAAAGGTTACGCATCCATGAGTATCGATTTATTTTGTCTAATAATTTCCCTTATACTATCGCAAATGCAGGAGGTTTTTACCTCCTTTTTTCTGGTGAAATGCCTACAAATTCAGAGCCAGCGGTGAAGCAGACATGTCAGGAAACACTATCGGAACACTCTTCACTGTTACCACCTTCGGCGAGAGCCATGGCCCGGCATTGGGCGCTGTTGTCGATGGCTGTCCACCCGGCCTGGAGCTGAGTGAAGCCGATCTACAGCGCGATCTGGACCGGCGCAAGCCGGGCACCTCGCGTCACACCACCCAGCGCCGCGAGGAGGATCAGGTACGCATCCTCTCCGGCGTGTTCGAGGGGAAGACCACCGGCACCCCAATCGGGTTACTCATCGAGAACACCGATCAGCGCTCCAAAGACTACTCCGACATCATGGCCAAGTTCCGCCCCGGCCATGCCGATTACACCTATCAGCAGAAGTATGGTATCCGCGACTATCGTGGCGGCGGCCGTTCCTCGGCGCGTGAAACGGCGATGCGCGTGGCGGCAGGCGGCATCGCCAAGAAGTATCTGCGCACTCTCGGCATTGAGATCCGCGGCTATTTGTCGCAGCTCGGCCCGATCCGCGCCGCGACGTTCGATTGGGCGCAGGTGGAGCAGAACGCTTTCTTCTTTCCCGATGCCAGCAAGCTTGAAGAGCTGGAGAGCTACATGGATGCGCTGCGCAAGGAGGGCAACTCCATTGGTGCGCGCGTCAATGTGGTCGCCACCGGCGTACCACCGGGACTCGGTGAGCCGGTCTTCGATCGGCTCGATGCTGATCTCGCCCATGCCCTGATGAGCATCAACGCCGTAAAGGGGGTCGAGATCGGCGCCGGTTTTGCCAGTGTCGAGCAGAAGGGGAGCGAACACCGCGACGAGATGACACCGCAGGGATTTTTGAGCAACAACGCGGGCGGCATCCTCGGTGGCATCTCCAGCGGCCAGGAGATCGTTGCCTCCATCGCCTTGAAACCTACCTCCAGTCTGCGCATCCCTGGCCGCAGCATCGATCTCGACGGTAATCCAGTCGAGGTGATCACCACCGGCCGCCACGACCCCTGTGTCGGCATCCGTGCCACTCCGATCGCCGAAGCGATGATGGCGATCGTGCTGATGGATCACCTGCTGCGCCACCGTGCGCAGAATTTCGATGTGCGGTCGCGCACGCCGATCATTCCCGGCGCAGTACAATAACAAACAGAGGAACCGCAAAGGACGCAAAGTACAAAAGGGGGGAGTGATGCTGAAGGTTGAGTCAGGCCACCCATGGTTGCATGACACTCCTTAAGCAGGCGTTTATTAATTGTTTTAACCTTTGCGACCTTGGCGGTTAATGCTTTGGTTATGAATTACCGGTATGTATTGGCGCCTTTCTACCTTCTATCTATTTTACTTTGCGAGCCTTGGTGCGTTGGTGCCCTACTGGTCGCTCTATCTCAAGCATCTTGGTTTTACTGCGCTGGAGATCGGCCAATTGATGGCACTGTTGATGACCACCAAGATCATCTCCCCCAACATCTGGGGCTGGATCGCCGATCACACCGGGCGGCCGATGGCCGTGGTACGCCTTGGCAGCCTGCTGGCACTGGTCGCCTTTTCGCTGGTCTTCTTTGTGCACGACTACTGGCCGCTTGCACTGGTAATGGTGGGTTATAGCTTCTTCTGGCACGCGGCTTTGCCGCAATTCGAGTCGACTACACTCGGTCATTTGGGCAAGGAGCACCATCGCTACAGCCAGATCCGCCTGTGGGGCTCCATCGGATTCATCGTCTCGGTCGCCTCGCTCGGGCCGTTGATGGATATCGCCGGGCCGGGTTGGCTGCCGCCGGTGCTGCTGACATTGTTTGGCGCGATCTGGCTTTCCAGTCTCGGTGTGCCCGAGAGCCGGCGCCATCAGGAAGAGGAGCCGGGAGCGGGCTCGCTTTTCGAGCTGCTGAGCAAACCCGAGGTGATCGCCCTGCTCGCGGTCTGCTTTCTTGCCCAGGCGAGCCACGGCCCTTACTACACCTTCTACACCCTCTACCTCGAAGCGCACGGTTACTCGCATAGCACCATCGGCCAGATGTGGGCGCTCGGCGTCATCGCCGAGATCGGCATCTTCATGGTGATGCACCGCCTCGCACCACAATTCGGACTGCGGGCACTACTTATCATCGCGCTGCTGCTCACCACAGTGCGCTGGTTGATGATCGGTTATTGGCCCGACTCACTCACGCTTCTGCTTAGCGCACAAACCCTGCATGCCGCCAGTTTTGGTATCTTCCACGCGGTCGCCATTGCATTGTTCCACCGCCATTTCCGCGGCCGCCACCACGGCCGCGGTCAGGCGCTCTACAGCTCGCTCGCCTTCGGCGGTGGCGGCGCCTTTGGCGCCCTCTACAGTGGCATGGGATGGGAGAGTCTCGGGCCGGCTATAACATTTGCAATTGCCGCACTGTTGGCATTTTTCGCGGCGGTGATTGCCTGGCGCTGGATCGAGGTGGGGCGGTAGCGCCGATGGTAGTGGGTGCTGTCCAACATCACTCATGTTCGGGATACCATCTAATGGGGAAAAATGGACAACAAGCCTAGGATACCTCTTCTGCTGAATTCACCA
Organism: Gammaproteobacteria bacterium; assembly: GCA_036401755.1. Taxonomy (GTDB): domain Bacteria; phylum Pseudomonadota; class Gammaproteobacteria; order Thiohalomonadales; family Thiohalomonadaceae; genus DASWUD01. The sequence goes on from DASWUD010000253.1 coordinate 16,099, forward strand.
GCCAGGCTGGCAATAGCTGCTCTCATGGCGGCCTTGTTCATGGGGGTATTCTTGGCGTTTGAGCCCCCACAATGGGTATCAGTCGCTATCGCATCCTTGCTGACTTTTGCAATGGTTTCATCAGTATTCCTCTTGCGGATGTACATAAAACTGATGACCAGCTATCAATCATCTGAATCTGTCGACATGGTGCTGCACTTGAGAGCGATGATAAGCGATGATATGGAGGTGTGGTTCGCGGAGCTTCGCAAGCCTTCTACACCGATAGAAACCTGTGATGTCTCCTTTGCGGTCGCCAAGACGGCGTGGATTGATAGGTTGGAAGATACTGAACAAGTCAAAGTGTATGGTGATTATTCGGTCCATGGATTCCTGATTGAAACCCGCTTGGGATTGCTGTGGCCGAGCAGCATAAGGTACTTTCCGAAATATTATAAAAAATTTTAGTCTGGATCGTGGTCGGGATGGTTCGGTATGAACGACAATTTCCTTACAATGAACTCCCATCATCCTTTCTTTTTTCTCCTCGGGGCGTTTTTGTCATGCGTTCAATCACCGCCGCAGTGGTGAGTAACTCCTCCAATGACAGTTCCTTTTGTGGCTCAGCACCCAAGGGCAATTTACGCAGCAGGTTGTGGCGTTTGAAAAGTACAAAGTAGTCGTTCGGCATTAGCAGGTGGCGAGCCGCGTGGAAGGCGTGGTCGAGAGCGGCCATGGCGCCGCTGCGACGTTGGCTGATGAGCAGTTGGCCGTAGATCAGTTCGGCAAGAATGCGACCATGGGCGGTGTTGCGCAGCCGCAGTTGAAGCACCTGAAACTCTTCACCTATCTCCTTGCCGAGCCAATAGTGGGCAATCATGCGCTGCAAACGGCACACATAGCAGCTTTTACCTCGGCGTACGCGCTTGGCTTCCCTTTGTTGAGCAGTGTGAAGCAGCATTTCGGCTGCTTCACGCTCAAAAGGCGTGGCGTACCAAAGAACAAGTAGTGCGATGGTTCTCCTCCGTAATCCGATTTTTCATCTCTGAATAGGCGGTCTCACCGCATACGCACGGTTTTCAGAGGTTCTGTCTTTGTGTGTTTTGGCAGCTTCGGTGATTACTTGCTTCGTGAATATCTCCGCAACAGCTCTCGCGAACACTCATCAGATATGTGTTCGACTGTCTGGCGTATTTTGGCCTGAGTTTTCTTTTTTTCAGCAGTCTTGAGATCGTCGAGGATGATGCGGTCGTTGTAGTTGTTGCCGCTGCCGCCGTAGGAACAGTGGCCTGTATTCCACACGATGCGACCATCCTCTACGTGGGATAAGCGTGCACGTGCTGATAGCGTAATACCGTAGGTCTTCCAATCCATCGGGATATAATTGAATGACCAATTATCGATCCAGATCTCCATCAGATAGCCGTCCTTGAATTTGTTCTGATAGGTCTTGAGATCACTGACCACTGGCAGCGGTTCTGCCTCGTGTATCTGTTTGATGTTGTGCAATCCGCTGCTTGTATCAAGGGTTTTGGCGAACCGCTGTGCAACTTCGTCAGCTGGATCGAAATCCTTGAGATGACTCTGAATGTCGGCACCTGAAGGGGTGTCGTGGAGTGCCACGTTGGCGTAGGGAGCAACATGCACCCTGGGCGGATTCACCCGTGGCTCGGGCGTGACATAGTGCACCATGTAGATCGTCGGTGAATTACGCAGATCAGAGCGCGTGGCATCATCAAGATATACGTTGTGGCTGCTGCAGCCCGCAAGCGAAATGGCGATCAATCCGAGCGCGAGTCCAGAGCGCAGAATGGATGTTGCAGTAATCATGACCGTGCTCCTTGTTATGGTCGTGGATGAAGTCTAAAAAAATAAATAATAAAGCTCGCTTACGCTAACACAGAATGGCTATAGGTGTATCTACCAGCAGGGCGCCACGTGCAATACATTCATTTAGCCTCAGCGGGTGAGGATATCGAGCATCGCCTTTGCTGCATTTGAGAGAGTGCGTGCATGGTGGTGCACAGTGCCGAGCTGGCGGGCGAGGGTGAGGTGGTCCACCTTGAGCGGGCGTACCTCACTGCTGAGCATGGTGCAAGGCAGAACACTCCAGCCGAGACCGACCGAGACCAGCATCTTGATGGTCTCCAGGTAGTTGGTGGAGAGGGCGGCACGCAGTTCCAATCCATAGGGTTGCAACGCCAGCTCAAGCACCTCGCGGGTGTAGGTACCGGGGGCGGGGAGGATGGCCGGATAGTCGGCCAGGTCGGCCGGGGTCAGACTCCTCTTTTTTGTCAGGGGATGGCCAGCGGCAGCAACTATTGTAAGTGGGTCGTCCCACACCTTGTGCACGGTGAGGGCCGGCGAGGGGTGTTGTGGCAGGGTGACGATGCCCAGCTCCAGATCGCCATGCTCCACCGCTTTGCACGCCTCTTCGGAATCCATGAAACGAATATCGAGTTTTACCTCGGGATAGCGCTCGGTATAGAGGCGCAGGATCGGTGGCAGGCGATGCAGGCCGATGTGATGGCTGGTGCCGAAGGTGAGGCGCCCGCTCACCTGGCCGCCCAGATTGGCGATGGCACGCTGGCTGTCCTCCAGCTCGGCGAGGATGCGCTGGGCGCGCGGCAGCAGGGCACGCCCGGCTTCGGTGAGTGCCACTTGGCGGCCGATGCGATCGAACAGTTTTGCGCCAAGACTCTCCTCCAGCGCCGCGATGCGCTTGCTGATTGCCGGCTGGGTCAGGAACAGCCGCTCTGCCGCCTGGGAGAAGGAGGTGGTTTCGGCGACGGCGAGAAAGGCTTGCAGGGTGTTGATGTCCACGATTTACCAGACCTCAAAATGATGAAGTGGGGGAGATGGATCCCCTCTCCCTAAACCCTCTCCCGCAGGGAGAGGGAACTATCAGGAACTTCTTTTTACATTACCAACAGGAATCGACTCTATGAAATATATGAATTGGATTCATGAATAGGATAGGGATAGGATTTATCCATAGCAAGAGGAGAGTTCAATGGCTGGCAAGACGTTATACGACAAGTTGTGGGATGCCCACGTGGTGCGCTGCGAGGCGGACGGCACCTGTCTCATCTATATCGACCGCCATCTCGTGCACGAGGTGACCTCGCCGCAGGCGTTCGAAGGGCTGCGTATCGCCGGGCGCAAGCCGTGGCGTGTGGAGACCGTGGTGGCGACCCCGGATCACAACATCCCGACCACCGACCGCAGCAAGGGGATAAACGATCCCATCGCACGCACCCAGGTGGAGACACTCGATGCCAACGCCCGTGACTTCGGCTTGACCTATTTCCCGTCGGGCGATATCCGCCAGGGCATCGTCCATGTCATCGGCCCGGAAGAGGGGGCGACGCTGCCCGGCATGACGGTGGTGTGTGGTGACTCCCACACCTCCACCCACGGCGCTTTCGGCGCGCTGGCCCATGGTATCGGCACCTCCGAGGTGGAGCACGTGCTCGCCACCCAGTGCCTGGTGCAGAAAAAGTCGAAGAACATGCTGGTCTCGGTGGATGGCCACGCCGGTCCCGGCGTCACCGCCAAGGACATCGTGCTCGCCATCATCGGCGAGATCGGCACCGCCGGCGGCACCGGCTACGCCATCGAATTCGGCGGCGAGGCGATCCGCGACCTCTCCATCGAAGGACGTATGACCGTCTGCAACATGGCCATCGAGGCGGGCGCGCGCGCCGGCATGGTGGCGGTGGACGAGAAAACCGTCGAGTATTTCCGCGGCCGGCCTTACGCGCCCAAGGGTGAGATGTTCGAGCAGGCCGCTGCGTACTGGCGCACCCTGGT
>DASWUD010000254.1:0-4196 GCA_036401755.1 Gammaproteobacteria bacterium
ACTGCCGGGTGAGCGGGTCCCAGCCGAACTTGACCATGGAGTTGGCATCGCCGGGAACCTTGATGCCGCACAGGCGGCTGGCCAGCCAGTCGGCCGGGGCGTGGGCCTGGTCGATCTCGGGGTAGCGCGCCAGCAGCCAGAGCAGTTTGGCGAGGCTGGCGTTGGCGCCATGGGCCGCCGACTCGCGCGGGGCAGTGGCGGCCACGCGCTGTGCCTCTTGTACGGCGCGGTTGTCGCTGTACATCAGCGCCGGGTGGAGCGGCAGGCCGAGCTGGTCGGTGACCAGCACCGTGCCGGAGGTGCCGTCAACGGCGATGGCCGCCACGCGGGTCGGCTCCACCTGTTCCAGCAGGGCTTTAAGGGTGGTGAGTAGCGCCCGCCACCACAGCTCGGGATCCTGTTCCACACTGCCCCCTTCGAGGCGCAGTGGCTCGGGCAGCGGGGTGCGTGCCTCGGCCACGATTTGGGCAGCACCATCGATGGCGACGGCGCGACAGCCGGAGGTGCCGACGTCGATGCCGATCGCCAGTGTGTTGTTGTTTTGCAGCATGGAAGAGGGCCTATGCTTGGTGTCTAACGAATCACATTGGAGAGCGCCATAATGACACGCATAGGTCTGTTATGGGTACTGCCCGTGGTTTCCCTCTTGTCATGTGCGGTGCCTATCACCGACGAGAGCTCTCACTACTACCGCATGCCGGTGGGGACGACGCTGGTGCTGCATCAGCAGCTCGCCATTCCGGCGGGCAATGCGCGGGTATTTCTGCAGAGCGGCAAGGTGGTGAAGAAGAGTCACCTCGACAGTTACCGTCCCCACTGCAATTTCGAGCAGCGCACGGTGAGCCACGGTACCGCGGTGATCGCCCCCGATCGCTTTACGGTCACAGCCGTGACAGCGGGGGAGGATTTCGTGGTGCAACGGGAGGGATTGCACCATGCCGGGTGGCGCATCGTCGGGGGCAGCGATGGCGTCAGCATGGTCAATCGCTATATCGCCCATACGCTTGCATCAACAAGCCAACCCCAGGTGGTGCGCCTGACCTGTCACGGCGGCTTCGATTTCCCCGGTCGGGCACAACTGCCGAGCCTCACAGAAATCCGCACCGCCTTAGGTGAGGTGGCAACCATCGAGCTGCCCTGATTGTGGGACGGGCGCCGGCCTATGATGAGCCTGGCTCTCGCAAGGACGCCTAGCACGCCAAGAGATGAAGCACTGGATTCTTTGCCTACTTGGCGCCTTGGCGAGAGTCTTGGGTTCTACTCTCGGCCGCTGAGGTCAACACTGCTCAGTCTTTCGGCAAAGCCGGGTATTGCCCCATCGATTTACGGCAGCTGCACCGGCTGCGGCGGCTGCCAGCCGGGTTTGCGGTGCTCGGCCACCACGGTGGTGTAGATGCCGCCGCGCACGTTGAACTTGCCGGTGACGCGCATGAAGCGCGGGGCGCACGCCCTGACGAAGTCGTCGAGCATGGTGTTGGTTACCTTCTCGTGGAACGCCCCCTCGTTGCGGTAGGACCAGATGTACATCTTCAGCGCCTTGAGCTCGATGCACTGGGCGTCGGGCACGTAGTCGATGGTGATGGTGGCGAAGTCGGGCTGGCCGGTTTTCGGGCAGAGGCAGGTGAACTCGGGGATGTCGATATGGATGGTATAATCGCGCCCCGGCATCGGGTTGTCGAAGGTTTCGAGGGTCTTGCTGGGTTGGGTAGGCATCGAAGGCTCTTTCGTGATAGCTTTTACGGCCCGAAATTGTAGCGGAAAACCCCCGCCGGGATGAACCATCCGCGGGGTTGCAGGGATGCCGTAACGCTGATTGATAACACCTAGTATAAGTCAGGCTACTTTCTTCATCATTGATTCATAGGGAATTTTTCCGTCGCCATGCGTCTGAGCAAAATCAAACTCGCCGGATTCAAATCCTTTGTGGATCCGACCCATATCGCCTTTCCCACCAACCTGACCGGTATCGTCGGCCCCAATGGTTGCGGCAAGTCCAACACCATCGACGCGGTGCGCTGGGTGATGGGGGAGAGCTCCGCCAAGAACCTGCGCGGCGACTCCATGGCCGACGTCATCTTCAACGGCTCCAATACGCGCACGCCGGTGGGGCAGGCCTCGGTGGAGCTGGTGTTCGACAACAGCGACGGCTCGCTCGGCGGCCAGTATGCCCAGTACGCCGAGATCTCCATCAAGCGCACCGTCACCCGTGACGGCCAGTCGCTCTACCACCTGAACAATGCCCGCTGCCGCCGTCGCGACATCACCGACATCTTCCTTGGCACCGGCCTCGGCCCGCGCAGCTACGCCATCATCGAGCAGGGCACCATTTCGCGCCTCATCGAAGCGAGGCCCGAAGAGCTGCGCGTCTTCTTGGAAGAGGCCGCCGGCATCTCCAAATACAAGGAGCGCCGCAAGGAGACCGAGTCGCGCATGAAGCAGACGCGCGAAAACCTCGAACGTCTCAACGACCTGCGCGAAGAGCTCGACAAGCAGCTCAATCACTTGCAGCGCCAGGCGCAGACCGCCGAGCGCTACAAGGAGTACAAGCAGGAGGAGCGCACCCTCAAGGCGCAGGTGCAGACGCTGCGCTGGCGCTCCATGGACAGCGAGGCGCACATCCTCGAAGGGCAGATTGGCGAGAAGGAGACCGCCATCGAGGCGCAGCTGGCGCGCCAGCGTGCCGCAGAGGCGGGGATCGAGCACCAGCGCGAGGCCCATATCGAGGCCACAGACTGCTTCAACACGGTGCAGAGCGAGTATTACGGCATCGGCGCCGACATCGCCCGCCTGGAGCAGACCATCCACCATGCGCGCGAACGCTATCAGCAGCAGACGCAGGACATGGAACAGGTCGAGCGTGCCTGGCAGGAGGCACAGCTCCATCAGGAGAGCGACACCCGCAAGATCAGCGAACTCACCGAAGGGTTGAAGGCGCTGGAGCCGGCCCATCAGCAGGCCGAAGAGGCCTCACAGCTCTCCGCAGCTGCACTCGCCGAAGCTGAGCAGTCGATGCATGAGTGGCAGGCGCAGTGGGAAGAGTTCAACGTCACTGCCGCCGAACCGTCGCAGACCGCGCAGGTGGAGCGCGCCCGTATCCAGCAGTTCGAACAGCAGATCGGCCAGCTCGATGCGCGCCGCGGCCGCCTCGCCGAGGAGCAGCGCAACCTCTCGGTTGGTCATCTGGAAGAGGAGATCGCCCTGCTCACCGAGCAGAGCGCCGAAGGGGAGTTGCGCGCCGCCTCGCTGCAGGAGCAGGTGAACGGCGCCATCCAGCAGATCAACGAACAACGCGAAACCAACCAGCGCGCCAGCGAAGAGCTCGATCAGGTGCGCACCGCGTTGCAGAACCAGCGCGGCCGTCACGCTTCACTGGAAGCATTGCAGCAGGCTGCCCTCGGCAAGCGTCAGGGCGCGGTCACGCAGTGGCTCGCGTCACAGGGGCTCGACAGCGCCAAGCGCCTGGCACAGGGCATCGATGTGGAGGCAGGGTGGGAGCGCGCGGTGGAGTGCGTGCTCGGCATCAACCTCGAAGCGGTCTGTGTCGATGGCCTCGACCCGCTGCTCGGCGCGCTCGGTTCGCTGCACCACGGTTCGATGGTGCTGTTCGACACCAAGGCGCAGACCCACGGCACCGAGATTCGCGGCGAGCGGCTGCTCGCCAAGGTGAGTTCACCCTGGCCGGTGGCCGGGCTGCTCGGTGGTGTGTATGCCACCGAGACGCTGGAGCAGGCGCTGCAGATGCGCGCGCGTCTCCACGCCAGCGAATCGATCGTCACCCGCGACGGCATCTGGGTTGGTCCCAACTGGCTGCGCGTGGCGCGCGATGCCGACGAGCACGCTGGCGTGCTCCATCGCGAGCAGGAGCTGAAGAGCCTCGCCGAAGCGATCGCCCACCACGACGAGCGCGCCGCGCAGCTGGCCGAAGCGCTGGAGGATGGGCGTGAGCTGCTGCGCGAACGCGAGCAGCAGCGCGAGCTGAGTCAGTCGCTGCTCAACGAGGCCAACCGCGCCATTACCGATCTCAAGTCGCAACTGAGCGGCAAGAGCGCGCGCCTCGAACAGATCCGCACCCGTAATGAACGTCTTACCGCCGAAGCGGCCGAGTTGCAGCTGCAGGTGGAGCAGATCAATGAAGAGATGGAGATGGCGCGTCAGCGCTTGCATGAGGCGCTCGGTCGCATGGACGAGCTGGCGCG
>DASWUD010000255.1:0-23806 GCA_036401755.1 Gammaproteobacteria bacterium
GTTTCCGGATCCTCCCGGTTCATTCCAGGCCATAGTTGGACTCCAGTTGAAAAAAAGTGATGTAAAAATCCGCAGTTAGGTTTTGATCGTTTCTTGCATAAGATTCTAGGGGCCTTGCGTGTCGACTGCAAGGCAACACCACTAGACCTGTGGCAGAAACTCGGCGAAATCCTGCTGAGTGCGCAGGGCGGCCAGATGGTGAGGTCTGATATCTATCTCCATTAGCCAGTCACCATTATTGTCCAGGGACTCACTCACCACCGCGCCCATTTCATAGAATCGTGCGCGCAAACGTCCTGCCTGGGGTGGCAAACGAAGCTGTTGGTGCAATGTCTCGCCCTGCAAACTGCTGGCCAGCGCATCCAGCAACAGCTGGATACCCGCACCGGAAACGGCAGAGAGATGGACGCGAATCACCTGCCCCTGCTCATCCCGAATGAGCTGTGGTTGCGCATCCTCTACCAGGTCGATCTTGTTAAACACCTCGATCTGCTGCACTTCGGCTGCGCCAATTTCCATCAACACTTCATTAACCTGGTGGCGCTTGGCATCACGCTCGGGATCGCTGGCATCGATCACATGGAGCAGCAGATCGGCCTGACGACTCTCCTGCAAAGTAGCCCGGAAAGCCGCCACCAGGTCGTGGGGCAGATGGCGGATGAAGCCGACCGTATCGGCTACGATACAGCCATTGCCACTCGGTAACCGTAGCCGCCGAAGGGTGGGATCGAGCGTGGCGAATAGTTGATCCGCCGCGTAGACGCCCTCACTGGTCAAGCGATTGAACAGGGTAGATTTGCCGGCGTTGGTGTAACCCACCAAAGACACCGTGGGGATCTCAGCACGCAGTCGCGCCTTACGCCCCTGTTCGCGCTGAAGCAACACCTTCTCCAGACGGCGATTGAGGGTCTTGATGCGCTCCGCCAGCAGACGACGGTCGGTCTCCAACTGGGTTTCACCCGGTCCGCGCAGACCGATGCCCCCCTTCTGGCGCTCCAAATGGGTCCAACCGCGTACCAGTCGGGTCGCCAGATGCTTGAGCTGGGCCAGCTCTACCTGCAGCTTTCCTTCATGGGAACGGGCACGCTGGGCAAAGATATCGAGGATCAGCCCGGTCCGATCCAGCACCCGGCACTTGAGGAGTCGTTCGAGATTGCGTTCCTGGGCAGGTGATAGGGTATGGTTGACCAGCACCAGTTCGACGTCATTCTGCTCGACCTGCTGACGGATCTCCTCCGCTTTACCACTGCCGACGAAATATTTTGGATCAGGGGTCTGGCGTGCGCCGCTCACCACAGCGACGGGCTCAGCGCCCGCCGAAAGTGCCAAATCGCGAAACTCGTCGAGATCCTCCTGGTCGCCCTCCTGCCTGAAATCCAGATGAACGAGCAGAGCCCGCTCGCCGCTCTTTGGGCGTTCAAACAAGAAACCGTCCTCGTGCTGGAGAGGGGATGATCAGTACTGGCTGTCCGACATGCCCGGCATGCCTGGCTGGGAGTCGTCACCGGGCCCCATGCTGAGCTTGACGTTGCGCGCCGGAACAATGGTGGAGATGGCGTGCTTGTAGACCATCTGGCTGACCGAGTTCTTCAGCAGCACGACAAACTGGTCGAACGACTCGACCTGTCCCTGAAGCTTGATACCATTGACCAGATAGATGGAAACTGGAATGCGCTCCTTGCGCAGGGCATTCAGAAACGGGTCCTGCAGTGCTTGCCCTTTACTCATTTGTTGGCTCCTTTTGTTATTATCCGGCGCAATACGCGCCCCTAAATAGTTCATAATCTGCTGATTTACTTGGTGATTATGGAAATTCGATCAAGTGATCGGGCCTGCGGGAATGGAAATCCTCTCCACCGCGCCATTAACAAATGGCATTATCATCCAGAAATTTCAAGGTATTATCCACTAATTTCCCATCCGTAGCCTCGAACCACTCAACATTGCGCTCACTGCGCAGCCAGGTGAACTGGCGTTTGGCAAACTGGCGCGTGGCAGAAATGCCCCGCTCGACCATGGTGTCGTGATCCCACTCCCCCTCCAGATAGCGCCACACCTGCCGGTATCCGACACAGCGGATGGAGGGGAGCTCCGGATGCAGGTCGCCACGTGCACGGAGCCGTTCCACCTCCTCCACCAACCCGCCCCTCACCATCTGGCGGAAACGGTCTGCGATCCGTTCATGGAGCAGGGGGCGCTCGCCCGGAGCCAGCGCCAGCTTGACCACGCGGTAAGGCAGCCGCTCCGACTCCTCCTGTTCCCACAACCGGCTCATCGGCTCCCCACTGATGACGAAAACCTCCAGCGCCCGCAACAGACGTTGCGGATCGTTGGGATGGATCCGTACCGCGGAAACCGGATCGACCTCCCGCAAGCGGCGGTGCATCGCCTCCCAGCCAAGCTCGTGCGCCTCCTCCAGAAGTCGGGCACGCACCTCCTCATTCTTCGCCGGCAGCTCAGACAGCCCATACTCCAGGGCGCGAAAGTAGAGCATGGTCCCCCCCACCAGCAACGGAATCCGGCCGGAATTGGTGATTGCCGCCATCTCCCGCAGCGCATCGGCACGGAAACGCGCCGCCGAATAGCTCTCGGCCGGGTCGAGGATGTCGATGAGGCGGTGGGGGGCGCGTCGCAGGGTCTCGGCATCGGGTTTGGCGGTGCCGATATCCATCCCCCGGTAGATCATCGCCGAGTCGACGCTGATCAGCTCGCACGGCAGCTGTTCCCGCAATGCGATCGCCAGATCGGTCTTGCCAGAGGCGGTAGGTCCCATCAGGAAGATGGCGGTCGGCAGTGGTGAACGGTGAGACATCTCTGCGGCTCAGGAAAAAAACTCGAACAGGCGCGGCCAATCGCCCGCCTGGAGCTCCACCCAGGGACGTGGAGCGGCCGGCGGCATCACTGAGGCGTACTCGTGCAACAGGGCGTTCAACCCGGAAAGCGTGTAGGAAGGGAGTGATGCGGGAACCGCATGGTGTGCCAGCAACGCCAACAGCTCACCCCTGCCCGTCGAAACCACCGTATCAAAGCGCTCCAGCCATGCCTCCAGCGCCTGTAACAAGGCCGGCATGGAGGCGCTGCGCACCACTGCCGGAACCTTGCGCAGCACCAGCAGCGTGTCACCGAGCCAGCCGACTTCGAAACCAAAGTGCTCCAACGCGCCCCCCCTCTCACGCCACAAGCGGGCACGCTCAGCACCCAGCTCCAGACTCTCGGGAATCAGTAGTGGCTGGGCAACCAGCAGCGCCTCGCCGCCCGGTGCAGTCAGTCGTGAGTGATGGAGCGCCTGGAGCAACGCGCGGAGATCCGCGACGATCGTCGAATCATCCCGTTCGGCAAGGAGATAACCACTGCGCAGCTGGCAGACCGTCCCTCCCAGCCGCGTGTTCTGCGCACCGGCGGGGTGAATTGTTGCTGTCGCAGCGTTCCTGCCATAACCGCCTGGCTGCTCTGCCACTGCAGGGCGCAACGGGGCGCGGTAATTACTCTCCTGGCGGGGGGCGAATCCATGAACCCCCGTATGAAGCGCGGTGATATCAGGGGCAGTCGGCACGATGTCCCCCGCCTCGCTCTCCGCCAAGGCCCCCTTCACGGCCCAGTAGATGAAGTCGTGGATCTGGCGCGCTTCGCGAAAGCGTACCTCGTGCTTGGTGGGATGGACATTCACGTCGACCAGACAGGGATCGAGTTCCAGATAGAGCAGATAGGCTGGAAAGCGCCCCTCGGGAATGCTCTCGCCAAAGGCCAGACGCACTGCATGCCCAGCCAGACGATCACGGATGATGCGGCCATTCAGGTAAAAGTAGTGCGCATCGGGCTGGCTGCGCGAATAGCCCTTGCTGCCAAGCCAGCCCCACAACCGGAACCCACCTGCGCAGACATCCAGCCAGTGACTCTTCTCGACAAACGCCGAGCCGAGGAGCTCGCCCACACGGCGCCGCCCTTCCGCGGCGGCAGGAACAGGTTTGAGCCGCAGCAGCTGCTTGCCATTGTGGTTAAAGCGCAGTGCGAGATCGAAACGGCTCAGGGCGATGCGCCGGATCACCTCCTCCACATGGGAGAGCTCGGTACGCTCGGAGCGGAGAAACTTACGCCGTGCCGGAGTGTTGTAGAAGAGGTCGCGCACCTCGATTTCGGTGCCGGGTGGCAGGGAAGCGGGGGTGATTTGGCTCTCTCCCGGCGCCAGCACCCAACCGTGCTCTTCACCGCTGCGGCGGCTACTCAGCTGCAGACGTGAAACCGATGCAATGCTCGCCAGCGCTTCGCCGCGAAACCCCAGTGACACGACCCCGTCGAGATCCTCGGTGCGGGTGATCTTGCTGGTGGCATGGGGGCTCAAAGCCAGAGTCAGATCGTCGCGATGGATGCCGTGACCATCATCGCGGATACGGATGAGCTGGACCCCGCCCAGCTCGATTTCCACCTCGATATTGCGCGCGCCCGCATCGAGGCTGTTCTCCAACAGCTCCTTGACCACCGATGCAGGACGTTCCACCACCTCACCAGCGGCGATCTGATTGGCAATTTGCGGTGGGAGGATCCTAATGCGCGGATCAGCGGCGGCGTTCATGCCGCAAGCTTACTGGAAAAACGCGCGGCATTAGAAGGGGCAGAAGAAGATGGTGCGACTCAGCTATCGCCTTCGGGAATGCGTATCACCTGGCCCTCACTCAGCGGGAAATCACCCAAGCCATTGTGGGCGCGGATCATTTCCGTGCTCACCTGATAGTGACGAGCAATGCTGCTTAAGGTTTCCCCCCGGGCGATTACATGTTCCCGCTTGCTCGTCGACGCAATACGGCTGCCGGGAGGTGGACTTCTCCGGAAATAGCCGCGGACCCCCTGCATAATTGCAGTGGCGAAGCGCTGCTGGTCGGCAGGATTACGCAGCTTGCGCTCCTCATCGCGATTGGAGATGAAGGCCGTCTCCACCAAAATCGAAGGCAGATCGGGAGCCTTGAGTACGCGGAAACCGGCCTGTTCGACACGTGGCTTATGCAGCAGGTTGACCTGACGCAATTGGGAAAGGACCTGACCGCCGACATCGGAGCTTGCCTCCATGGTGGCGGTCTGCGACAGATCCAGCAGCACCGAGGCGAGCACATCATCCTTGTCGTCGAGGCTGACACCACCAATCAAATCGGAGTCATTTTCCTTCTCTGCCAGCAGGCGAGCATATTCACTCGACGCGCCGCGCGGCGAGAGGGTAAAGACCGATGAGCCGCGTGCGTTACGATTCTTGAAGGCGTCGGCATGGATGGAGATGAAGAGATCGGCCTTCTGCTCACGCGCAATGTCGACACGGCGGCGCAAACCGATGTAGTAGTCGCCATCCCGCGTCAGCACCGGGCGCATGCCCGATTCGTGGCGCACCATCTCGGCCAGTTTCAGGGCAATCGCGAGCACCACGTTTTTTTCGCGCGTACCGTTCGCCCCGATAGCCCCAGGATCATCGCCACCGTGCCCGGCATCGATGGCGATCACGATGTCACGGCCGTTTTCGTTGTTGTCAGCAAGATGACGCACGGCTGCGGGAGGTTGGGGCGATTCACCTTGAGATGCCTCGGCGTGCCCGGCCAGTGGGGCTGTCTGGGCACCTCCATCGGCCAGATCCACCACCAGACGGTGGCCGTACTCCGCATTGGGTGGCAGGGCGAAGCTCTTGGGCCGTACCCCCTTTTTGAGATCGAGCACCACGCGCAGATCACCATTCGCCTGCATAGCGGTGCGGATGTTGCTCACCAACCCCTTGCCGTAATCGAACCCCTGGATTGGCTTGGAGAGCTGGGCGTTCTTGATGTCGATAACGATGCGGTCGGGGTCACTGAGGGTAAAGAGAGCATGCTCTGGCGGACCTTTGACGTCGAACACCAGGCGGGTGTTGTCGGGGGCGGGCCACATACGCACTCCCTGCACCAGATTCTGGGCGTGGGCAATGCCGCTCAGCGCTATGGCAACGAGTATGGCAAGGACTCTCATGATTCCCGCTCCACCTGGTTTCAACACAAAATTCCCTTTATTGATCACTTATTTACGGATGAATAATAAATAAATTTCGAGGTTTTGTTGGTAACTTAGAACGAAAGGCGGGAAAAATCAACCACTTTGGGAGTGCATCACGGCAACGAGCAGCGCATCACCCCTCGTGGTCAGGGCGCGCAGACGGGCCAGACGCCCCTCCTCCCGGTACTCCAGATGGATCTCCAAATCGGCGTCGGGCAACACGCCAGCCCCGCGCTGTGGCCACTCCACCAGCGCCACGGCCTCCCCGTCGAAATAGTCGCGAACCCCCAGATACTCCAGCTCCTCGGGTGAACCGAGGCGGTAGAGATCGAAGTGGTAATAACGCCGCCCCGACAGATCGTAGGGTTCGACCAGGGTATAGGTGGGACTCTTCACCGCACCGTAATGTCCCAGCCCCTGCAGGAAACCACGCACCAGGGTGGTCTTGCCCGCACCAAGCTCACCGAAGAGAAAGATGACCGTTCCCGGGAGCGCGTGCTGCGCCAGTGCTGCCCCCAGCCGCTCAGTAGCCTCGCCACTGCAAAGATACTGCTCAAATTCACTCATTTTGGCTGGGCAACGGGATTGGCCAGGGTGCGCAGACGGGGCAGCAGATCGGAGGCCAGCATGCCGCGCTCGCCCCCCTGGCGAGCGGCGGTGTCGCCCGCCGCCGCGTGCATGGCCACCCCTAACCGCGCCGCCTCATCCAGAGCAAAGCCCTGGGCGATGAGTGCCGCGATGACACCGGTGAGCAGATCGCCCATACCGCCACTGGCCATGCCGGGATTGCCGCCGTTGCAGAGCGACGGGGTCTGGCCGCTCCGCTGGAGCAGGGTACCGGTCCCCTTGAGAACGCACACCCCGCCATACCTCTCAGCGATCGCCGCCACCGCGGCGAAGCGGTCGGCCTGGATGTCACTGCTGCTGCAGCCGAGCAGGCGTGCTGCCTCTCCCGGATGGGGAGTGAGCACCCAGTCGTCACGGCACAGGGGATTATTCGCCAACAGATTGAGGCCATCGGCATCCACCACCATGGGCAGGCGACACTCCACCAGATGGCCGAAGAGTGCACGCCCCCACGCCCCCTGCCCCAGTCCAGGCCCGAGAGCAACAACGCTGCTGCGTGCCAGCAGCGGCGCAAGGTCACCGGCCGACTCGACACTGTGAGCCATCACTTCCGGCGCGACAGCCCCCACCAGTGGGGCGTGACTTTCACGGGTAGCGAGGCTCACCAGGCCAGCCCCGGTCCGCCCGGCAGCGCGTGCGGCCAGTTGTGCCGCCCCCAACATGCCGTGCTCGCCGCCCACCACCAGCAGATGGCCGAACATCCCCTTGTGGCTGGCGCGCCGGCGCGGCTGCAACAGGGGCGCAACCTTTTCGAAATCGAACAGAGATGCGGCCGGGGTGAGTGACTGATACGCCTCGTCAGGTATGCCCAGCGTCGCCAGCTCAATGAGGCCGCAATGGTCGGGGGCCTCCCCGGTAAAGAAACCCTGTTTCATCCCCACGAAGGTCAATGTCAGGGTGGCGTTGACCGCCGAGCCCAGCACCCTGCCGGTATCGGCATGGATGCCCGAGGGGAGATCGAGTGCCAGTACCGGGCGCCCTGCCTGGTTGACCGCAGTGATCGCAGCCAGATGCTCCTCACCGACCGTACCACTAAGGCCGGTGCCGAGCAGTCCATCCACTACCAGCTCAGCCCCTTCCAGCGACGATGCTTCGAAGGGGCGGATCTCGACGCCTGCGGATGCAGCTCGCTTCATCGCCGCGGCGGCCTCGCCCTTCAAGCCGCGCGATGTCCCGACGGCCGCCACCCGCACCGCCAGCCCCGCCTGACGGGCCAGCCGTGCCACCACGAAACCGTCACCCCCGTTGTTGCCACTACCGCAGACCACCACGATGTTGCGGCACCAGGGCCAACGCTTGCGCAACACTTCAAAGGCGGCGTGGCCGGCACGCTCCATCAATTGCGTGGCGGGAATGGCGAACTCGTCGATCGCCAACTGCTCCAGCTGACGGATCTGGGCGGTGTGATAAAGCTTGGAAGGCAAACCGTTCATGGGGAGTTATCATAGCGACTATGAGCAACACAAAGAACCCGCGCGATCTGACCTCGTTCACTGTTCAGCTGCGCACCTGGGCCCAGGAACTCGGATTTGCGCAGCTGGGGATCGCTGATGTCGATCTCAGCGCTGCCGAACAGGCGTTGAACCGCTGGCTATCCCTCGGCTATCACGGTGAGATGGGTTATATGCAGCAGCACGGCAGCAAACGCTCCCGCCCGGCGGAACTGGTCGACGGGACGCTCTCCATCATATCGGTACGCATGGATTATCTTCCCCAAACGATGGCGTCAGCCTGGCAGGTTCTCGAATCACCTGCGCTCGGCTACATCTCCCGTTATGCCCTCGGCCGTGACTATCACAAACTGCTGCGCAAGCGGTTGCAACAACTGGCCGATCGCATCAGCGCTGCCATCGGCCCGTTTGGCTACCGTGTCTTTGTCGACAGCGCACCGGTGCTGGAGAAGGCCATCGCCGCGAAGGCCGGACTCGGTTGGCCGGGCAAACACTCCAGTCTCCTCACCCGCAACGGCTCCTGGTTTTTTCTTGGCGAGATCTACACCGACCTGCCACTCACCGCCGATCCACCAGTTGCTCCCCACTGTGGCAGCTGTACGGCCTGCCTCGACATCTGCCCCACCGCTGCCATCGTTGCACCTTACGAGGTCGATGCCCGCCGCTGTATCTCCTATCTCACCATCGAGCTGCACGGTGCGATCCCCACGGAATTTCGCCCGCTGCTCGGCAACCGCATCTACGGCTGCGACGACTGTCAGCTCATCTGCCCATGGAACCGCTTTGCCCAGCACACCTGCGAAAAAGATTTCCTGCCGCGCGGCGAGCTTGCCGCACCGCAACTTATCGAGCTGTTTCAATGGGACGAGGCGACCTTCCTGCGTAACACGGAAGGTTCACCACTACGGCGTCTCGGCCATGAGCGCTGGCTGCGCAATATTGCCGTAGCCCTCGGCAACGCGCCGACCTCCCCCGCGGTGGTTGCCGCATTGCAAAAGCGCAGGGATGATGTGCGGCCACTGGTGAGCGAGCACACCCGCTGGGCCCTTCAACAACATCCGCACGGAGAATGAAATACGTGGCACGCATCCTGGCCGTCGGCAACGCTACCCTCGACATCATCAACGTCGTTGACGGCTATCCCGCCGAAGATACGGAGGTACGCGCCAGCGCACAACAGATCCGTCGTGGTGGGAATGCTGCCAACACCCTGGTGGCGCTGAGCCAACTCGGTCACTCGTGCAGCTGGGCGGGCACCCTCGCCGCCGAACCGGACGGTTCGCTGATTCTCGCCGACCTGGCTCGGCACCGCATCGATAGCAGCGCGGTGCGCTCTGTCACCCACGGCAAGGTGCCGACTTCCTATGTGACGCTCAACCGCCGCAACGGTTCACGCACCATCGTTCACTACCGCGACCTACCCGAATACCATCACAACGATTTCACCCAGATCGATCTCGCCGAATTCGCTTGGCTCCATTTCGAGGGGCGCAATATCGAAGAGGTGCGGCCGATGATGGAGCGGGCGCGCAACATTCGCCCCGAGCTGCCCGTCTCACTGGAGGTGGAGAAGGTGCGACCCGGCATTGAAAATCTGTTTCCCCTTGCCTCGTTACTGCTCTTCTCCAAGGAGTTCGCACGCCACTCCGGCCACCCGGAGGCCTGCTCGTTTCTTCGCGCGCTGCATGATAACAGCGGGATAGCTGCACAACTTGTCTGTGCCTGGGGAGAGCTGGGCGCCTATGCCCTGGATGGCGAAGGGCATTGCCATCACGCCCCCGCCCATCCCCCCCTGCAGGTTGTCGATACGCTGGGGGCGGGGGATGTCTTCAATGCCGGGGTGATCGATGGACTGGTGCGTGGTGAAACGCTCGCAGCGGCACTCCATGGGGCCACGCGACTGGCGGGAAGGAAATGTGGCATCTATGGGTTAGAGGGATTGGCACGCTGAACGCTAGGTCGTTGCGCACCACCAGCGCTGCCGCAGCTGTTCGCGATTCATGCGCAGCCACTGCAGGGCGATGATCGGACTGGCCGAATTGATCACCCCCTCCGTCAACCACTGCCAGGCCTGAGTAAACGGCACGGCCCGCACACGAATATCCTCTGCCTCTTCGGCCAGCCCGTGGATACCACCGGCATGGCTGCTATCGACACGTCCGCAATAGAGGGATATCCGTTCCGAGGTGCCACCGGGACTGACCAGATATTCGCAGATGAACTCCATCTCCTGCACCTCGCAACCCGCCTCCTCCACCGCCTCGCGTCGCGCCACCTCTTCCGGTGTTTCATCCTGCTCGATCACCCCGGCCACGATCTCCACCAGCCATGGTCCTCCCGGGGCATCGAGGGCACCGATACGAAACTGCTCGAGCAGCACCACCTCATCACGCTGCGGATCGAAAAGGAGCAGTGCGGCGGCGTGTCCCCGTTCAAACAGTTCGCGGCTGATGGGTTCACTCATCCCACCAGCAAACAGGCGGTGACGGAGGCGGAATTTTTCCATGCGGAAAAATCCCTGGTGGGCCACCTGCCGGTCGAGGATCTCCACGTCAGGCTGTTCCGGTCCAGGCTGCATCGTGTTCATGTTGATCTCAGCTCCCCATGCTCGAATCGAGCTCATGTTACACTGAACTGCTCATACCCAGGAGTTTGCCGTGCCCCCAGAACATCGCCCCATATCCTGCATCACCGCGGTGATCCTTGCCGGTGGCCAAGGCAGTCGCATGGGTGGCATCGACAAGGGGCTGGTGAACTTTCGTGGAAAACCCCTCATTGCACATGTGATCGAACGTATCGCACCGCAGACCGATCAAATCCTGATCAACGCCAACCGCTCCCAGGAACGCTACGCCGAATTCGGCTACCCGCTCATCGCCGACACCCTGCCAGATTATCCCGGCCCACTTGCCGGCATTCTCGCGGCACTCGAGGTGCTTGAGAGCGAGCGGCTGCTGGCCGTGCCGTGTGATACACCATTGCTGCCCGTTGATCTGGTACAGCGGCTCTCCAACGCACTTGATGTCAGTGGCGCCGCCATCGCCATTCCCGTCGCGGGTGAACGGCTCCATGCGTCGATCATGCTGATGCGCCGCGGTGTCGCCCGCGATCTGCGCGACTATCTGCTGGCGGGTGAACGCAAGGTCCAGCTCTGGCTGCGCCGCCAGCACACAGTGCACGTCGATTTTTCAGACAACCCTGGCGCCTTTGCCAACCTCAATACCCTGGACGAAATCAGGGAGCTGGAGCATCACGGTGGCCATTGAATTTTCGCTCCCCCTGGTGGGGTTCGTCGCCTACAGCGGCACCGGCAAAACCACCTTGCTGGAAAAGGTGATTCCTGAACTGCGGGCGATGAAGCTGCGCGTTGGCATCATCAAACATGCCCACCATGATTTCGACATCGACATCCCCGGCAAAGATAGCTGGCGCTTGCGCAAGGCGGGTGCCACGCAGGTGATGGTGGCCTCACGAAAACGCTGGGCGCTGATCACCGAACATGAAACCGCACATGATGAACCCTCTCTCCAGGAGTTGCTGCGCCACCTCGATACCACCCTGCTCGACCTGGTGGTGGTGGAGGGATTCAAGCACGAGGCATTTGCTAAAATTGAGCTGCGACGCAGTGACCTGGAGCGCCCCGCCATCCACCGCGATGATCCCCACGTGATTGCCGTCGCCCACGACAGGCCGGAGAACTACCCGTGCCCGCTGCCGCTGCTCGACATCAACCAACCGCAGCAGATAGCGCGATTTATCGTCACCCATCTGGCGATAAAGAGCAGCGACGGGACGATTTGAGCCACCCATCACCCTTGGGCATAATTCACCCCTACCTTATCCGACAGGATCCATCCATGACCTCCACCACTCCTGTTCCCAATGTCGACTGCGAATCCGCCGCCGCCAAACTGCTCAGCGTCACCAGTGCGCTGGAGCGCATTCGCGTCACACTGCAACCGGTCACCGGCTTCGAAACTATTTTTCTGCGCAACGCCCTGGGGCGGGTGCTGTTCGACGATCTGCTCTCGCCCATCGATGTGCCCAATTATCGCAACTCGGCCATGGATGGTTATGCCATCACCTTTGCCGATCTGCAGGCATCAGGCGAAACCAGCTTCAGAGTAGTGGGAACCGCCTTCGCGGGTCAGCCCTTCGCTGGCCACCTCGCAGCCGGCGACACGGTGCGCATCATGACCGGCGCCGTCGTTCCCGAAGGGGCCGATACCGTTGTCATACAGGAGCAGACGGTGCGTGATGGCGATCAGGTTCGCATCGCTGCAACGCATCGCAAGGGGGACAATGTGCGTGGCATCGGCGACGACATCGCCCGCCATTCACGGGTCCTTCCGAAAGGCCGACGCCTGACCCCCGCTGATCTCGGCTTGCTTGCCTCCCTCGGCATTGCCGAAGTACGGGTCAGACGCAAACTGCGTGTCGCCTTTTTTTCCACCGGCGACGAGCTGTGCTCCCTCGGCCAGCCGCTTGGTGCAGGACAAATTTACGACAGCAACCGCTACACACTGCACGGCATGCTGACCCGCCTGGGCGTCGAGATTATCGACATGGGGGTGATCCCGGACCGTCGCGAGGCGGTTGCCGAAGCCTTTCAGAGCGCCAGCGCCATCGCCGATGTGCTCATCACCTCAGGCGGGGTTTCGGTCGGAGAGGCTGACTTTGTGAAGGAGACCCTGGATGCGCTGGGTCAGGTCAATTTCTGGAAGATCGCGATGAAGCCGGGCAAGCCCCTCGCCTTTGGCAAGGTCAATCAGGCGATCTTTTTTGGCCTGCCGGGAAATCCGGTTTCGGCCATGGCCACCTTCTACCAGCTTGTGCAGCCGGCATTGCGACAACTGATGGGAGAGAACGATTTATTGCCTCTCACCTTGAAAATCCCCTGCGCATCTCCGCTGAAAAAGAGTCCGGGACGCCAGGATTTTCAGCGCGGCATTCTGGAGCGCAACGCCAGCGGCGCGCTTACCGTGCGTACCACCGGCGCCCAAGGTTCACATATTCTCAGCTCCATGAGCCACGCCAACTGCTTCATTATCCTCCCAGCCGAATGGGGCAACGTGGAGGCGGGCACCCTCGTCGAGGTACAACCGTTCGAGGGCTTGATCTAATTGCTCCTCAGCACCATTCAAAACAAAAAGGCCACTGTCTTGTGACAGTGGCCTTTGGCGTCAGGCCGTAATCAATTCGTTACGACCAAATCACTCGGCACTCTTTGCCTTGCGCGGACGACCACGGGTGCCCTTCTTGCGTCCCTTCTTGGCGGCGGCCTTGGCCTTTTTCGCGGCAGCAGCGGCGTGCTTGCGATCGAATGCGGCTGCAGCCGCCTCCATGACCTTGGTACGGGCCAGGAAGATCTTCTCTTCTTCCTCGGCTGCCTTCAGAATTTCCTTCGCTTCCTTCAGGCGCGCAGCGATCTTTGCCTTCATCACCTTCGCGGCCGCCGAAACGGCTTTCTTCGCCGTGGCTACACGCTTGGTGATCGACTTGGCTTGAGCGATGCTCTTCTTGGCGGCACCGATGCCGCGTTTTTTGGCAGCAGCACTCTTCGGCGGACGTCCACGACGGGCGGGAGTTTTGGTGGCAGCGACTGCTTTTTTGGCAGCAGCACGTTTCTTGGCAGGGGCTTTCTTGGCAACAGCTTTCTTCATTCGCGGCATGTAAAACACTCCTTATTTTCGGTTGACAAATTTATTATAAGCACAAAATTAGAAATAATGCGCAATTAATTCAAGAATTCATCGATTCTAGTCTACAGCTGCTTTGCGTATAACAGGACTACCAGCACTGCCGATGAGAGGCAAAGGCATCAACCAGATCTGTTTCCGGGATATCATTCGCGGTAACAATACCGCGCCCCGGCAAGCCTTCATGCCTCACATCCAAGCTGCGTTTACGCGGGTTTTTACAGTGTTTTCGATTTAAATGGAGAAAATGATCATGGCCGGAAATGAACCACTTGAAGCCGAATATATCGACACCGAAATGGGTGACGCGCGGCTGGTCCTGCCGACCAGCAACCTGCCCGCCATGCTTCACATTCTTCCCCTCTACGACCGTCCCTTTTTCCCGGCACAGGCGTTTCCGGTACTGATGGACGAAGAGCCCTGGTTAGAAACGGTCAAACTGATCGGCGATACCGAACACCATATGGCCGGTCTGGTGATGGTGCGCGATGACAGCAAATTGAGCGATTTGCGCCCTGGTGATCTGTATGAGATCGGCAGTGCCGTACGCATGCATCATCCCGGTCACTCCTCCGGCAAAATCCAGTTTATCGCCGAAGGACTGCAGCGCTTTCACATCATTCGCTGGCTCAGCGAAACACCGCCTTTCGTAGCCCAAGTGGAGTATCCGAGCGAGGAAAAACCGGCCAAGCCCGACGAGGTAAAGGCCTACGCCGTGGCCATCATCAATACCATCAAGGATCTTTTGCCATTAAATCCCCTCTACAGCGAGGAACTGAAATATTTTCTCAACCGTTTTGGGCCCAACGATCCCTCCCCGCTGGCTGACTTCGCCGCGAGTATGACTACCGCCAACCGTGAGCAGCTGCAGGAGGTGCTGGAAACCTTCCCGGTAGTGAAACGGATGAAAAAGGTGCTGGTGCTGCTCAAGAAGGAGCTGGAGGTGGCCCGGCTGCAAAGCCAGATCCGCCAGCGCGTCGAGGAGCGCATGAGCGAGCAACAGCGCAAATTCTTCCTGCGCGAGCAACTCAAGGAGATCCAAAAGGAGCTGGGGCTGGAGAAGGATGACCGCACTGCCGACAGTGAACGCTTCAAGCAGCGGCTGACCTCGCTGACGCTTACCGAGCAGGCGCAACAGCGCGTCACTGACGAACTCGACAAGCTGGCGATCCTCGAGTCGGGCTCGCCGGAATATGCCGTCACCCGCAACTATCTGGAGTGGATCACCTCGCTGCCCTGGGGGAAATATTCCAAAGACAAACTTGATCTGAAACGGGCGCGCAAACTCCTCGATCGCGACCACGATGGGCTGGACGATGTTAAACAGCGCATCGTGGAATTTCTGGCTGTCGGTGCGCTGAAGGGCGAGATCGCCGGCTCGATCCTGTTGCTGGTGGGGCCTCCCGGCGTCGGCAAGACCTCCATTGGCCGTTCCATTGCCAATGCACTGGATCGCAAATTTTATCGCTTTTCACTCGGTGGCATGCGTGACGAGGCGGAGATCAAGGGCCACCGCCGTACCTATATCGGTGCCATGCCCGGCAAGTTCATCCAGGCGATCAAGGAAACCGCCACCCAGAACCCGCTCATCATGCTCGACGAGGTGGACAAGATTGGCGCCTCCTATCAGGGCGATCCCGCCTCGGCGCTGCTCGAGGTGCTCGACCCGGAGCAGAACGTCGATTTTCTCGACCACTATCTCGACGTCCGCTTTGATCTCTCCAAGGTACTGTTCGTCTGCACCGCCAACCAGCTCGACACCATCCCCGGTCCGTTGCTCGATCGCATGGAGGTGATCCGCCTCTCCGGCTACATCACCGAGGAGAAACTGGCCATCGCCCAGCACCACCTGCTGCCGCGTCAATTGGAAAAGAGCGGCCTGAAACCTTCAAAACTGAAGATTAGCGATGCCGCGCTGCGCCAGGTGATCGAAGGGTACGCCCGCGAATCCGGCGTGCGCGGTTTGGAAAAACAGCTGGGGCGCATCGTGCGCAAGGCCGTGGTCAAGATCGTCGAGGGGGAGAGCGGACCGATTCGCGTCGGCCCCGGCAACCTCGAAGCCTATCTGGGCAAGCCGCTCTTTCATAAGGAGAAGCCACTGGGTGGCATCGGCGTCATCACCGGGCTAGCCTGGACCGCCATGGGCGGCGCCACCCTCAGTATCGAGGCGACGCTGGTGCACAGCAAGAACCGCGGCTTCAAGCTCACTGGCAAGCTGGGTGAGGTGATGCGTGAATCGGCCGAGATCGCCTACAGCTATATCTCGTCGCATCTCAAGGAGTTCCACGGGCTGCCCAGCTTCTTTGATGAGTCGTTTGTTCACCTGCATGTGCCGGAGGGCGCAACACCCAAGGATGGCCCGAGCGCAGGCATCACCATGGCCACCGCGCTGCTGTCGCTGGCACGCAAGCAGCGCATCAGGCACCCGCTCGCCATGACCGGCGAACTGACGCTCACCGGTAACGTCTTTCCCGTTGGTGGTATACGCGAAAAGGTGATTGCTGCGCGGCGCGTGAAGATCATGGAGCTGATCCTCCCCGAGGCCAATCGCGGAGATTTTGACGAACTTCCCAGTCACATCCGTGAGGGGATGACAGCCCATTTCGTCAGCCACTATAAAGAGGTGGTGCCGATCGTTTTCGGCTAACCGGGAGAAAATAATGAGAAGAACCACGGTGATGGCCGGGGCACTCTGCGGTGCCTTTGTGCTCATGAGCGCCTGCTCCCTGGAGCCGCCGCGCCCCACGGCGCAATCTGCCAGCGAGGCGTCCACCGCACAATACAAGGCGGTCGCCATCGCCGAACAGATGGTGGGTAAACCCTACCGCTACGGCGGCAATACTCCACAAGGTTTCGATTGCAGCGGACTGGTCTACTACTCCTACTCCAGGGCGGGCTATCCCATCAGTCGCGACTCAAGAAGCCAAATCGCCCAAGCCACCCCCATCGACCGACGCGACCTGCGCCGTGGCGACCTCGTCTTTTTCAACATCGGTCGTGGCACCACCCATATCGGCATCTACACCGGTAACGGCCAATTCATTCATGCCCCCTCCAGCGGCAAGCGTGTCTCCTACGCCGCGATGAGCGACAAATATTGGCGGGAGCGGTTTGTCCGGGCGGGGCGATTGAAATAGGCGTTTATTGCGGTGAAGAAAAAAATCGAACGGAGCGGCAACTCACTTGCGAGACAGCGCGGTGATGTAACTGACGGCGCTGTGGCCATCCTCCTGGCGTTCCAGCTTGACCACCGCGTAGCCAAGCTCTGGGGCGCACCATAGGGTAGTCGCGCCGCGCTGAACCTTGATGGTGCGGTACTTGCCAAACGGGGTGACCACCATCTCCTCTCCCGCCACCACCACATCGAAGTTGGTGAGGCGACTGCGTTCGGCCACCGGATAGCTCATGCTCTTCAGGCCGCGCGCCAGATCGCGGCGCACCAGCAGCTGATAGACCTGTTTGTCGAGCAGCCCCTTTTCAGCAGGCAGCAGGGTGATCTTTCCATCGCGCAGCGAGCGCACCTGCATCTGGGGCCAGTCGAAATCGATGCGTTCCACCACATCCTTGTTGCGACCGGTATAGCGGTAGGAGTAACTGAGCGGTTGCAGGGTGTCGTCCACGATGCGCATCACGCTCTGCTCCACCACCTTATCGCTCTTGAACCAGGAGACGACCCCGGTGGTTTGCATGATGGTCTCCAGCAACCAGCTACCATCCGCACGCGGCACCACCCGCTGTTCCAGTTCACCCACCTTAAAACCATCCAGCTTGACGTTGTAATGCGCCTCGAAGGACTCGACGCGAAACGGTTCTGCATGGAGTGGCGCGGTGGCAATGAGCAGCAGCATGAAGAGCAAACCGCCGCGCCAGCTGCGCACTACGGAAAAGAGATCAGCCATGATGGGGCTCCGTGATACCGTCATAACGAGAGTCTACCTGATCCGCCGCATCATCACTGCCCAGGCGATATAGACCACCACGGTCGGCAGGGCCGCACTGAAGGCGGGGGGTAGCATATAGACCAGGCCGAGCCGGCTGAAAATGGCGTTGAACAGGTAGAAGCCGATGCCGACGAGTGCGCCCACTGTGACACGACGCCCCAGCGCCACACTGCGCATCGAACCAAAGACGAACGGCACGGAGAGCAGCACCATGCCGGCGGTGGCCAGCGGCGTCATGATGCGGATCCAGAGGGAGAGCTCGTAGGGGCCGGAATCGAGACCGTTGTCATTCAGGTAACTGATGTAGCCCACCAAATCCCAGATGGAGAGATTCTCGGGGGGGATCGCTACCAGTCCCACCACCTCGGGGGTGAGACTACTGTGCCAGTTGAGGGAGTCGAGGTGCTGGGTAGTTATCTCCCCTTCATTAAAACGAGTGGTGAGCACATCCATCAGCCGCCAGTCATTTCCCTGGTAGACGGCGTGGCGTGCCGTGACGATCTCGTTGACGCGGAAGTCCTTGTCGAGACGATAGAGGGTCACATCATCGGCAATGCCTGTAGAGAGAACGCTCTTGAGCTGGAAAAAGGTGTTGCCGTCACGCGCCCACAGGCCACCGCGCGTTTGCAGGGTAACGCTCTCATGCATCAGTGAGGCGCGCCACTCCAGCGCGTGCTTCTCCAGCCTGGGGGCCACCACCTCGCCGAGGAGCGCCACCACCGCCACCAGCACCATCCCCACCTTGATCACCGAAAGCAGTACACGGCGCACCGAAACACCGGCGGCGCGGATCACCGTCAACTCGCTGTTGTTGGCGAGCGCCCCCAGACCGAGCATGCTACCGAGCAGTGCCACCATGGGAAACAGTTCGTAGATCTGCCGTGGTATCAGCAGCAGGGTATAACCCAGCGCATCGAGGACGGTGTAGTTGCCACGTCCGACACTATCCAACTCGGTAATAAAGAGGCTGAAGAAATAGAGCGCCAGCAGTACCACCAGCACCACCAGCGAGTGGCTCACCACCGAACGGCCGATATAGCGATCAAGCAGGCGCACTACTCACCTCCTTGCCACGGCGCGGACCACGCAGGCGGTGTTGGCTCCACAAAAAGCCGAACAACACCGCCAGCAATAACAGGTGCACCCACCAGGTGCCCACCCAGAACGGCACCTCCCCCTTGCCCAGAGCCGAACGCGCCACACTGAGCAGATTGTTGTAAACGATGTAGAGCAAAATCCCGGCGAGTAGCCGGCCGAAGCGACCTTCGCGCGGTGCGGTACGGCTGAGCGGTACGGCCAGCAGCGCCAACAACAGCGTGCTGATCGGCACAGCAAGGCGCCACTGCAGCTCCGCCTGATCGGCAGGTACAGTGGAAGCGAGCAGCGTCAACGTCGAGATGGCATTGCGCCGCCGCTTCGACGGCACGATGGCGCGCTCCTTGAGCAGCAGGCCGTGCTCACGGAACTGCACGATGTTGAATGCCGATTGCCCCGCCTTCCCCTCGTAGCGGAAACCGTTTTCCAGCACCAGGTAGCGATCGCCACTCGGGTCTTGCACCTCACGGGCGCCGCTCGATGTGACCAGGTACTCCTGTCCCTGGTGCAGCGCATGGGCAAAGAGTTGCGAGATGCTGCGCCGATCCACCGACAGCGACTCCACATAGACCAGATAGTTGCCGTCGCCGAGGATATTGAAGCGCCCGGCATTGATCCCCTCGATCTCTGGCTTGGAAGCCGCTTCGTCGAGCAGCTGGTGGCTCATCTCCTCGGCCCAGGGGGAGAAAAACAGAGCGAGCCAGGCCACCACCACCGCCACGAAGATAGCGACGCGGGCGACACTGCGCAGGATCTGCTCAGGGCCGATGCCACAGGCGAGCATCGCCGCCATCTCGCTGTCGTGATAGAGGCGCCCCAGCGCCAGCAGCACCGAAATGAACAGGGCGATGGGCACCACCAGCATCAGGCTCCCCGCCCCCTTGAGGCCCAGCAGCGCAAACATGATGGTGGCTGGATAGTCCCCCTCCAGGGTCTCCACCAGGATGCGCACCAGCGTGCCGCTGATGAAGATGAGCAACAGCAGCCCTGTCACCCCAATGAAGGTGAGGCCGATTTCACGCAGCAGGTAACGGTTGAGGATATTCAAAAAGAGGTTTCCGTCTGGCCGAGGAGAGTCGCCAGGCTTTAAAATGGTCCGATAGAAATGGTGGCGCCCAGTTTACGCTATCCTGCAACTATCCGAATACCCACAGGAGCCTTCCCATGCACGTCACGGTCAAGACCGGTCAACCCGAATCAACAAGCACCGCCTGCCTCATCCTCGGGGTATTCGAAGGGGGCAAGCTCACCGCCACGGCCCAAGCGGTTGACAAGGCCTCCCAGGGTGCCATCAAGGCGCTGCTCAAGAGCGGCGACCTCAAGGGCAAGGCCGGTCAGAGCGTGATGCTACACCATCCGGCCGGGCTCGCCTGTGACCGGTTGCTAGTGGTGGGTTGCGGCAAGGAGGATGCAATGGACATTACCACCTACCACAAGGTGGTGAAGGCCGCCCTTACAGCCGCGCGCACTACCGCTGCCAAAGAGGCCCTGGTCTGCCTGGGCGAACTGGAGGTCAACGGCCGTGATGCCGCCTGGAAGGCGCGCCTGTGTGCCGAGGTCGCCGCGCAGCTCGGCTATCGCTACGACCAGACCAAGAGCAAAAAGGAGACCGATCTCCCGCCCCTCGCCAAACTGCAGTGGTGGGTAGCCGATGCCACCGAGGCGCGCCTTGCCAAACGCGGCATCGCGGAGGGCACGGCCATCGCTGCCGGCATGACACTGACGAAGGACCTTGGCAACCTGCCCGGCAACATCTGCACCCCCACCTATCTGGCCGAGCAGGCCAAGGCGCTCGGCAACCACTACAAAAACATCAAGGTGACGGTGCTCGATGAAAAGGCGATGGAGAAGCTGGGCATGGGCTCGCTGTTGTCGGTCTCCAGCGGCAGTCGCCAACCCGCCAGGCTGATCGTGGCCGAATACAACGGCGTCACCACCGCCCGCAAACGCAAGCCGGTGGTGCTGGTGGGCAAGGGGCTCACCTTCGACGCCGGCGGCATCTCCATCAAGCCGGGCGCCGGCATGGACGAGATGAAGTACGACATGTGCGGCGGTGCCGCCGTGCTCGGCACCCTCAAGGCGATCGCCGAACTCGAATTGCCCATCAACGTGGTGGGGGTGGTGCCCGCCTCGGAAAACCTGCCCGACGGCAACGCCAACAAGCCGGGCGACATCGTCACCTCCATGTCGGGCCAGACCATCGAGATCCTCAACACCGACGCCGAAGGGCGCCTCATCCTCTGCGACGCCATCACCTACGCCAAGCGCTTCGAACCGGAAATTGTGATCGACGTGGCCACCCTCACCGGCGCCTGCGTCATCGCCCTGGGCAAGCACGCCAGCGGGCTGCTCGGCAATGATCAGGATCTCATCGACGCCCTGCTCGACGCCGGCCGCGCCAGCGGCGACCGCGCCTGGCAGCTGCCGCTGTGGCCCGAGTATGACGAACAGCTGAAGAGCCCGTTCGCCGACATGGCCAACGTCGGCGGCCGCGAGGCCGGCACCATCACCGGCGCCTGCTTCATCGGCCGCTACACCAAGGGTCTGCGGTGGGCCCACCTGGATATCGCCGGCACCGCCTGGGACACCGGCGCCAACAAGGGGGCCACCGGCCGCCCGGTACCGATGCTGGTGCAGTACCTGCTCAACCGTGTGGCGGCCAAGAAGTAAGCGCGGCCCTGATGACCAAAGTCGATTTCTACATCCTGGACGACACACAGCCGCTGCAGCGGCTGCGCTTCGCCTGCCGCCTCGCCGAAAAGGTGTGGCAGCAGGGGCACCGCGTCTATATCCACACCGCAGATAGCGCCGAGTCACAGCGCATGGACGAACTGCTGTGGACCTTCCGCGACGGCAGCTTCGTGCCCCATCAAGTGATCGACAATGCACCGTTCGACGAAGAGACACCGATCCATATCGGCCATGGCGGAGAGCCCAAACACCACGACACCGTGCTCATCAACCTCGCCGACAGCGTGCCGCTCTTCTTCAGCCGCTTCGAACGGGTCGCCGAGGTAATCGGCGGCGACGAAGCTCATCGCACCCTCGGCCGCGAGCGCTTCCGCTTCTACAAGGAGCGCGGCTATCCACTGGAGCACCACACCATAGGGTAACCTCCAGGCTCAAAGGACACTGACTCTCGCCAAGCCGCAAAGCACGCCAAGTATGCAAAGACTCAAGTGCGTTGCATTTCTTGGCGTGCTTGGCGTCTTGGCGAGAGTCCCTTGAACCTTGGGCCCTGCCCCCGCCTTTAAGGTATAATTCCGCCCATTTTTCGCCCCCCTTTAATCGCAGGCATCGAATCAAGAATGGACAAAAGCTACGAACCGCACGCCATCGAACAGCGCTGGTACAAGACCTGGGAAGAGAACGGTTACTTCACCCCCGAGGGCGCAAAGCCGGACTCCGCCGGCAACTACTGCATCATGATCCCGCCGCCCAACGTCACCGGCAGCCTGCACATGGGCCACGGCTTCAACAACACGGTGATGGACACGCTGGTGCGCTACCACCGCATGCGCGGCTTCAACACTTTGTGGCAGCCGGGCACCGACCACGCCGGCATCGCCACGCAGATGGTGGTGGAGCGCCAGCTCAATGCGCAGGGCAAATCACGCCACGATCTGGGGCGCGAGAAGTTCATCGAACGCGTCTGGGAGTGGAAAGCGGAGTCGGGCGGCAACATCACCCGCCAGCTGCGCCGCCTGGGCTCGTCGCTCGACTGGAGCCACGAACGCTTCACCATGGACGAGGGGCTGAGCGAGGCGGTGAAGGAAGTCTTCGTCCGCTTGCATGAAGAGGGGCTCATCTACCGCGGCAAGCGCCTGGTCAACTGGGACCCGGTGCTGCACACCGCCGTCTCCGACCTCGAAGTGATCAGCGAAGAGGAGCAGGGCTACCTCTGGCACTTCCGCTATCCGCTCGCCGACGGCAGCGGCCATCTGGTGGTGGCCACTACCCGTCCCGAAACGATGCTCGGTGATACCGCGGTGGCGGTGAATCCCAACGACGAGCGCTACCAGCACCTCATCGGCAAGAGCATCACCCTGCCGCTGGTAGGGCGCGAGATCCCCATCATCGCCGACGACTACGTCGACCCGGCGTTCGGTACCGGCTGTGTGAAGATCACCCCGGCCCACGACTTCAACGACTACGCCATGGGGCAGCGCCACAACCTGCCGCAGATCAACGTCTTCACGGTCGATGCCAAGATCAACGACAACGCACCGGAGAAGTATCGCGGCCTGGATCGCTACGAGGCGCGCAGCGAAATCGTGCACGACCTCAAGGCGCTGGAGCTGCTGGAGAAGATCGACGACCACAAGCTGATGGTGCCGCGCGGCGACCGCTCCGGTTCGGTCATCGAGCCCTACCTCACCGATCAGTGGTTCGTCGACCTCACCCGCGACGTGCTGCCCGACGGCCGTCCCGGCGGCAAGAAGGCGATCACCGAACCGGCGCTCGGCGCGGTGCGCAACGGCGACATCCGTTTCATTCCGCAGAACTGGGAGAACACCTACTTCCAGTGGCTGGAGAACATCCAGGACTGGTGCATCAGCCGCCAGATCTGGTGGGGCCATCGCATCCCCGCCTGGTATGACGAAAACGGCAACGTCTACGTCGGCCGCTCAGAGGCGGAGATCCGCGACAAGCACCACCTCGGCTTCGAGGTGAAACTGCGCCAGGATGACGACGTGCTCGACACGTGGTTCTCATCGGCGTTGTGGCCGTTCTCGACGCTGGGCTGGCCGGACCCGACGGCCGCGCTCAAGACGTTCTATCCGACGACCGTCCTGGTCACGGGCTTCGACATCATTTTCTTCTGGGTCGCCCGCATGATCATGATGGGCATGAAATTCGCGGGCGACGTGCCGTTCAAGGAGATCTACATCACCGGCCTCATCCGCGATGAGAACGGCGACAAGATGTCCAAGTCGAAGGGCAACATCATCGATCCGCTCGATCTCATCGACGGCATCGATCTCGAGTC
>DASWUD010000256.1:0-2948 GCA_036401755.1 Gammaproteobacteria bacterium
CAGATCTCTTGCAGCCGTCATAACTACATACAGCATGCCGTAAGCAGATAGATATCCACCCAACCGGGCTGTGTCGAACAGATAAACTCCAAACAGGCTCAATGCCAGCCCAGCGAAATACGTGCAGTAAAACATCCAGGATATGGAGCGTGCAGGTTGGCAGCGACCAGCACCAGCCACTCACGTGGCGAAGGCGAAGCCCGCCCAACCAAACATGCGCATAATGTATATTATGTAAAGTAATATAAAGAGTGTACAGAGGAGCCCATGGCGACATTAACCCGTTG
Organism: Gammaproteobacteria bacterium; assembly: GCA_036401755.1. Taxonomy (GTDB): domain Bacteria; phylum Pseudomonadota; class Gammaproteobacteria; order Thiohalomonadales; family Thiohalomonadaceae; genus DASWUD01. The sequence continues at coordinate 288 of DASWUD010000256.1, forward strand.
AATTTACTGCTATCCAACGGGTTATATATGTTCTGGCCTAGCGCGCCTGTGCTGCGACTGCGGCGAACCCCTCTTCAGCCTTCATTCCATAAGGTCTGAAAACATCCACACGGCGGAAGAACTGCTCAACGACATAGATGCGGCCATCCTCATCAACTTCGATATCGGCTGGCAGGATGTACTTGGCCGGTTCGTTTTTCTCGGTACGTTCGCCAATGAAGAGAAGCAGCTGGTCCTCCCTGTCGAATATCTGAAAGTTGCCGAACGAGGTATCGACCACGTATACATTTCCCTCGCGGTCGACGTCGATCCCCTTGGGGCGTGCAAAGTCGCCGAGATTGCGTCCCACCTTGCCAAAGCTATGCTGAAACTCGCCGTTAGCATCAAAACGCTCGACGCGGAAGTTGCCGCTGTCCATCACATAGAGATTGCCATCCTTGTCGGTTGAGGCGAGCAATGGCAGATTGAAATCGCCGGGCTCGTTGCCACGCTTGCCGATGGTGCGGATGAACTCGCCGGTGAGTGCATCGAATACCTGCACACAATGTTTCTCGCTGGAGACCCCGCCGGTATCGACAACGTAAAGGCGGGTTCCCTCACGGTTGACTGCCACCCCCGAGGGACGCTCCAGATTCTCCTTGCCGCCGAGGGAGCGCAGATATTTGCCGTCGCCATCGTAGACCACCACGCGTTTGCCCAGACTGTCCACCACATAGACCTCGCCGTTGTCGGCAATGTCGATTCCGAGGGGTTTGCCGAGGATGCCTACCCCACTGATGCCGAAGGTGGTAAATTTTTGGCCAGGGATATCAAACATAACCACGGCATTCTGGATGGTGTCGGTGACGTAGATACGACCGCGATGTACTGCGACACCGAAGGGTTTGGAAAGACCGCGGGCATCCTTTGCCACACCGGTGGCGAACATCTTGAATTTCTCCTCACTGCTCAGTACTTCGACGTCGGCACTGCTGATCAGGGTACGTTCATAGATGAAGCGCGGTTGTTCGGGAGGCATGGGAAAAACCGGCGCGACGAACGCTTTGTCGGGTGCCGAGGCGCACCCCGCCAACAAGGCCATGCCCAGCGTCAAGATACTCCGTTCAAACATCATCCGGCTCCTTCAACATTATTTGGTGTGGCAAGTCGCGCACAATAGGGAGGGGTCAACACGCAACAGCATGCGGGCTTCGGGTTTGTGAACATCATGGCAACTGGCACACTCCACCATGCCGTCATAGAGTTTTACGCCGTTGTCGAAGCCCCACGGCCCATCGGCGGTCTTGAAATTGGGATTGTCGATGGCGAAGCCTGCGTAACGGATCGAGATCGGATGATCATCCCGCAGATTGGTGCCGATCGCCTTGACGCGGATATCGTGGGCGATGTCGCCATCGTGGCATTTGCCGCAGTTGTTGATATCACTGTCGGCACCAAGCTTCATGTGCAAGGTCGCCTGTTTGTCACTGCTCCAGCCCATCGGCTTGAAGACGATGCGATCGACGGCCACTGTACCGTCGTGGCAGGAGAGACAGAGCAGACTGATGTCACTGGGGCGATTGGTGCTATTTTGCAGAGTGCTGCTGTTATAGGTTTCATACTGCTCCACCACCGGTCGGATACGGTTCCATCCCGCAATCGCACTCATCTGCTCCCCTGCCCCTGCTGTTTTGTCGGGGGGCAGATGACAATAGATGCAGGGATTGGCGTAATCGGTATAAGCCACACCACCCATTGCCTCCGCACTGGCCCGCTCATTGAGCGAGGTAAGATCATGCTTGGAGCCGAGAATGAGCTTCGCATCGAACGAGGCAACATGTGCCTTGGGTGGCTGGGGGTCGGCCGCCTGAGACGGGCCCATACCTAGCAGTAACACCAGTAAAGGCAGAGCGTGAATGTAATGTTTATGGAAAACCTGCATGGAAGCTTCCCGATCCTGTGGTGGATGTGCCTGACGGCATATTGTTATTAGCCGGGCCATCGCTGCGCATCTGCTGTGCGCTGGGTATCCATCCCCGCAGTGACACGGTATGTTTTTTATTGTGGCAACAATTTTGTCGTTGCCTTGTCTGGGTATACTAACGCAAACTACGGCGATAAAACCATAACAGCCACAAACACCACGACATCATGCGATTCCTGTTTCATAAATACGCCACACTCCTTCTGGCCGCGCTTGGCAGTGCCGCGTCTATGGCTGCAGTGCCCGCCGTCAACCCCGCCCTGCTCTACCACAATTACTGTTCGGTCTGTCATGGCGATCGGGGCGATGGCCAGAGCCGCGGCAGTCAGGCGCTCAATCCGCCGCCACGCAACTTTACCTCGGCGGCATCGAAACAGGAGTTGGTGCGTGAGCGCATCATTCACTCCATCAGCAACGGGCGCCCCGGCACCGCCATGGTGGCCTGGAAGTCACAACTCAATGAGCGGGAGATTGCCGGGCTGGCCGATTATCTGCTGGCGACCTTCATTCGGTCGGGGGCCACCAATGCCGATAACCGCGGTCGCGATATCTACGCTAAGACCTGTGCGGTCTGTCATGGTGACGCAGGTAACGGTGGCACGTGGACCAGCGGCATGGCACTCAAGCCGCGCGACTTTACCACTACGCCGCCAAGCGCCCTGAGCCGCGCCACCATGATCGACGTGGTCACCAAGGGT